>DATEGI010000118.1:0-7245 GCA_035280205.1 Terriglobales bacterium | reverse complement strand
CTCCCCAAGTGGTGGGTGAGGATATCGCAGATACCTTAGGGCGACAAGCTGCAGACTTTTGCATTCACGGGTAATGCTTTTGCGCTGGGGAGGACGGGTAAAGCCCGGGTTGAACTGCCCAGTCAAGCCAAGAGCCGGCTTAGTGGGTCATCGCGTTGACTGGACCACCGCGGACCGGCGGCGCTGGAAGGCGTAGAAGACGGGCACGCCGGCGAGGATGAGGGCTGAGCCCACGAATGAGTTTCGCAGGTTGGCGCTGAAGGTGTAATAGAGCAGGACAGCGGAGGCGACGATAAACAGCGCCGGTACCACCGGATATCCCCAGGTTTTGTAGGAACGGTCGGCGTTGGGCTCGCGGACGCGGAAGATAAAAACAGTGCTGGTCACCAGCATGTAGAACAGCCACTCGCCAAAGAGCGTCACCGAAAACAGTTCCTGAAAGCTTCCCGCAAAAAGCAAAAAGATAATCGCCAGGATGGCCTGGACTACCAGCGCCGCCGAAGGGGTGTGAAAGCGTGGGTGTACGCGGGCGAGGCCCTGGAAGAAGTAGCGGTCGCGGGCCAGGGCGAAGGGCACGCGGGCGCCGGTCATGGTGCTCCCGTTGAGGGTGACGAGCATGGAGATTGCCATGCCGGCGGAGACGATGGCCGCTCCGGCCGCGCCCATGGCCAGTTGCATGGCGTCCGAGGCGGGGCGGGGCGAGGCGGCGACGGCGGCGGCGGGCATGACGTACTGCACGGCGGCGTTGAGCAGCATGTAGAGCGCCGCAACGATGGCGACGCCGGCAATGAGAGCGATGGGGAGGCTGCGCTGTGGCTGCTTGATTTCGCCAGCCACGGTGGTCACCAGGTTCCAGCCGTCGTAAGCCCAGAGCGCGGCGATGAGGGCGACCATGAATCCGGCAAAGCCACCACGCGCGCCCAGGTAGCGCGTGGCAAAGTTCGCAAAATCGCCATGCACATAGGCAAATCCCACGCCCACGATGGCCAGAATGATGGCGACCTTCAGTAAAGTGAAAAACAGCTGGAACTCGCCCGCTTTCTTCACGCCGATGTAGTTGATGAAGGAGATGAAAACCACGGAGGCGATGGCGACCAGCTGTCCCCAGGTGACGAGGAAGGGACGGGTGAACATCGGCCGGGGAAGAATGGCAAGAAAGCTGAAGGTGCCAAGGATGCGCACCAGGCCGATGGCAATGGTGGCCATGGAGCCGGGCTTGGCCAGAACGAAGTAGGTCCAGGCGTAGAGGAAGCCGCCGAGCGGGCCGTAGCCGTCGCGCATGTAAACGTATTCGCCGCCGGCCTGGGGCTTCATGGCCGCGAGTTCGGAGTAGGTGAGCGCGCCAAAGAACGAGAGCAGGCCGCCCACTATCCAGGCCAGATAAACGAGGTGAGCGGAGCCGACCGCCTGCATCATTTCCTTGGGAACCAGGAAGATGCCGCTGCCGATGATGGTGCCGACCACGATGGCGGCGGCGTGGCTGACCTTGAGGTCGCGAGCCAGGTCGGGAGCGGCGGCGTTTTTGGCGACGGTTGGCGGCATGGTTTAGATTCCTCGCGGACTGAAGTCCGCTCGGAAAGCAAATTAAAGGAAACTAGTGTTCACCCGGCTAAAGCCGGGTGCTTCCACACAAGCGCAGGGCTCTCTGTACCGTTCCGCAGCTCACTCGCTAATGGGGCCCATAGCTGATACGGGCGCAGGCTCTCCCGCCAGACTGCTGGCAATATAGCCGATTGTGAAAGTGACGGCAGTGCCAATCACCACATACCAGGTCCAGGGGACCTTGGTGCCCAGCCAGATCCACAATTCGACGGCGAAGCCGCAGGCCATGCCCACCATTGCGCCACGTTCGTTAGCGCGCTTGGTCAACAAGCCAAGCAGGAAGATTCCCAGCAGGGCGCCGTAAGCGACGGAAGCGATGGAGAGCCCGACTTCAACCACGCGGCCGCCGCGCTGGGACAGCATGGCCAGCCCAAACAGCACCAGCGCCCAGACAAACGTCGAAGCGCGCGAAACCGCTAGGCGCCGGCTTTCCGAAGCTTCGGGGCGGCGGCGCAGGTAAAAATCCACGATGGAGCTGGAAGAAAGCGAGTTGAGGGCGGCGCTGAGGTTGGACATGGCGGCGGCGAGAATGGCGGCGATCAGCAGGCCGGAGATGCCGCGCGGCATGTCGAGCACGATAAACGTGGGGAAGATGCGGTCGGAGCGAGTGAAGGGCGTAAGCGGCGGGAAGTGGTGGTAGAAAACGAATAGCGCCACGCCCACCAGCAGAAAGAGCGCGAACTGCACAAAGATGAAGACGCCGCTGGCCAGCAGCGCGCCTTGCGACTCCGTTCTATTTTTGGCGGAGAGCAGGCGCTGGACCATGAGCTGGTCGGTGCCGTGGCTGGCGGTGGTGAGGAAGGTGCCGCCGATCAAGCCTGCCCAGAAGGTGTAGGTGCGGGAGAAAGTAGGGGTGAAGTCGAAGATGCGGAGCTTGCCGGCGGCGGAGGCGGCCGAGTGGATCGTGTTCCAGCCGCCGGGAACCAGGTGCAGCAGGGTGACGAAGCCGACCATGGTGCCGCCAATGTAGATGATCATCTGGATAACGTCGGTCCAGATGACGGCGGCCATGCCGCCTTCGAAGGTGTAGATCAGCGTGAGCAGAGTGATGATAGCAATGGAAGCAATTTCGCCGGTTCCAATAGCGATGGCCACGACAATGGAAACGGCGAAGACGCGCACGCCCTCGGCGGCGGCGCGGGTGATCAGGAACAGGCCGGCGGCCAGGGAGCGCAGATGGGGCCCGAAGCGACGCTCAATGAGCTGGTAGGCGGTGTACATCTCGCCGCGGAAGTACGCGGGGATGAAAATGATGCAGATGATGACGCGGGCGACGAGATAGCCAAACACCACCTGCAGGAAGGCCATGTTGGTGTCGTAGGCGAGGCCGGGAATACTGATGATGGTGAGGGTGCTGGTTTCGGCGGCGACGATGGAAAGCGCAATCGCCCACCAGGGGATGGTGCGGTCAGCCAGGAAGTAGTCGCGGAGTGAACGCTGCTTCTTGCGGAAGCGCAAGCCAAAGAGGGTGATGCCCGCCAGGTAGATCGCAATGATGGCCAGGTCGAGGCGGTCAAGTTTCATTGGCGGTTATCAAAATCCCCACATTTGGCCGCCAGAAATTGACTGCAAGCAGCGGCAGAGGTGCGGCCAAATGTGGGGCACCCTGCGACAGTGAGGGCGATCAAATGTGCGGTACCCTCTTCATTAAAGGCGCTGCGAGGCAGTTGGGCAAAGTGGATAGTTGGAGTCGGGGGAGAATCCGCACATTTGGCTGGCGGGAATTGACCAGGGGATCGGCGATGTTGGTGAGGTCAATGTGGCAGACGAATCCTCAGAATCACAAACTGTAAACGAAAGCAGATTCATACAAAAAGAAAGAGAAGAACAAATAGATAGGATCCGTGGTGTGACTGAGACACGACTCCTTTGAAAACACGTCCGCAATATGCACGCACACGCCAGTCTCGCCGATAATCTTTCTATCTGCTTAATGAGAAAGCGGTTAGAGTCTCACTCCCAGGAGGGGGTCTTGTTATCATTCCGATATCACAACAGATATCAGCTGATACCACGACGAATTTTGTGATTGACTGCATGCTGAATCGAAACTACTATCCTTTCAGATTCTCCTTGCGAGTATTAGTGGCAGTTCCCTCACCCACCAGAGAACTCCTTACCCGCATGCAAGAACCCGGGTAGAAGCTTGATCGAGTACAGCTCACCGATAGATTGGAGCTTGCCCTTTGCCAACAGGAGAACCACAATGTCGCAGCCGACACTGTTGTGCGTAGATGATCGCCCATTACTTCTGCAGCTTCGCCAGGCCATGCTGGAAGACCACGGCTTTTCGGTGGTGACGGCAAGCGACGCGCCAACTGCTCTGGCGCAGTTGGAAACCCTGGCCGTTGCCGCCGTGATACTGGAATACAAGTCGGCGGGGATGGACGCGGAGGCGATGGCATGGCTTATCAAGCGCAAGTTTCCCCACCAGCGGATAGTTCTTCTTTCGGCCTACTCCGACGTGCCGGAGCGTGTTCTCTGGCTGGTGGATGAATACGTGATGCGGAGCGAACCTCTGGACGGCCTGCTGCAAGTAATTGACAGAGTTACAGACTCGGCCATAGCCAAAGGGGCACGTGCTGCGGCCTGAAATCCGTTAAACCAGCCCCCTTCGACAGGAAACGACGATGATCAGCAATACTGGTACCGCCCCAGGGCAAGAGTATCCAACCCCGCAGCAGCCCGGCAATGGACAAACGATGGCAGTTGGCGAAACGGATGAGCACATCCGGCTCCTGGTGGAGCGAATTGCTTATAGTCTGGTTGACGTTCCGGACAAGGTGACGGTGCAAGCTGTGCGCGGCGAGCAAGTGGTCGTCCTGGAGTTAAGTGTAGCCCCCGAAGACCTCGGCAAGGTGATCGGAAAGCAAGGGCGCACCGCTCGTTCCATACGCACCATCCTCGGAGCCGCGGGTATGAAGCTGAAACGGCGGTTTACCCTGGAAATCATCGAATAGCACGGCGACGGTCGGCTAAAATCGCGGGCATGAAGCCTGCAGACCTTGCCCGCATCTGGGAAGAACACACCAAGCACGAATTCCAAACACAGAACCTGGACGCCACGCTGGCCACCATGGTTGAAGACGGCTACGTGAACCATATCCCAGTGATGACCGGCGCCGCAGGCAAGGCGGGCCTGCGCGAGTTCTATGGAAAGAAATTCATACCCTGCATGCCGCCGGACACGACCATGACCCCAGTGTCGCGCACGGTGGGCGAGAACCAACTGGTGGACGAGATGATCTTTTCTTTCACGCACACCCAGGAGATGCCCTGGATGCTGCCCGGCATTGCGCCCACGAACCGCCGGGTAGAGGTGCCGCTGGTGGCGATTGTGGGGTTCCGCGAGGGCAAGGTCGCCTTTGAGCGCGTCTACTGGGACCAGGCTTCGGTGCTCAAGCAGGTTGGCGTGCTGGCGGACGCCACGCTGCCGGTTTACGGAGCGGAAACCGCGCACAAAGTTCTGACCCAGGTGTCAGGCAGTCAGGCGGCGCGAAAGAAATAAAGCTCAGGCCAGCCGCGCCGCACTCTTTGTCGCAGCGGCAATTTCCTCACGAATACGCGCGATTTGTTTCATGTGATGACGGGCGTGCACCAAGTGCAAGATTCGCCATTGCTGAGCGGTGAGCGGGCCGAGGATGGGGTGATTGGCAACCATGGTGCGAGTCCCGAACTGGGCTTCGCAGCGGCTGATGGCGTCGTCGGCCGCGGCCAGGTTCCGCTGCATCTCAGTCAGTACCGTTGCCGGCGCCACGCCCTGGGGAATTACCATCGAAGGCGCCTGCCTGCCGCTGGGCATATAACGCATCCCGGTAACCACAAATGTAAACATCCGGTCCCGCCACGTGGGCGCAGTAGCGCTGGGCCGCCCGGCTTGAATGCAGCGCTGCATTGCTTTGGCCGTACCGCTGTAACTGAGTGAAAGATGCTCCAGAATATCGGCCGCGCTCCATTTCCCTTCCCGGCGCCAGGCCAACTGCTCCAGGCTTAAATCGCAGACGGCATCGTCAATCGCTTTCTGGACTCGCTGCAGGTAGCTGTGCATGGCTTGTCTTTCGTTTAGAATGTGCGGTACGTTCCCGGTTGCAAAACATTTGACAGGATGGCAGAGATGAAAAAGCTGCTGACAGGCTTATTTTCGCTGGTGATATTGGCGGGGTGCTCCTCGCAGCCGACCAAGACGGCGGAGCAGGCGCCGGCCAAGCCCGCGCCCAAGCAGGCCGAACTGAGCACTGGACGAATGGCCTTTCAGCGGCTCTACATAGCGGCGCATGGCTGGGCTGGGGACGCTCGTCCCTACCAGATTATGTCGCAGCTGAGCAAGGAATCCATTGGGCATGACGGCAAATCGGGAATATGGCGAGCAGGTTTCGGTTCCGCCATGCGCCGATCCATTAAACCCTACACCTGGTCGGGACTGGACGCTGATGATGCCCCCACGCCCGGCATCTCTCCCGGTGTGGAAGACAGCTACAATCCTTCCAACAGCTCCACCCAGGTGTTCGACATCGGTTTTCTTAAAATTGATACGGACAAAGCATTCGAGGTCGCGCAGAAGCACGGCGGGGACAAACTGCTGAAGAAAGATGCCCAGCAGCCGGTGGTGTACGTCTGCAACTGGGATCCGCGGGAGAACATGCTCATCTGGCACGTGATTTACGGCACGGGTCCGGACGACGCGCGGCTGCGGGTGGCGGTGAATGCGAGCAGCGGTGAGTTTCTGAGGGTGGAGAAGTAGGAAGCAGTTGTCAGTTGTCAGTTGTCAGTTATCAGTCTTGGGCTTGGCTGCAGTAGCCGCCTTCGCGGGTTTCGTGGCTACAGCACCCTTTGCCTGCAGGCGCTCCAGCGCCTTGTGGCTGTCCCTGGCTTTGGGGCCATTGGGCAGGATTTTCAGGTAGGCGCGGTAATTCTGGGCGGCTTCCTGCAGGTCGCCGGACTTCTCCAGCGCATCCGCCAGGCTAAAAGTAGCGATGGCATCGTTGGGCTTGTAGAGCAGCGCCTCGCGGTAGCGGGAGATAGCGGCACGGTAGTTGTGCTGCTTGAAGTAGAAGTCGCCCACCTCCACATCCTTGGCCGCGCGGTGCGGGTCGAAGGGATGGAACTCGCCAATGTCCGGATTGTCCATCCCGGCGTTGGGGTGAGCTTTGGCGTCATTGGCGGGAGGGCTGATGTCTACCTTGTCGTCCTTGCTTGTGCTAGTGCCGGGTGTTTCGGGAGGCGTGGCTCGCGGCGGCTCCGAAGCGGATGAAGGCCCGTTGGGCCCATAAGGGCCAGGTTCCGAAGGTGGCGGAGTGGGCGGTGGCGGCGGCGTAGTGGGAAGTTTCTCCGGCTTCTTCTGACCGGCGGTGGGCTGCGGCAACGGGGCGGAGGGCAGGTCCTGGGTGGAAGTCTTGTTCTGATCGGACGACTGCGATTGCTGGCTGGACTGTGATTGCTGCTGCGCCCAGACGGGGAAGGCCATTCCCAGGGCAAGCGCGATCATCGAGGCCCAACGGCGTACGGCCATGGGGATATTCTACTGCAGGTCGGGAGTCAGGAGTCAGGAGTCAGGAGTCAGGAGTCAGGAGTCAGGAGTCAGGAGTCAGGAGTCAGGAGTCAGGAGTCAGGAGTCAGGAGTCAGGAGTCAGGAGTCAGGAGTCA
>DATEGI010000117.1:0-13897 GCA_035280205.1 Terriglobales bacterium | reverse complement strand
GGAGTTGCTCGAAGCGGGCGTCCACTTCGGGCACCAGACCAAGCGCTGGAATCCCAAGATGAAGGAGTTCATCTTCGGGGAGCGCAACGGCATTTACATCATTGACCTGCAGAAGACGCTCAAGATGTTCAAGGAAGCGTCGAAGTTCGTGCAGGACCTGACCGCCGAAGGCAGAATTCTGCTATTTGTGGGCACCAAGCGCCAGGCGCAGGACGCTATCGCCGAAGAAGCGCAGCGCTGCAGCATGTACTACGTGAACCAGCGCTGGCTGGGCGGCCTGCTCACCAACTGGGCCACCATTCAGAAATCCATCAAGCGGCTCAAAGAACTGGACGACATGGCCACCGATGGCCGGTACGAGTTGCTGCCCAAGAAGGAAGTTATCAAGCTGGAGCGCGAGCGCAAGCACCTGCAGGCCAACCTGGCCGGCATCAAAGAACTCAACCGCCTGCCCGACGCGATTTTTGTGATTGATTCCAACAAGGAACAGATCGCGGTACGCGAGGCCCGCAAGCTGGGCATCCCGGTGGTAGCGGTGGTGGACACAAACTGCGATCCCAGCGAAGTGGATTACGTTATCCCGGGCAACGACGATGCGCTGCGCGCCATCCGCCTGTTCGCTTCCAAGGTCGCGGATTCCGTTATCGAAGGCGCCCAGGCTGCCAGCGACAAGCAGGCTGCCGAGTTGAGCGCCGCGCAATATGCCGCCGAAGCGGCTGCTGCCGAAGGCCAAAGTGCTGCCCCGGCCGGAGGAACCCAAGAAGGCGCCGAGGCCACAGCCGAGGACATCAGCATGGAAGACGTGTTGGGCGGCGGCACCCGCAAGCGCCCCGAGGCTGCCAAGGAAACATCTGCGGAGGAAGTGCCGCAGGTTGAGAGCCAGCACACGTATTAAAGTTTCAGAGTTTCAAGGTTTCAAAGTTTCCATGCGTCTGCCTCGTTGAAACCTTGAAACGTGGGAAACCTTGAAACCCGTCAAGATCCGACCCGCGTGCGCTGCTTCCGCGCGGGTTGTTTTGTGTGAAGGGTATTCATGCCGGTAGTTGCGGTAATGCCGGAGGACAAGCAGCCCGGGCGTTGCCAAAAGACCCGCGGTTGTTCGCTGCCAGACGGTCACAACGGGCCCTGTAAAGTTGAGGAGAAGAAGTCTGATATGAGCACTACTACTGCAAATATTTCCGCTTCCCAGGTTAAGGACCTCCGCGAAAAGACCGGAGCCCCTATGATGGACTGCAAGCAGGCGCTGACCGAGGCCAAGGGCGACCTTGAGCAGGCGGTGATTATCCTGCGCAAGAAGGGCATGGCCTCCATGCAGAAGAAGGCCACCCGGGTCACCAGCGAAGGCTCGGTTGCCAGCTACATCCATGCCGGCGGCAAAATCGGTGTGCTGGTGGAGGTCAACTGCGAGAGTGACTTTGTCGCCCGCACCGACGACTTCAAGGAACTGGTGCACGACATCGCCATGCACATTGCCGCCAGCGATCCCAAGTTCATCCGCCGCGAGGACGTTAGCCCGGAGGCTTACGAGCGCGAGAAAGAGATTTACCGCGCCCAGGCCAAGGCTACCGGCAAGCCCGATAACGTGGTAGAGCGTATCGTCGAGGGCAAGATGGGCAAGTTCTACGAGGAGGTTTGCCTCTACGAGCAGCCCTTTATCAAGGACCAGACCGTCAACATCTCCCAGCTCATCGCCTCTAAGATCGGCAAACTGGGCGAGAACATCTCGGTGCGCCGCTTTGCCCGCTTCAAGGTGGGCGACGCCGGCGAGACCATCGCCATCAGCAAGGGTGAACAGAAAGCGGAATAAAGGTTTCAAAGTTTCGCAGGTTTCAAGGTTTCATGCAACTGCTCAGAAACTCTGAAACCTTGAAACTTTGAAACCTGTAGTGCAAACTCTTTCTTACAAATGTCCGTTTCCAACCCAGTCTTCAAGCGTATCCTGCTCAAGCTCTCCGGCGAGGCCTTGGCTGCCGGCCAGGGCTTCGGTGTGGATAGCCTGCGCGTGCAGGAAATCGCCGCTGAACTGCAAGAAGTTCATGCTCTGGGCGTGCAGATCGCGGTGGTGGTGGGTGGAGGCAACTTCTTCCGCGGCGTGGCTGAGCAGGCCCGCGACATGGACCGTGTTTCCGCCGATCACATGGGCATGCTTGCGACCGTGATCAATGCCCTGGCCCTGCAGGACGCTCTGGAAAAACACGGCGTTTACACTCGCGTCATGTCGGCGATTGAGATGAACCAGGTAGCCGAGCCATTCATTCGCCGCCGCGCCATGCGCCACCTGGAAAAGGGCCGCTTGATTGTCTTTGCCGCCGGCACCGGAAATCCATATTTCTCCACTGACACCGCAGCTTCATTGCGTGCCATGGAGATCAAGGCTGACGTGATCCTGAAGGCCACCAAGGTGGACGGCATTTACGACGCTGACCCGGTGCTGGTGAAAGACGCCAAGATGTTCGACCAGATCAGCTATATGGACGTGCTGAAGAAGGGATTGCAGGTAATGGACTCCACCGCCATCAGCCTGTGCAAGGACAACAATCTGCCCATTATCATTTTCAACCTCAACCATCGCGGAAACATCAAGCGTGTGCTTACCGGAGAAAAAATCGGCTCTCTGGTCAGCGCCTGATCTCATTGAGTAATTGTGTAATCGGGAAATTGAGTAATTCAAAAACCAGTAGATTCATTCCGCTGTCATCGCGAGCGAAGGCGCACGCCTGAGTCGAGAGACCCCAGCAGGGTTCGCATTAGCACTGTTATTTCAGGGAATTCTGGCCGCAGTGGTCGGAGGTCCAAAACCTTAATCAGTCCGCGTACAGCAGGGACGTCTGCTTAAGGGCCTTCAATTACCAATCAAACAACCATTCGATAGACTCCGCGTTCATCTGCGTGAATCCGGCGCGAGGAAGTTTGTCCCCGTTCTGGTAATGAGCCAAAGCGACTGGCCGGCCGCGGACGGCAGCAGCGGTATTACGTCAGCAAAAAGTCATGGATGAAGTCGAGGCTGCTCACCGCGCGGTCGAAGTAGGTTCGAACTTTTTCTTGTTCTTCAGCTCGCAGAGGGCGCATTGAGGCTCGCGCCTGGCGAAGGACTGAGGTGATTGTAGTTGCTTCGCGAAGGCTCAGGACGCGCAGCAGCGCAGATCGGCCAAACCGAACTTCAGGCGATGGGGCAAGCCCCGGCGAATCTGCTCGTCGGTAAAGTAGAGCCGGGGCGCGAGTTCTGGTGGAGGCGCGGGCGCCGGCGGTTCGGGCGCAACTACGCCCTCCTCCAGGATGCGTACCTGCGCTGCCGCCACCAGCGGGACTTTCATCGCCAGCTCCAGCACGCGCGCGAATATGCGGTGGAACCACACGGGAGCAGGGAACACGTAAACGCGCCTGCCGAGCAGGCGCGCAACGCGCCGCGCGGCTTCGCTCAGGCGCAGTTCTTCCGGGCCCATAACCGCGACCGTGCTTCGGCTCATGCTGCCCTCAGCCAGTGCGGCACACAACAGGCGAACAAGATCTGCGATCGCCAATGGGCGAATCGGCCGCTCTCGCAGGCCGACGGTGGCAAAGATCGGCAGCGTGTTGAGGCTCTTGGTCAGATGGTCGAGCATGTGATCACCCAGGCCATAAATCATTCCCGCCTTGATGACGGTGTAGTTCAGGCCCGAAGTTCGCAACATTTCTTCCGCAGCCCACTTCGATTCATGGTACGCCGAGCCGCAGTTCGGACGCGCACGCAGGAAGCTGAGCATGGCAATTTTGGGCACACCCGCCGTGTGAGCTGCGTCCACAACATTTTTCGTACCGCGAATGTGAACCTTCGTGTAGGTCTGGTCGCCAATTTCGCGGTTGATTCCGGCGCAGTGCGCAACCGCATCGCAGCCTTTGAAAGCCTGGGCCAGTTGCCCGGCATCGCTCAAGTCGCTGGCGCACCACGTCAGCCTTGGAGAGTTCAGCTCCAGTTCATTTTTGCGAAAGCCCCTGGCGACGGCCACAACGTCGTGCTCGCGCGCCAGCAGTGCCTGCGCCAGATGGCTGCCTACAAATCCTGAAGCGCCTGTAATCGCGATCTTCATGTTCGCCTCCTGCTGCGGATTTTTCGCTGCTGCATCACTTGAGTGGAACAAATCGCGCTCAGAAAATCGCCTACCGCGTTGGCCAAGTTGTGCGGCTCCAGGCGGTAAAGAATGTGATTGCCCGAGCGGCGATCGCTGACCAGTTCCGCTGATTTGAGGATGGCGAGATGGCGCGAAATGGAGGGTCCGGAAATCTCAAAGCGGGCGCCAATTTCGCCTGCCGCCATTTCTGACCGCTTCAGTTCCTGCAGGATCTGGCGGCGCGTGGGATCGGCCAGGGCTTTGAACACCCGCGAAATCGAGTTCACGTCTATATATTTAGCTATTTTGCTAAATAGGTCAATAGTAAATTTTAGTGTTCTCTAAGTTATTTGTGCTCAGTGGCTTGCCCCAGACTCTTCTGGTCAGCGGGTTGCGAGGCGTCCCGCGATGAACACGCAACAATCTCCATAGTCCCTCCATCCGCCGACTCCTGGTGTTTTCAATCCGCGGTACCGCCACCGTCCACCGCAAGGGCCGCACCGGTGATAAAAGAAGAGTCGTCGCTGGCGAGAAAGAGTACGGCCCTGGCGATTTCTTCAGGTGTCCCGATACGTCCCATAGGACGATTGGCGGCGCCGGCCAGGTAGTCCTGCCACTTCAAGCCGCGTATGCGGGCATCTTCGGGGAGCAGGGGCGTATCCACGTCGCCCGGGCAGATGCAGTTGACGCGAATGCCCTGGCGGCCATGGTCAATGGCCATGGCCTTGGTGAGCAGGACCATGCCGCCTTTGGAGGCGCAGTAGGCCACGGCGGCGTCGCCGCCCACCAGGCCCCATCCCGAGCTGTTGTTGATGATGACGCCGCTACCCTGGGCAATCATGCCAGGGAGGGCATACTTCGACATGAGGAAGGCGCCCTTGAGGTTGATGTCCATCTGCAGATCCCATTCTTCCTCGGTGCAGTCGAGCGCTGTGTGCGGGTAGTAGACGCCGGCGTTGTTGAAGAGTATGTCGAAGCGGCCAAACGCCTTCAGGGTTTCGTCCACGGCGCGGCGGCAGTGGTCGGCAAAGCGGACATCGCATTCCAGAAAAAGAGCTCGCCCGCCGGCGGCTTTGATTCTGTCCGCCACCTTCTGCCCGCGTTCCACGCTGCGGCCGGTAATAGCCACGCGCGCGCCTTCCTGGGAAAAGAGCACGGCGGTGGCCTCGCCAATGCCTGACGTGCCGCCGGTGATGAGAGCTACCTTTTCGCGCAGTCGCATAGTGAGCGAAACAGCTTACCTGATCTGGTCGTTTGACGCTGGCGGAGCAATTTCTTTGGCGAACATTGGGTGCGGCGCACGAGCCTTCCGCGCCTCCGTCTTCCGGGGAGCTGCGGTGGTGCGAGGACGCAATTCGAACTTGCTGGTACTGACTCCTGACCACTGCCTGTGAAATACTGCTTTAGCGCAAGCATTCTTTTTCTGGAGAACTCGATGAGCCCTCTTTCACGGCGGTCATTTCTTAAGAATTCACTCGGTGTGGCGGCCGCCGCCTCGGCGTGCGCGACGGTGCCGGAGGTTCTGGGTGGCAGGCTGGAAGCTGCGGCGCGCGGCCCGCACATGACGTTTCGCACAGCACCGCGCGAGCGCGTTTCGGTAGCGTCTTGGCCGTTTCGCTTTTGGATTGACAGTCCAACCAACAGCTACCGCGACCGCAGCAAGCCGGGCATGACTCTGCTGGAATTTCCGGCCATGGTGGTGAAGGAATTCAAGGTCAACAATATCGAGCCCCTGGGCCAGCATTTCGCCTCCACCGACGCCGGCTACCTGGGCCGGTTTCGCGAGGCGGTGCGGAAGGCGGGCTGCCACATTGTGGATATCCCGATGGGAGGCGAGGAAAGCTATTACGATCCTGACCCGGCCGTGCGGCAGAAGGCCATAGACCTGGGCAAGAAGTGGGTGGACATTGCCGTGAAGGTGGGTTCGCCCAGCATTCGCAACCATATCGGCGGCGTGAAGAACGCCAAGCCCGACGTGGCGCGAACTGCGGAGTCGCTGGGCCAGGTGGTGAAGTATGCGGCCGCGAAGAACGTGGTGGTCAACCTGGAAAACGATGACCTGGTAAGCGAGGATGCGTTCTTCCTCGTCCATGTGATCAAGAAGGTGAACAGCCCGTGGTTGCATGCTCTGCCTGACTTCTGCAACTCCATGATGGGCGGCAACGCCGATTTCGACTACAAAGCGGTGACGGCCATGTTCGGGCACGCCTACAACATCTGCCATGTGAAGGATTCGGAGGTGGGCGACGGCGGGAAGGTGTACCGCATTGACATTCCCAAGACGTTCGGCATCCTGAAAGCCAGCGGGTTCCGCGGGTATTGCTCGATGGAGTGGGAAGGGGCGGGGGATTCTTATCAGGGCACGCACAAGCTGATTGCCGACACGCTGAAATATCTGTAAGTACTGCTGTTCTGCGAGGTTGCGAAAGCCCCGCGGGGCTTGGTCTTTGGTGACGTTTCCGAGGTGGTGCGCGCTTGGTACTGTGCCCTCCGGAGACGTTCCAGAAACCAAGCCATGTCAAAAGCAGCGCAGCTTTCCATTCTTTACGCCGAAGACGATCTTGAACTTCTTGCCTCGCAGGGCTCCCAGATTCAGAAGGCCGGGCACGCGGTGGACCAGGTAACGGGCCGCAAAGCGGTGGAGGAGTCGGTGCGGCGCAAGACCTACGACCTGGTAATTCTGGGCGACACGCTCAGCAAGAACGACCGCCATCATCTACCCTACATGGTGAAGAAGGCGAACCAGGCGACCAAGGTGCTGGTGCTGCACTCGACGCACGGGCATCCCAGCGTAGACAAGGAAATTGATTCGCCCTATACGCCGGAAAAGCTGATGGAGGCGATCGCTTCCCTGGCGCCGCAGAAAGCTGCTGCGGCAGTTGCCGGCGCCGGTCGGTAGATCCCGACCAAAGCAAGCTGTCCGCACAGGCGAGGGCGCCTGTGGCCACGTCATTCTTAATAGCTTTCAACTCCCCCTTCCTCCTACAATCAGCTTACCTCATGGCCAACATTCTTTATGGCGTCAACGGCGAAGGCTCGGGGCACTCCACGCGCGCCAAGGAAATGATTACGCACCTGCAACGGCAGGGCCACAGCGTACACGTGGTCTCCTTCGATCGCGGCTTGCGCAATCTGAAATCGGAGTTCGAGGTCACAGAAAGTTATGGCTTGCGACTGGCCTATGTGCGCAATCGCGTGCGCTACCGCAAAACAATTTTGGGCAACCTGCTGAAGGCGCCGCGGGCGGCCAAAAGCATCAGGCAGCTAACACGGTTGGCAGAGCAGTGGAGGATTAACCTTGTGGTCACCGATTTTGAGCCTCTGACCTGCCACGTCGCACATCGTGCTGGCCTGCCTGTGATTTCCATTGACAACCAGCACCTGCTGACGCGGGCGGAGATTTCATTCCCCCGCGAATACCGCAAGGACGCAGCCGCAGCCAAACTGGTAACCCGCCTTATGACGCACGGGTGCGATGCTTACCTGGTCATCTCGTTTTTCGAAGCACCATTGCGGCGCAGGGACACGTTCCTGTTCCCGCCCATTCTTCGCCAGGAAGTGCTGCAGGCCCGGGCCACAACCGACGATTATGTGCTGGTGTATGTGACTTCGCCGTCGCTGGAGCTGGCCGGATTGCTCAAACGCATTCGGCAGCGTTTCCTTTGCTATGGATTTGAGGGCGAAGGCGAAGACGGCAACCTGCTTTTGCGCAATCCCAGCCTGGACGGCTTTTTGGCAGACCTGGCAGGATGCAAGGCGGTACTGGCGAACTCGGGATTCTCCCTGATTAGCGAAGCTCTGCACCTGCGCAAGCCCTACCTGGCGTGGCCTCTGAAACGGCAATTCGAGCAGGTGTTCAACGCTTACTACATACAGAAGATGGGATACGGAGCTTACTGGGAGGACCTAAACAAGGAGCGGATTGAATCGTTCCTCTTCAATCTGGACGAATACCGGGAGAAACTGCGCAGCTATCCGGCGCAGGACAATTCGCGGATTTTCAGCAAGCTGGATGAACTGGTGGCGAGCTTCGGAGCAAAGGCGGCGGGCAAACGGGCAACCGGCTAGGTGTTGACATTTAGCATTTAGCACTTAGCAATGTGTGGTGCCGGTTTATTCGGCGCCGAGTTCCAGATGCTAGCTGGTTAACACGGACTTCAGCTTCTTGAACGGAATATTCCGCCCGCAAAGAAGAATCGCGACATTCTTGCCTTGGTACTCCTTCGCCTGCTGAAGGTAAGCGGCCACAGGCAGCGCGGCCGCGCCTTCCACCAGCCAGCGCTCTTTCTCGAGGATCAGCTTCATAGCGGCGAGAATGTCCGCCTCTGAGACCAGGACGCATTCGTCAATCAGACTGCGGCAGAGTTCCAGCGTGATGGCGCCTTCTTCCACCCCGCCAGCCGTGCTGTCGGACAGGGTCTCCTTCTCGGGAAATTCAATCACCCGCCCGGCCTTCATGCATTCGTACATGACGCGCGAATTCTCCGGCCAGCAGGCCACAATCTCCACTTTCTTGTTCGCCGCCTTCAGATAGCTGCCAATACCGGAAATCAGCCCGCCGCCGCCCACGGAGATGAACACCGCATCCAGTTCCGGCAACTGGCGGGCCAGTTCCACCCCCAGCGTGCCTTGCCCGGCGATAACCTGCTGATCGTTGTAGGGCGAAATGAACACCTGTCCCATTTGCCGCGAAACATCGTGCGCTTTGCTTTCTGCGTGAACGGGGTTTGCCCCGTGAAAAACGGTGGCGCCGCCCAGTGAGCGGATGAGCTCCACCTTTTCCGCCAGCGTGCCTTCCTTCATATAAATGGTGGCCTTGGCACCCAGCTTGCGGGCAGCATAGGAAACCGCCATGCCGTGATTGCCGGTGGAGGCCGCGATTACGCCACGCTCCAGCTGCTGGGGCGAAAGCGACAGCAGCTTGTTCATGGCCCCGCGCAGCTTGAATGAGCCGGTATGCTGCAAATGCTCAAGTTTGAGCCAGACCTCCGCTCCTCCCGCCTGGCTGAGGTAGTGCGAGCGCTCGAGCGGCGTGTCCAGCACATGCGGACGGATACGCTGCTCCGCGGCCAGTATTTCCTTCTTCCAGTCCATATATTCTTCTATCACGCCCGAAAGGTCAGTCATTGGAGTTAATGCCGGCCGGCATAGTCAAAAATTAAACGCAGTCGAAAAGTAAGCCCAATTCCGGCTTCTTTTTGCGCCACGATTAGTGCACCATAGACGGCCTGATGACCGCCACCAATCCTCCCCGGGGCGCTACCGCTCCAGCTAAAAGCCCGCTGGTTCCCGCGTCCCGCAGCGACGGCAATGGGGTTGCGCGCCCTAAGCGGGTGATGGGAGCGGTGGACCTGGTGCTGTTTTACGTTGTGACCGGCATAAGCCTGCGCTGGATAGCCACCGCCGCCAGCGCCGGCCCGAGCGCGGTGATTATCTGGTTCGGGGCGTGGCTCACGTTCTACACGCCGCTGGCCCTTTCGGTAATTGAACTTTCGTCGCGCTATCCGCAGGAAGGCGGACTTTACGTGTGGAGCAAGCGCGCCTTCGGCGATTTTGGCGGCTTCATGTGCGCCTGGATTTACTGGACCAGTAACCTGCCGTATTTCCCCGCGGTGCTCTACTTCGCCGCCAGCAATGCGTTGTACATGCGCGGAAACCGGTGGAACTATCTGGCGAACAGTGCTCACTTCTACATCATTTTCTCCATCGCGACTCTGGCGCTGGTGACCATCATGAATGTGGTGGGGTTGGACGTAGGCAAGTGGCTGCACAATGTGGGCGCGCTGGCCATGTGGCTGCCGGTCGTGATTATCGTGGGCATGGGCTTGTTGGCCTGGCACCGCTTTGGGTCGGCCACGTCGTTCAGCGCGCGAGCCATGATCCCCAGCACTCACCTCAGAGACATGATTTTCTGGTCAACGCTGACGTTTGCTTTCGGCGGCTGCGAAACCGCGTCCTTTATGGGTGAGGAGATCAAAAACACGCGACGCACGGTGCCCTGGGCGCTTTTCACCGCCGGCCTGGTGGTAACCTTTTGTTACGTAATGGGAACGGTGGGTGTGCTGCTGGCGCTGCCGCACGACCAGGTAAGCGACCTGCAAGGATTGATGCAGGCCATCACCAAGACGGCGGAACGGGTGGGAGTTTTCTGGGTTATACCGGTGGCTGCCGGCTTTATTGCGCTCAGCAACCTGGGGGCGGCAGGCGCGTACCTGGCAGCGGTGGCACGCCTGCCATTTGTGGCCGGCCTGGACCGCTTTCTGCCACCCCTTTTTGGCAAACTGCATCCGCGGTGGAAGACGCCTTACGTAGCCTTGATTTTGCAGGCGGGCTGCGGCGTGCTGTTTGTGTTCTTGGGACAGGCGGGCACCAGCGTGAAAGGCGCCTACGACGTGCTGGTGAGCATGGGCATCATCACCTACTTCCTGCCCTACCTGTTCCTGTTTGGCGCCATGTTTCGCCTGCAGGGCGACCCAGCCGGCGCGGGGGTGATTCGTGTTCCCGGAGGCAGGCCAATAGCCTTACTGCTCTCCTGCGTCGGGTTCACGACGGCGCTTCTGACCATTGCTCTTTCCTTCGTGCCCAGCCCGGAGGAGGCGAATCCCAGGCTGGCAATTATCAAAGTCGTGGGTGGGACGGCGGTGCTGGTGGCTGTGGGCGCAGTGTTGTACTGGTTAGGGCGAAAAAGGGCGCGACAAGCTGCGGCTTGCGGATCAGCGGCATCGGCTTGAAGTTTCTTGGAAGCCGGCCAGTCAGTCGAAGATCGCGGTCTTGCTTTGTGTAAGGGAGAATGCGGTTTTCAATGTGCCAGCGCACAGCGCGCGAGAGCATAACCTGTCCCAGCCCCGGCCTTTTTGAATCAAGTCCTCGAGTGTACTATGTGCGCTGTCCTCAAGGGCAACCGTTGGACGCACGGTCATATCTGAACCATGCCGCAATCCTCTTCCTTCGATGTGATCGTCATCGGAGCCGGCCACAATGGGCTGACCGCCGCGGCGTACCTGGGCGGAGCGGGCCTTTCCACGCTGGTGCTGGAGCGGCGCGAGATTGTGGGAGGTTGTTGCGTAACCGAGGAAATTGCGCCCGGCTGCCGCGCTTCGACTACCTCTTACATTGCCAGCATGCTGCGGCCGGAAGTGATCCGCGACCTGGAGCTGGCTTCGCATGGGCTGCGGATGATCCCTTGCGACCCGGCGCTGCAGGTGCCGTTCCCGGATGGTCAGGTGGTGCCCTGGTGGGCGGACCGGGAGCGTACGCTGGCGGAGTTGCGCAAGATTTCCGCCCATGATGCTGACACCTTCATTCGAGTAGATGATCAACTGAAGAAGCTAGCTCGCTACCTGCAGCCCTTCTTTCTGGAGCCGCCGCCAGAGGTTGAACTGGATGGATGGGAAAGCTGGTGGAAGCTGCTGCGCGTGGGGCGGCGGTTCCGTGGCATCAGCAATCAGGAGATTGCCAGCCTCATCTCCTTTCTGACCGGCAGCCTGGGCGATTTCCTGGACCGCAATTACGAGTCGGAGCAGGTAAAAACTCTTTTTCTGGCCAACAATGTTTACGGCAAACACGGAGGCCCCTACGACCCGGGGACGGCGCTGGGCCTGCTGTTTCATCTGTTGAGCGGCGGGGAACACGACGTGCAGGGATTTTATGGGCACGTGATGGGGGGCATGGGAGCGATTACTCAGGCCCTGGCGGCTGCTGCCCGCAAACGGGGCGTGCAGATTCGCACCTCCGCTCCGGTGGCGAGCATTGATGCGCGCGATGGCCGCGTAAAGGGCGTGGTGCTGGAAGATGGAAGCGAAATTCCTGCGCGCACGGTGCTGTCGAGCGCGGATCCCAAGCGCACGTTTCTGGGCCTGGTAGACGGCAAGGAACTGCCCGGCGAGTTCCGGCAGGCGGTGAAGGGAATCAAGATGAACGGGCCGTGCGCGAAGGTGAACCTAGTGCTGGCGGAGGAGCCGCGGGTGAAGGGCATGCCGGCGGATGCCAGCCCGGCACAGCGCTCGCTGTTCACGCTGGTGCCGTCGCTGGAATTTGCCGAACGCTGCTATGACATCGCCAAGTTCGGCGAGATTCCGGAGCAGCTGTGGGTGGATTGCGTGGTGGCGTCCAACGTGGACGATACGCTCGCGCCGAAAGGACGCCACATCATGACCTGCTTTGTGCAGTACGTCCCTTATTTTTTGCGGCAGGGCACGTGGGACGAGAATCGAGAGCTGCTGGGCGACCGCGTGGTGAAGAAAATCGGGGAATACGCTCCCAATGTGCCCGCAGCGGTGGTGGCCCGGCAGGTACTGACGCCGCTGGATCTGGAACGGGTCTACGGGCTCAGCGAAGGGAATATTTTTCACGGCGACCTGAGTCTGGAGCAGCTTTTCTTCATGCGGCCGGTGCCGGGCTGGTCGCAGTACCGCAGTCCCATCGCCGGGCTGTACCTGTGCGGAGCAGGCGCGCATCCTGGGGGAGGCGTTACCGGCGCGCCCGGGCACAACGCGGCGTTTCAGGTGCTGCGTGACCTGCGCCATCATTACCGTGTTTCAAATGCATGAGCAGCGGTTTCCGGATGCGGAGCAGAAGGTGAGGAAAATATGAAAAAGAGCATTTTACAAAAACTTAAGGAAGGGCCGGTCTTGGGCGACGGCGGGTATCTGCTGGAACTGGAGAAGCGCGGCTGGGTGCGCGCGGGTCCGTTCACGCCGGAAGTGGCGCTCACCAATCCTGAGGCGCTGCGGCAGCTCCACATCGAGTTTCGCGAAGCGGGCGCTGAGGTGCTGCAGGCGCTCACCTTCTATGCCAGCCGCGACAAGCTGGCCACAGTTGGGCTGCAGGACCGGTTAGAGGATCTGAACCGCGCCGCCGTGCGCATTGCCAGCCAAGTGGCCGGCGACCGCTGCCTGGTGGCGGGCAATCTGAGTCTCACCTGGATGTATGAGGCCGACAGCAAGGCGGCCAAGGATCGGGTGCGGGCCACCTTTGATGAGCAGTTGGCGGTGCAGGCCGGGGAGGGCGTGGACTTCATTGTTGGCGAGACGTTTTCCTGGCTGGGCGAGGCCCTGATAGCCGTGGAGCGTGCCAAGAAAACAGGTTTACCGGTGATGGTGACCATTTGCTTCGAAAATCAGAACGCCACAGCGGAAGGAAAAAGCGCGGGCGAAGCGGCCAAAGCGCTGGCCGATGCCGGGGCGGACATCGTGGGCATCAACTGCCTGCGTCCGCCGGAGCACATGCTGGGCTTGCTGGCGGAGATGCGCAAAGCCGTGCCCAACACGTTTCTCGCAGCCCAGCCGGTGGCTTACCATACTCCGGCGGACAAGCCCGATTTCACCAGCCTGCCGCAGTTTCCCTTCGAGTTAGATCCGCTGCAACTGACTCGCCGGGAGATGGCGGCTTACGCCCAGCGCGCCCGCGACCTAGGGGTGAATTACATTGGCGCCTGCTGCGGCACCGTGGCCATTCACATCCGCGAGATGGCGCGGGCGCTGGGCAAGATTCCAGCCGACCAGCGCCCCTGGTCCCTGAACTACGAAAAGCCGATGTCGGCCTATGAGTATTATGACCACGATCCCGCCGCGGTGGGCGCACCACGAATCGAGCGCAAGGCGGCAAAACAAAAATAGCGGCTGGCGTGCTAGGATGCCCTCACCACTGGGGGAAGAATGGCTAGTGCCGGCACTTCGCTAGGCCCCTACGAAATCCTCGGCACGATCGGGGCCGGGGGAATGGGTGAGGTCTATCGCGCGCGCGACCCGCGCCTTGGGCGCGAGGTTGCCATCAAGATCCTGCCAGCGCAATTCTCGGCCGACTCCGAG
>DATEGI010000116.1:0-5339 GCA_035280205.1 Terriglobales bacterium | reverse complement strand
TTCGGCCTTGACCTTACCGGGCATGGGCGGCTCCAGCGGGTCCACGACGGCCTGCAAAATGGCCGGTCCGGGCGCGTTCAGGAACTGGTCAATAACGTCGCCGCACTCTTTGGGGTCGTCCACAGTGAAACCGACGCCGCCACAGGCGTGGGCGAATTCCGCAAAGTCAATGGGATGCAGCTGAACGCCGTATTCCGGGTTGCCGAGGAAAACCATCTGCTCCCATTTAATCTGGCCCAGGGTGTCATTTTTAATGATGACCACCTTGATGGGGAGCTTATATTTCACCGCGGTCACGAAGTCGGCCATGAGCATGGAGAAGCCGCCATCGCCCACGAAGGCGACGCACTGGCGGTTGGGATAAGCGACCTGCGCGGCCAGCGTGTAAGGCAGGCCGGGAGCCATGGTAGCCAAGGTGCCGGAGAGGCTATGCATCTGGCCCTTACGGGCGGGCACGTGCCGAGCCCACCAGGTAGCGATGGTGCCGCTGTCG
Organism: Terriglobales bacterium; assembly: GCA_035280205.1. Classification (GTDB taxonomy): domain Bacteria; phylum Acidobacteriota; class Terriglobia; order Terriglobales; family Acidobacteriaceae; genus JAICWP01. The sequence goes on along the minus strand of DATEGI010000116.1, from coordinate 4,846 downwards.
CAACTGACAATGGCGTCATTGCGCAAACGCTTGCCGAGTTCCCAGGCCGGCACCTGCGGCTTCATGGGTTTGTCCATGCGCGTGGCCTGTTTTTCCATTCGTTCCCACCAGTCCTTCATGCCGGCCTGGGCCATTTTGAGGAAGCCGCGATCCTCTTTACGCTGCAACATGGGAATCAGGTGCTGGAGCACGGTTTTGCTGTCGCCCACCAGGCCAACGTCAACGGGGTAGCGCAAAGAGATGCGTTTGGGATCAATATCAATCTGCACGCCCTTGGCCTGACCCGGCTTGGGCATGAACTCGAGGTAGGGGAAAGAGGTGCCCACCATGAGCAGCGTGTCGCAGTCCTCGAGTACCTCCTGAGACGGGGCCGTGCCCAACAAACCCACCGGCCCCGTGGTGTAGGGACTGTCATCAGGGACCACGCACTTGCCCAGCAGGGGCTTGGCGATGGGTGCGGCCAGCAGTTCGGCAATTTGTTCCAGCAGATCGCCGGCGCCGAGGGCCCCGCGTCCGGCGAGGATGGCGACCTTCTTGCCCTGGTTCAGAATCTCAGCCGCGCGGTGGAGTTCGCTGTCGGCGGGAACCTTATAGCTTTGCGTGCGCACGGAGTTGGTGAAGTTGGCGAGGTTGCGCTTGGAGCGGTCCGAGCTATGCACCTTCTCTTCCTGGAAATCCACGGGAATGGTGACGTGAGCCACGCCCCGATAAGCAAGGGCGGTGCGGCAGGCCAAGTCCATAATGTTCTGGACGTGGGTTGGTCCCATGATGCGCTCGTTGTAAACGGAAACATCCATGAACAGCTTGTCGGTTTCAACATCCTGCTGGGTGAAGGTGCCGATCAGGTCGTGATACTGCATGCCGGTGATGGCGAGTACAGGCTGGCCGTCTAAGCGCGCGTCATATAGCCCGTTCAGCAGGTGAATGGCGCCCGGGCCGGATGTAGCCAGGCATACGCCCAACTTGCCGGTGTACTTGGCATAGCCGCAGGCCATGAAGGCGGCGGTTTCCTCATGGCGCACCTGCAGGAAGCGAATCTTGTCTTGGTGCGTGCGCAGGGCTTCCATGATGCCATTGATGCCGTCGCCCGGCAGCCCAAACACTACTTCTACTCCCCAATCAATCAAGCACTCGACGAGCACATCTGACGCGGTCATGAGATGAGACTCCTTAAATTAAAAGACGAATAGATGGGTGGCGTTGGCCACGGCGGACCCTCTTGTACGATGCGCCGCCAAGCACGGGCTGTTTGCCAAAGGAAAGGGGAATAAGCAGAGCTGCAGCCGGTTGTGTCAGGTACACGCGGGATCCCGTGGTCGTATAGGGCTTCGGGATGATGCCCAGGAGGGCAGGCGAAAGCGGCACAGAAAAACATCGTGCCGCGACCGAATTGTGTGCTGCTGCAAGCTAACCTCCTTGCCTGCAAAAGACATCTCTACAGATAGGCCGTTTGCCGGGCCAGCGTTCTCGCCGCCGGCCTACACCAGATGCCTGCTTTCTCCGCCAGTCCGCCGGTCAAGCAACTCGATATTTCCGTTTTCACGGTGCCTACCGACTCACCCGAATCGGACGGAACGCTGAAATGGGACAAGACAACCATGGTGTTGGTTGAAGTTCATGCCGGCGGCCACAAGGGACTGGGCTACACCTATGCTGATGCATCCGCGGCCAAGCTTATCCACAGCGTGCTTTCCGAAGTGGTGAAGGGAAGCGACCCAATGGCCGTGACCTCCACTTACATGGCGATGTGGAGGCGAATCCGCAACCTGGGGCGGCAGGGGATATGTTCCGCGGCAATCTCGGCCGTGGATTGCGCGCTGTGGGACCTGAAGGCGCGGCTGCTGGGCCTGCCGCTGGTGACCTTGCTGGGCCAGGTTCGCCCTGGCGCGCCGGTTTATGGGAGCGGAGGATTCACTTCGTATTCCGATAAACAACTGGCGGAGCAGCTTGCGGGGTGGGTACAACAGGGTATTCCGGCGGTGAAGATGAAGATCGGCCGGGAGCCGAAGCGGGATATTGAGAGAGTGCGGGTGGCTCGCGAAGCGATTGGGCACGAGTCAGAGTTGTTCGTTGACGCCAATGGGGCCTATAGCCGCAAGCAGGCGCTGTACCAGGCCGAGGCCTTCGCAGAGTTCGGCGTGTTCTGGTTTGAGGAACCCGTCTCGTCCGACGACCTGCAGGGCCTGAGGCTGATCCGCGATCGCGCTCCCGTGATGATGGAGATTGCCGCCGGCGAGTACGGCTATGACATCTTTTATTTTCGCCGCATGCTGGAAGCGGGAGCCGTGGACGTGCAGCAGGCGGACATTACCCGCTGTGGCGGCGTGACCGCGTTCCTGCAGGTGGCGGCGCTCTGCCAGGGTCACAGTGTGCCGCTTTCGGGCCACACCGCGCCTGCCCTGCACACGCACGCGGCATGCGCCGTGACGCCGTTCAAGAACCTGGAATATTTTCACGATCATGTGCGCATTGAGCGCATGTTTTTTGATGGCCTGCCGCAGCTGGTGAATGGCGAGCTGCGCCCTGATCTTGCGCGCCCCGGCCTGGGGCTGGAACTCAAGCAGGCCGACGCGCAACGCTTTGCCGCATAGGAGAAGAAGATGTCAGCCAGCCGGATACCCGTAGTTTCAGAAGAGGAACTCAGAAGACCGATCGAAATGCGCCCGCAGAACTGGCGCTCGGCCGAGATGGTGGATGTGCGGGGCCTGGAGGCAGAGCTGCGCCGGAACGTGGAAGGCGAGGTGCGCTTCGATGCCGGCAGCCGGGGCATGTATGCCGTGGACGCTTCCAACTACCGCCAGGTCCCTATTGGTGTGGTGATTCCCCGGAGCGTGGAAGATGTGGTGCAGGCCATGGCCACGTGCCGCAAGTTCCGCGCCCCGGTGCTCTCGCGCGGGGGCGGCACCAGCCTGGCCGGCCAGTGCTGCAACGTCGGCATCGTGATTGACTTCTCCAAGTACCTGAACCACATCCTGGAGCTGAACCCGGCGCAGGAGTATGCCCGGGTGGAGCCGGGCACCATCTGTGACCATCTGGCGAATGCCGCCTGGCCGCACAAGCTGACATATGGCCCGCAGCCCGCCACCCACAGCCGCTGCGTCTTCGGCGGCATGCTGGGCAACAACTCCTGCGGGGCCCGCGCGCAAATGAACGGGCCGGCGGTGAATAACACCGAGGAACTCGATGTCCTGCTCTATGACGGCACGCGCATGAAGGCGGGCTGGCTAACCGAAGGTGAATGGCAGGAGCGCATGCGTCAGCCCGGCCGCGAGGGCGAGATCTTTGCCAAGCTGATGTCGCTGCGGAACCGCTACCAGCCGCTGATCGAGAAAAATTTCCCCAAAATCATCCGCCGCGTTTCCGGCTACAACCTCGACCAGCTTATTCCCGACGAGCATGGCCGCATCAACCTGGCCCGGGCTCTGGTAGGCACCGAGAGTACCTGCATCACCATTCTGGAAGCCAAGGTGAAACTGATCTGGAGCCGACCCGAGCGGGTGGTGCTGTTGCTCGGCTACCCGGACGTGTACCAGGCCGGCGATGACGTTCCGGAGATGCTGAAGTATTCGCCCACCGCGCTGGAAGGCTTGGACGACCGCCTGATGGAGAACGTGAAGAAGAAGGGCGGGCCGCACCGCAAGTACCTTCCCATGCTGCCCGAGGGCAAGGGCTGGCTGATGGTGGAAATCGGGTACGACACACAGCAGGAGGCGATCGAGCAGGCGCACCGGCTGATGAACGAATTGAAGAAGCGTTCGAACCCGCCCAGCATGAAACTGTTCGTGGATAAGCAGGAGCAGCACAACATCTGGCAGATTCGCGAGTCCGGGCTGGGAGCCACGGCATTCGTTCCCGGCGAGCCCGATTCGTGGCCGGGCTGGGAAGATTCCGCCGTGGCGCCAGAGAAGGTCGGCAGCTACCTGCGGGAGCTGCGGCAACTCTACGACAAGTACGGCTACAATCCCTCGCTTTACGGCCACTTCGGGCAGGGCTGCATTCACTGCCGCGTTGATTTTGACCTGTACACTGCTGAGGGCGTCAAGCACTGGCGCGCATTCATGGAAGAAGCTACCGACCTGGTAGTCAAGTACGGCGGCTCGCTTTCGGGCGAACATGGAGACGGCCAGTCGCGCGCCGAGTTCCTGGTGAAGATGTTCGGGCCGGAGCTGGTGGAAGCCTTTCGCGAGTTCAAGTCCATCTGGGACCCGGACTGGAAGATGAATCCGGGCAAGGTGGTGGATCCCTACCGAATTGACGAGAACCTGCGGCTGGGTGCCGACTACAGGCCGTGGGAGCCCGCCACCCATTTCAAATACCCGGAAGATAATGGCAGCTTCGCCCATGCAACCCTGCGCTGCGTGGGCATCGGAAAATGCCGGCGCACAGGCTCGAGCGCTGACGACAGCACCATGTGCCCGAGCTTCATGGTGACGCGCGAGGAAGAACACACCACGCGCGGGCGCGCCCATCATCTCTGGGAGATGCTGCAGGGCGACGTGATCCAGAACGGCTGGCGCGATGAAAATGTTAAGGAGTCGCTCGACCTCTGCCTTTCCTGCAAAGGCTGCAAAGGCGAATGTCCGGTAAACGTGGACATGGCCACATATAAGGCCGAATTTCTTTCCCATTATTGGGAAGGCCGGCTGCGCCCGCGCTACGCTTACGCTTTCGGCTGGATCAATAAATGGGCGCGCCTGGCTTCGGTTGCGCCCGGTTTCGCGAACCTGTTCACGCAGCTTCCAGGTTTGCGGAATCTGGCGAAGCTCGCGGCGGGTGTTCCCCAGCAGAGGAAAATTCCGGCCTTCGCGCCGGAAACCTTCAAGGCGTGGTTCCACAGGCGCGGACC
>DATEGI010000115.1:0-3996 GCA_035280205.1 Terriglobales bacterium | reverse complement strand
CGCCCAGAGCCCGTCAGCACGGCAACAACTCAGCCCCGCAGGGGCGTCATACTAAAGCCCAGGACGGGAGTCCTGGGTACGGATCACGATAAAAAACCCGAGTCCCGTAGGGACAGCACCAAAGGTTGGGGCGCACCCCCGTTCCACCCGTTTGCGGAATCAGCATCTAATTCTCTTGAGCTTACTTGATGTCCACCCGCCAGCTTGAACTCGAGGACTTTCCTGCCACCCACAAATCCGGCAGAAAAAAGTGGTTTTTAATCCCCCTTGTCGTGCTGGCCGTAATACTGGTGGCCGCCGCGGTGCTGCTTGCTGTTAAGTGGCCCTTCACCCAGGCACGCGTCATCCAGCGCCTGCAGCAGGCGACGGCCACTACGGTTCAGATTGGCAGCTTTCATGAGGAATATTTTCCTCATCCCGGCTGTGTTGCCAGGGAGGTCACCTTTCGGCATGGGACGCAGCCGCTGATGACCATTCGCACTCTGACCATCCGGGGCAGCTTTTTCGGGCTGTTCACAAAACACGTGGCCCTGCTTCGCGCCGATGGGGGACACATCACGCTGCCGGCTCTGGGCGGCGGCTTGTCCCTGGGAGGCCACAACCAGGGTGGGACGATTATCGACGAACTGGTGGCGGACAGAACGGTGTTGGATATTCAGCCGAAGAATGCGGGCGGAAAGCCTACGCATTTTTTGTTGCGCCAGTTTCGTCTGCGCGGGCTGGGCGGCGAGCGCTCCCTCAGCTTCCAGACAATCTTCGATAATCCCAAGCCCCCGGGCGTGGTAAGCGCCGAGGGGACCTTCGGACCGTGGAAAACGGGAAGCGCGGCTTCGACCGCGGTGGCTGGCCGCTACGCCTTCCGCAATGCTGACCTGAGCGTCTTTCGGGGCATAGCCGGCACGCTTTCGTCCAATGGAACTTTTCGGGGCACCTTTCAGCGCCTGCAAGTGCAGGGAACAACCGATACTCCCGATTTCGAGGCCGCCAGAAGCGGCCACAAATTTCACCTGAGCGGCCAGTTCCAGGCCTTGGTGAACGCCACCAATGGCGACGTCAGCCTCGAGGATGCGGCGGCGCTTCTCGGCCGTACCACCGTTGCTGCTGAAGGGCGGATCGCGCCGGCGCGACCGAGGCAAGGCAAGACAGCATCGCTGGACCTTTTGGTTCGGGATGGACGAATCGAAGATGTGCTGCTGCTGTTCGTCAAGGAGCCGCGCTCTCCGGTGATGGGGCTGACCAGCTTTCGCGCTCACGTCACTATTCCTCCGGATCAGGGAGACTTTGTCCGCAAGGTGAAACTTGAAGGCGAGTTCGGCATCGGTGGTGCGCGCTTCACCAGCCCACGCACCGAGAGCTCATTGGCTGACCTCAGCCGCCGCGCGCGCGGGCAGAAGGAAACCAGGGAAGATCCGGAGCGCGTGCTCTCCGACCTGCGTGGCCAGGTGGCGCTGAGCCATGGCGTTGCGGCCTTTACTCACCTGAGCTTCACCGTGCCGGGAGCGCGGGCGCAGATGCAGGGCACCTACAATCTGGTCAATCAACGAATCAACCTGCACGGCCTGCTGCACATGAACAACAGCCTTGCCGATGCCACTTCCGGCATCAAGTCGTTTCTGCTGAAGGCGCTGGGACCGTTTCTGAAGAGCAACCATCGCGGTGAGGTGCTGCCGGTAAGCATCACCGGGACCTACAGCCACCCCTCGTATCACGTTTCGCCGCAATCGAAGAAGTAAATCCCGCCGAGGGAAAAGCTTGGCACGGCTCCCAAATCTGCTAATCTCCCCGCATGCAGACTCCAGGACAAAGCGCTGCTGCGCCCTCCCCACAACCGGCAGGCCGGGGACAACTTAACGCCGCGCTGATCAAGGGCACCATTGTGGGCGCCCTGGGTGGCCTGCTTTTTGGCTTCGACACGGCCGTCATCTCCGGCACAACTTCTGCGCTTACCCACGTCTATCAGCTCAGCCCCAAGCTGCTGGGCGTTACCGTATTCAGCGCGCTGGTGGGCACGATTTTCGGCGCCATGCTGGCCGGCTTCCCCGGCGAGCGCTATGGCCGCCGCGACAGCCTGCGCATCCTGGGAGTGCTCTACGTGGTCTCGGCCGTCGGCTGCGCCTTCGCCTGGAACTGGGACGCTCTGGTCGCCTTCCGCTTCATCGGCGGGCTGGGCATTGGCGGTTCCTCTGTGCTCGGCCCCATGTATATTGCGGAAATCGCGCCCGCTCGGCTGCGCGGCCGCCTGGTTGGCCTGTTCCAGTTCTGCGTGGTCTTCGGCATTCTACTGGCCTATTTTTCCAACTATCTGATCGGCTTGGCGCATTTCGGGGCGGCCGGGTGGCGCTGGATGTTCGGCGTGGCCGCCATTCCCGCCATCGTTTTCTTCCTGCTGCTGTTTGGCATTCCTCGTAGCCCGCGCTGGCTGGTTAAGAAGGGCAGGGTCGAGGAGGCGCGTGCCGTCCTGCGCACCCTGGGCGATGAGCACTACGAACAGGACCTGCAGGAGATCGTTCAATCCGTCCACCTCGAGCAGCGCCAGACGCAGGAACCGCTGTTCTCGCGCAAATTCAAGTTGCCCATCTTCCTGGCTGTCACCATCGGCATGTTCAACCAGCTTTCCGGCATTAATGCCATTCTTTATTACCTGAACGACATTTTTGCCCACGCCGGCTACAGCCAGGCCTCCGCCAGCCTGCAGGCCGTGGCTGTCGGTTTCACCAACCTGCTCTTCACCGTCATTGCCATGTCGGTCATTGATAAGCTTGGCCGCAAGACTCTGCTGCTGGTGGGCGCGGTGGGCACGGCGCTCTGCCTGGCTGGAGTTTCCGCCATCTTCTTTACCCGGCAGCATGAGGACAAGCTGGTGTGGCTGCTCATCGGCTATATCGCCTTTTTTGCCTTCTCCCAGGGCGCCGTTATCTGGGTCTACCTTGCCGAAGTCTTTCCCAACACCGTGCGCGCCAAAGGCCAGAGCCTGGGCAGCTTCTCGCACTGGTTCATGAACGGGCTCATCTCCCTGGTGTTCCCCATGGTGGCAGCGCGTTCCGGCGCCTATCCCTTTGTTTTCTTCTCCGCCATGATGGTGCTGGAATTCTTCGTGGTGCTCCTGCTCTACCCGGAAACCAAGGGCGTCACTCTGGAAGCCATGCAGAAGAAGATGGGTATCGCCTAGCCGGGTGTGCCGCTTGTTCGTCTCTGGCTATTAACCTGCGCAGTTATTGAAGGGGCAGAAATCCCGCAAGAACGGCACTGTTACCGTACGCCCCAGGAACAGAAAGCTAATTGCCAGATGCTGAATGCTGCTTTGCTATCATCCCTGCATGTCCCTGGAACGTGCCCGCAAAATCAAGCTGCTGCTTTTCGATGTGGATGGTGTGCTCACCGATGGAACCATCTGGCTCTTTCCCGCTCCCGCGGGAGTTCAGCTTTCCACCCAGCAGCACGCACGGAAACAGGGCGGCGAAGGAGGTTTTGGCTTTGTCAGCCAGAGCATGGTGGAGGCCAAAGGTTTCCATGCCCATGACGGCACCGCCATCTCCCTGGCGCGCCTGGCCGGCATTAAGACCGGGCTTATCACCAAGCGCATCTCGGAAACCGTGGCCCTGCGCGCTCGCGACCTGAAGCTGGACCACGCCTACCAGGGAATCCAGGACAAGCTTACGGTTTTTGAGGAAATCCTTGCTAAGGAGAGCCTTCGTCCAGAGCAGGCCGCCTACGTGGGGGACGATGTGATTGACCTGCCGGTTATGCGCAATTGCGGCTTGGGGGTAGCCGTGGCCAATGCCCGGGCCGAGGTCAAGGACGAAGCCCACTACATCACCGAGCACCGGGGCGGGGACGGCGCCCTCCGCGACGTCGTGGAGTACATCCTGAAAGCGCAGGGCAAATGGGAAGAAGTGGTACGCGAGTACACACGCGAGCGCAGCCCAGCTAGGTAGCTGACTAGCTGTCTAGCTTTCTGGCTACCTGGGCGATTCGCTTGGAATTTTCTTGCAGAGT
>DATEGI010000114.1:0-27677 GCA_035280205.1 Terriglobales bacterium | reverse complement strand
CTGCGCCCCGGGGTCCACGTGAAAGGAAATGTTCACCTGCTGGGTAAGAGCATCGCGCTGCTCGCTCTCCGTAACAGTGGCCTGAAAGTAGCCATTCTCCTGCAGCAGCTGGCCCATGCGGTCAATGCCGGTTTGCAGCTTCTCCGCGGTATAGAGTTCTCCCAGTTGCAGCTTGGTGGCGTTGCCCAGCTGGGTGTTGGTTAGCTCGCGCGGCGCTCCTTCCACGTTGACCACTCCCACAAAGTAGTTCTGCACCGCTCGAAAGACCAGAGTGACCTCGTTCTGCGGAGTGCGGTCGGCTTCCACCTGGATGTCGGCGAAGCGGCCGGTGGCGAACAGAGCGCGCACGCTGTCGCGAACCTTGAAGCGGTCCAGGGGCTCATTCGGCTTTTGCGTAACCACTTTTTGCAACTGCTCCAGGTCCCCGCTTTCTACTCCGGCGAAGCGGATTTCGCGTACCGGCAACCCCTGATATTCGAAAATCGCGCCCAGAGGAGTGGAAGCAGTGGCTGGGGCGGAAGTGTCAGGTGAGCCGGTGACTGTCGGCTGCGAGAGCACGGAATTTTGCGGCACCGCGGTTGATTGGCTGCGATGCACTTCCTCCGCCGGCGTGGCGTGCTGGGCCCGGGCCAGGGGCGGCAGCAGCGCACCCGCCATGCCCATAGCCGCTGTCACCAGCGCCCGGACGAATGCTCTCCTTACCGCCAAAGGGACTCCTTACCCGCTTGCATATCCCGTCTGAGGTGGATTGTAGCCACTTCGATAAACCCGGTCACCGAGGCAACGTTGCACTACGGGGCGGCGCCAGGCGTCCCGTTTGGACCTGGCCTCCGGGCGCCCTCACTTACTCCCCGTTAGCTCAGGCAGCGGCAATTCTCCGTTTCGCGAGTTGCTGACTCCTATAATAAAGGGTTAGTACATCCTGAGGGGATGGCCAGTGAGTTTCGAGGAGCGCTACTCGCGCCAAATTTTGTTTCCCGGCATCGGTGCCCTGGGGCAGCAGCGCCTCGCGGACGCGCGCGTCGCTATCGTCGGCTGCGGTGCTACCGGTTCCACATTGGCCGGACTGTTGGCCCGCGCCGGCGTGGGCATGCTGCGCATCATTGACCGCGATTATGTGGAAGCCAGCAACCTGCAGCGCCAGGCGTTGTTCGACGAAACCGATGCCGCTGCTTCCCTGCCCAAGGCCATCGCCGCCGCCCGCAAGCTCGCTGCCTGCAATTCCCAAATTGTGGTCGAACCCGAAGTAGCCGATCTCACGCCGGAAAATATTGACCGCCTGCTCAGCGGGGCGCAGCTGCTCCTGGACGGCACCGACAACTTTGAAACCCGCTACCTGCTGAACGATTTTGCCGTGCAGCGCGGGCTGCCCTGGATCTACTCCGCTGCCGTTGGCAGCTACGGCATCACCATGAACATCCTGCCGGGTGAGACCGCGTGCCTCGCCTGCATGTTTCCGGAATCTCCCCGAGGCGCTCTGGAAACCTGCGAGACCGCGGGCGTGCTGGGACCAGCGGTCAGCCTGGTCGCCTCGGCGGCCGCGGGCGAAGCTCTCAAGCTGCTGGTGGGCGCGCGCGAACAACTCCGCCGCACCTTGCTTTCCTGGGACCTCTGGACCAACCAGACCTCCGCCATTCAGGCGGCAGAGCCGCACCCTGACTGCCGTGCTTGTGGCCGGCGCGACTTCGTTCATCTGGCGGGCGAGGGCCGGCCCCACATCTCGCTCTGCGGGCGCAACTCGGTTCAGATTCATGAGCGCGCCCGCCCCATGGATTTTGCCCTTATGAGTGAACGGCTTAGCGCCCATGGCACCGTGCGCCACAATGAATTCGTGCTCAAGTTCTGGCATGAGCCCTACGAATTCACCCTCTTCCCGGACGGCCGCGCCATCATAAAAGGAACCTCAGATACCGCCGTCGCCAGAAGCTTATATGCCCGCTACATAGGAAGTTAGTGACTTTTCAGCAGGAAATACTTTAAGATTTGCCCGAATGCCCGGCCAACCAGCCGGGAGGAGGAAGTTATGCGTCGCGGGTTCCTGGCGTTGTCCGTTCTCGTGCTGAGTTTGGCGGCAGTTCAGGCCTTTGGGCAAACGTGGGTAACCAATACTGGTTTTGCCAGCAACCGGCTGCTTTGGGATCAGTTCAACTATCCAGTGGTCAGCACTCCTATGCTGAGCTTGAACTCGGTGTCCCTGTCACCCGCGGGAGCCAGCAACGCGACGCCTGGAAATGTTGCCGGAGCCACCAACGCTACGCTTTCCATCACCAACATGGGCCTGAGCAGCACCGCAAACATGATGCCGCCTGCGGTCACCCTGGTAAGCGTGAGCGGCCAGCCGACGGTGGTGGGGGCAGTTTCGCCGCTGGTTGGACCGCGGCCGTTTGTGCCCCTGGCAGCAGGACTCGGCCGGCACGCAATGGCGCGTCCTGGCCCGCATGGCATGATGATGGCCCGCAATGCGCCGCAAACTATCTTCCTCAATACCGGCGCGGCGGTGTTCGACGATGCCCACGCCATTCCGGCTGCTCCCGAGAACCTGGCCGAGGCGGCAAAAGCCATTCGCGCCTGGGAGCAGGCCCATCCGCCGGCCAAGGTTTACACCAATCAGGATGTGGACCGCATGCACCAGCAGGATGCCAGCCGGCCTGAGACCGCAATCCCCGCGCCAAAGCAGTAGCAAAGAACCAAAGTTTCGAGTTTCAACTTTCCAGTTTCGTCACCGGACTGGTTTTGAAACTCGAAACTTGAAACTGGAAACTGCCAAACCCTTCTCCACCGCCGTTTGGCCCATCTGGTATCCTCCTGCTCAGCAAAGCGAGAAGTTCCACCTTGACCACTGAAGCCGCTGTTCGCGACCTGGCCGCCCGCCCCGAACCTTCCCGCCTCTATCGCTGGATTGTCCTGCTGTTCATCAGCCTGGCCATGCTGGGCAATTACTACGTTTACGACTGCATCGCCCCGATTGCCGACCTGCTGGTCAAGCAACTGCATTTCAGCGATGCCAATATCGGGCTGCTGCAGGCCATTTACAGCATTCCTAACGTCTTCATGGTGTTGATCGGCGGCATCATTGTGGACCGCATCGGCACCCGCAAGGCCATCTTCATTTTTGGCGTGCTTTGCTTGCTGGGGTCAATCATCACCGTGACCTCGCCCACTCTGGCGGTGATGGCTTCCGGGCGGCTGGTCTTCGGCTTGGGCGCCGAGTCGCTGATTGTTGCCGTGACCACCGCCGTGGCCAAGTGGTTTCGCGGCAAGGAACTGAGCTTCGCCTTCGGTATGAATTTGATGATCGCTCGGCTTGGCACCTGGCTGGCCCAGAATTCTCCCACCTGGGCGCAACCGGCCTATACCAGCTGGCGCAATCCCCTGCTCATCGCCGTCGGCTTCGGCACCCTCTGCGTGATTGGCGCCGTCCTCTATTGGATCTTTGAAGCGCGCGCCGAGCAGAAGTATTCGCTGGGTCAGGCGAGTTCCACCGACAAAGTCGTCTTCAGCGACGTCTTCCGCTTCGGCCGCTCCTACTGGTACATCGTTGCTCTCTGCATCGTATTTTATTCGGGCATCTTCCCCTTTGAAACCTTCGCCATCAAGTTCTTCATGGACGCGCATCACACCAGCCGCGAATTGGGCGGCTTCCTGGTGAGCATCCTCACCGCCTTCACCATGTTCGGCACGCCCACCTTCGGCTTGTTCGCCGACAAGGTTGGCAAGCGCGCCCTGCTCATGATGTTCGGTTCTCTGCTGCTCATCCCCGTGTACCTGATGATGGGCTACACCAATATTTCCCTCTATGTGCCTATGGCCATGATGGGAGTGTCGTTCTCGCTGATTCCGGCAGTGATGTGGCCTTCAGTGGCCTACATCGTTGAGCAGTCGAAGCTGGGCACCGCTTACGGGCTGATGACCATGATCCAGAACATTGGCCTCGCGGGATTCAATCTGCTCATCGGCTGGGCCAACGACCACTCGCACGCCAGCGCTGCCAATCCCGAAGGCTACCGCCTGGGCATGTGTATCTTCTCCGTTCTCGGATTTCTGGGCTTGACCTTCGCCTTCCTGTTACGCCAGCGCGAAACCGGACCCCACGGGCACGGCCTGGAAACCATCACCGCCAAATCCGCCGCTTGATCGCGTGCAGTGCCACAACCCCCTCTCTTTATTCAAATGTCATCCTGAGCGCGGACGGGCAGGCCATTGCCCGTCCGCGCGAAGGACCTATGCATTTCTAGCAACCGTTCACGCTGTCTGTAGAATCTGCCGGATCGCCGCCGAGAGCCGCTCCCAGTTGGCGGTTTCCACTTCCAGTTGCTTGCGTCCAGCGCGGGTGAGCGAATAGTACTTGGCGCGCCGGTTGTTCTCCGAAGGGCGCCACTCGGCTTCGATCCAGCCCTGCTGCTCCAGGCGATGCAGCGCCGGATAGAGCGAGCCCTGCTGCACCTGCAGGGCGTCCTTTGAGATCTGCTGGATGCGCTGGGCGACTCCCCAGCCGTGCATTGCCTCCAGGGCAAGCGTCTTCAGGATCAGCAGGTCCAGCGTCCCCTGCAGCAGATCTACTGTTTGGTTCATCCTCTCTCCGTATGGGTAGCGCCGGCTTCTCGTCGGCTGTCGCGAGGCGTCTCGCCCTCGCCCCACGGTACTCCGGGCGAAGTTCCGCTCACTCCCAGCGCAACGCCACCATGGGATCAATGCGGGTGGCTCCGCGCGCCGGAATCAGCGTCGCCAGGAAAGCCACGGCTGCCAGCACACCAGCAGCAGCGCACAACGTGAGCGGGTCATTCGGCGCCACCCCAAACAACAATCCCCGTAGCAGGCGCGAAAGCCCCAGCGCGGCGCCGATTCCCAGACCGCTCCCAGTCACAATCAGCAACAGCCCTTTGCCGGTGATCAGCCGGAGAACATCGCCGGTACCTGCGCCCAATGCCATGCGCACGCCAATTTCCTGCGTGCGCTGCGTCACCAGGAAGGCGATTACGCCATAAATTCCGATCGCGGCCAGCAAAACTCCCACAGCCGCGAACAGGCCGAGCAGCGCCGCGTCGAAGCGCGGGCGAGCTTCCAGCTGGCTCACGCGCTGGCGCATGGTGTCTACGCTGACGGGCAGCGTGGGATCGAGAGCGGCAATCTCGCGGTGCACCCAATCAGCCATGGCTGCTGGTTTCATCGCGCTTCGAACAACCATATAAGCGTGAGAGTCCACACGGCCGCGCGGGTCGCCGGCCACAGCAGCGCCATGCCGCCGCACCACGTAGTACTCCGGATCGCCGGCGGCTGCCAAGCCGCCATTCTTCACATCGGCCCCCACCCCGATCACGGTGTACCAGGGACCCTCGCCAAATTGCAGTTGCTGCCCAAGGGGATCCTCGCCAGGAAAAAGGCGCTCGGCCAGCATGCGGCTGAGAACAGTTACATGCTGCTCTGGCCGTCGGTCCGCTTCGGTGAAGCCCCGGCCGCGCACAATGGGAATGTCGAGGGTGGAGAAATACTGCGGCGTCACCGAGCGCCAGGTCACGTCGCCACCCGTGCCCTCGGCAGAGCGCGGACGTCCGCGCACGTTGATGGCGGCGTAGATGTGGAAGTGCTGCCATCCGCCGGGAGGAAGCGAGTCGCTGACGGCGAGGCCGCTCACCCCGGGCAGCCAGCGCAGGCGCGCTTCCAGTTGATCGAAAAAAGCGAGCTGCTGTTCAGGCTGCGGATAACGTTGCTGACCCAGCGTTATCTCCGCCAGCAGCAGGCTGTCCGTGCGCATGCCCAGAGGCTGGTTCTGCAGGTTCCACAGGCTGCGCAACAGCAGGCTGGCGCCCGCCAGCAGCACCACGGAGATCGCCACTTGCACCACCACCAGCAATTGTCGGAGGAAGCTGCGCCCGTTGGCGCTGGAGCGTCCTCCTGCCAGGGCAAGCTGCGGAGGCGCGCGATGCAGCGCGGGAACCACGCCAAACACAATTCCGCAGGCGACGGCAACGGCCAGAGTAAAAAGCAGCACACGCCCATCCAAGCTCGCCTGCTGCAGGCGAGGGAAGCCCTCGGGAGCTATGCCCACGAACACCCGCAGCAACACATAGCACAGGGCGCAGCCGGCCGCGCCGCCGCTTAGGGCCAGCACCAGATTCTCGGTGAGCGCCTGGCGCGCCATCCGAACGCGGCTGGCCCCCAGCGCTGCCCGCACCGCCAACTCGCGCTGCCGCACCGCAGAGCGTGCCAGCAGCAGGTTGGCGACATTGCCGCAAGCAATCAGCAGCACCGCCAGCACCGCACCCAGGAGTATCCAAGCGGCCAGTCTGGCATTGCTAAGTTCGCGGTCGCGCAAAGAGCGCACCTGCAAGTGAATTTCATTGCGAAACTGCGGCGGCGTGGTCTTGAGCAGGTCGGCGAACAGCGGCTGCAGTTGCATCCGGGCCTGTTCGATGGAAACACCCGGCTTGAGTCGGGCGAAACAGCGCAAGACTCGGCCCGTCGGCTGGCTTTTCTGCTCATTCCAGTCAATCCGCTGCGGCAGCAGCAAATCGGCAGAGGCCAGCGTCGGCATTTCGAAGTCGCGCGGCAGCACTCCCACCACGCGCACGGGTTTGCCATCCACCGAAATCAGTTTGCCCACCGCGGCCGGATTGCCGCCAAAGCGGCCGCGCCACAGGCCATAGGAGATGAGCGCCACGGATGGCGCCTTAGGAAGGTCATCCTCCGGCGTGAAATCCCGCCCCAACACCGGACTCACTCCGAGGGTGGGCAGAAAGTTGGACTCCACCCCCGGGCAGCTCATGCGCAAGGGATGCGATTCCGTAAGGTCGCACCCTGACGTCGCAGTGTCGAACGCCGTCATCGAGGTAATGGCCGTAAACGGCAGCCTGGCTTCCCGCCAGTAGGCATAGTTAGCGCCCAGCATGAACTCGTTGTTCTCAATGGGAGCGGTTATGCCTACGGAGACCAGGCGCTCGGCGTGCGGATAGGGCAGGCTGCGAAACAGAATTCGGTCCACCACGCTGAAGACGGCGGTGGTGGCGCCGATGCCGAGCGCGATGGTGAAAACTGCCGCCAGCGTGAACAGGGGGCTCTTGCGGAAGCCGCGCAGGGCGTAACGCAGGTCTTTGGCGGTGGAATCCAGCAGGCGTGCGCCCCACTGATCGCGGCAGTGCTCCTTCACGCCCTCCAGTCCGCCGAAGGCCAGCACGGCCTGGCGGCGGGCGTGTTCAGGCTCCATGCCAGCGGCCAGGTTGGCCTCGATCTGCTGCTCCAGGTGAAAGCCCAGCTCCTCGGCCAGGTCATCGTTCATCTCGCGGCGACGGAACAGCGACCGCAGCCATGCCGATATGCGCGCTTGCCAGCGCATGCTCTTCCTCTCTCACCCCATCTTCGGCAGAGATGTCGCTTACCACCTCTCCATCTCGCGACGTTTCATAAATGAGACGTAACGAGTTACGTCTCTACCGGGCATTCGTGGCGCGGGCGCCCCGCCCGCGAACGCTTTCCCTGGGAAGGCGTCATCCTGAGGACCTTTAGGTCCGAAGGATCTCGCGTGCAGCAGCACAAATGCGCGAGATGTAACAGGTCAACCTCTCGCATCGCTGGCACAATCGAGACGTAGCAAATTATGTCTCTACCGCTATTTCCCCCGAATCATAGCTGCCCTGTAGAGACGTTCCCGGCAACCTGTCCCCTCTTCCCCAGATATTCGACAGGAAGCATGTGCCTGCTCCTGTAGGATGTCAAGGGGGCGACCACATGAAATCTTCCTCTCGGGCCACAGCTTCGGTCCTAAACTGGAACTCTTGTCGGGGTGTATAAGTGGAAAGTGAGGTGCGCAACCAGAGTGGCCGGGTGCCACTTCTAGGCGTGCCGCTTCCCTGCCGGCCGGTCGGCGTATATCTCAGATTCCGGGAAACTAAGCTCCATGACCGGGGTTCGGGAATATGGCCCGGAAGTGCCCAGCGATTGCTTAGGACACAGGGGAAGCCACCGGGGCGAGCGCCGGGAAGACCAGAACAGCAACTCGGCAGGGCCTGAAGACCTGTCAGATATGTACCTGGGTTTGGCGTATCGCGTGCAAGCCGTACAACGAACAGCTACTTAGCCGCATCACATCCAATGCGGCCTGAAAAGGCGAATTGACACAAGCAAAGAAAACACTGGTACCCGGCCTCACCGAAGCCGATGCCATTGATCGGGCCAAACGGGGCGATTCTGAGTCGTTCGAAGCCCTGTACGGCATGCACAAGCGGCGTGTCTATTCTTTGTGCTTGCGCATGACCGGCAACACGGCGGAAGCCGAGGATCTGACGCAGGAAGCTTTCCTGCAGCTTTATCGCAAGATCGCGACCTTCCGGGGTGAGTCCGCCTTTTCCACCTGGCTGCACCGCCTGGCCGTGAACGTGGTGCTGATGCACCTGCGCAAGAAGGGCCTGCCAGAGGTCTCGCTGGAAGAGAGCCTGGAGCCGCAGGAAGAGGGACCCAAAAAGGACATTGGCGCCCGTGACAACATGCTGGCGGGCTCCATTGACCGGGTCAACCTGGAGCGGGCCATCGAAAGCCTGCCCCCGGGGTATCGTATTATCTTTGTGCTGCACGACATTGAAGGGTACGAACACAACGAGATTGCCGAGATCATGGGCTGTTCCATCGGCAACAGCAAGTCGCAGCTGCACAAAGCGCGCATGAAACTGCGCGATCTGCTCAAGACCAGTCGCACCGAAAGGGTGACAAGGAGTTGAGCAGCAAGGGAGCGGGACCGGGGAGAAGGAGCTTATGACCTGCGCGGAATTTCAAGCAGTTCTAGCTTACATAATTGATAACGGCGGCAACGCCGAGCAGCAGGAGCATCTGCGCCAGTGCGCGGTCTGCTCTGACCTGGTTTCCGACCTCAAGTACATTGCCGAGCAAGCCAAGCTGCTGGTACCCATGATGGACCCCTCCAAAAAAGTGTGGGATGGCATTAAGTCCTCGCTGGAACGGGAAGGCCTGGTCAAAGACAGCGCCCGGGGGAGTCTTCTAGGAAGCACACCGCTTTCCCGCTGGGGACCTGCCAACTGGCTGCTTCCTGTAGCGGCCGCGCTGCTGGTGGCGATAGGCCTGTTGTACTACCAGAACAGAACCACGGGACAGCAGGCCAGCCTGCAGGCTTCCAGCGGCAACGCCGAGGCAGCAAT
Organism: Terriglobales bacterium; assembly: GCA_035280205.1. Taxonomy (GTDB): domain Bacteria; phylum Acidobacteriota; class Terriglobia; order Terriglobales; family Acidobacteriaceae; genus JAICWP01. The sequence continues at coordinate 18,534 of DATEGI010000114.1, read as the reverse complement.
CGCGCCGGCGCCACCGCTGCAATTCGCCAGCATGGACGATACACAGGACCAGCAGGTGCTTTCGGAAGTGGCCGCGCATGTCCCCGCATTGACTCAGGCTTACCGCCTGGACATGCAGCGCGTCAACGCCTACATTGCCGACGCGCGCGGCCTGGTCACCAGTAATCCCGACGATGAGGAAAGCCGCCAGGCGCTGATGGAGGCTTACCAGCAGAAGGCCATGTTGTATAAGATGGCCATGCGGCACTCGTTGCCCTGAACAAGGCGCGGGTCCGGGCAAAACGGGGAGGCAGAACGTCTGCAGCAGGCGCAAAGCGAATGATTACGAGCATGCCGCGTGGTGCTCTCTGGGTGCTGGTCGTGCTGGCCGGCTGCGCTGCCTTGGCGGCAGCCGCTGAAAACCGCAAGGAATTCCATTACAATCTCGGCCCCCATGCCGCCGTCAGCGTCATGAATCAGTTCGGCGGCGTCACTATCACTCCCTCCAGCGACAGTCAGGTGGGAGTTGTGGCTCTGCTCCGCTCCACCAAGGTGGAAGTAGATGCCACCCAGCGCGGTGGACGCCTGGAACTGCGCACTCACTTCCTGCAGAACGCCACCCCTGATGAAGGACGCGTGGACTACGAACTGCGCGTTCCAGCGGACACTTCCCTGACCGTTCGTTCCACCAGCGGTCCCATTTCCGTTCAGGGCATCAATGCCGATATGACTCTGGAGGGCGATGCCGCGAACATCGTTGTGCGCCAGACCGATGGCGGCCACATCCACGCCCACACCCTAAGCGGCCCTGTCCGCCTCGAAGACGTGGCCCGTGGCGATGTGGAAGTAATTACCGTAAGCGGGCCGGTCACGATGGAGAATGCCGACGGGCGCATGGTTACGGTAAATACCACCGACGCCAAAATCACTTATGACGGCGACTTCGGCGATAGCGGCGACTACACCTTCGCCAACCACTCCGGCGACATTGACGTCACTCTGCCGGCCAGCGCTTCGGTTGACATCACCGCCACCTCAGAAAAAGGCGGCGTGAGCAACGATTTTCCTTTACACGCGCTGGCCCACACCGCCATTCCCCTCACCCAGGGACGGTCCTTTGCCGGCACCGCCAATGCCGGTTCCTCCTCGGTTCGCCTGCGTTCCTTCAGTGGTAAAATTCACGTCAAGAAAAAGTAAACATCCGCGGTTTTGCACCCTGAATCACCGGGGCCAGGGCAGTTCTCGCTTCCTTTTCGGAGATCCTTGCGCCTGCCCGCATGGGAGGTTTGCCGCCTGAAACGAGCTGCCAGACACGCCCGAGTGGGCGCCCGCCGTTCGCCTGCGGTCAAACCTGTGGCCGGGGCGCAATCCGTATTTCTTGTGGGTTTCATGGGCGCGGGCAAAACCAGCGTGGGTGAGGCGCTGGCCGCACGCTTGGGGTGGCGCTTCATTGATCTGGATGGGCAAATCGAGGCCCGGCAGCAGCGTAAGATCTCCAATATTTTCCGCGACTCTGGCGAAAACGAATTTCGCCGCCTGGAAAGTGTGGAGTTGCAGCAGGTGCTGGCCGAAGTGGAGAGGAAGGCGGCGGTAGTCGCTTTAGGAGGAGGCACTTTCGTGTACCCGGCCAACTCTCACTCCCTCCGCAATTGCGGCTACACTGTGTTTTTGGACGCCTCGGTCGAGCAGCTTTGGCAGCGTGCCCAGGCTCAGGGCGCCCGTCCCCTGGCCGTCTCTGAGAACCACTTCCGGCAATTGTATGCCGCGCGCCGCTCGCGTTATATGGAAGCGGATTGTTGTGTGCAAACCGGGGGCAGGTCGGTGGCTGAGGTAGTGGCCGAAATAGCGGCGCGGCTGCCGTGGGCAACGGGCAAAGGAGAAGCGCAGTGAATTCAGGCAGGACGTGGCCGGTGGCATTGTGCGTGGTGGTGATGGCAGTCGCCGCCTGCGCCGATAGCGGCAGCAAAGTGGTTGATTCCGGCTCCTTCGGCATCTTCCGTGAAGGCAAGCGCGTGGCCACGGAAACTTTCAAGATCGAGCAGGAACCCGGCGGCAGCACCGCCAGCTTTCAGCTCAAAATGGACGATGGCTCCCGGCAACCGGCGCAGACCGCGGAGATGGAACTGTCCAGCAACGGCTCGCTCAAACGTTACGAGTGGCATCAGTTGATGCCCGAGAAGGCGGAGGCGCTGGTCACTCCCAATGACCCTTTTCTCATGGAGAAGATGGTGAGCGCTCCCGGCGCCAGGCCGGTGCAGCAGCCCTTCCTGGTGCCGCCCACTACCGTGATCCTGGACAATAATTTCTTTGCCCAGCGCGAACTGTTGGCCTGGCGTTACATGGCAAGTGGCTGCAAACCCGGAACCAAAGAAATGGAATGTAAACTGGCGCCGGAAAAATTTGGCGTCCTGGTGCCTCAGGCCCTCAACACCTCCACCGTAACCATGGTATCTGTGGGCTGGGAGAAGGTTCCCGTTCGCGGAGCGGAGCGCACCCTGATCCGCCTGAACCTGAAAACCGACAACGGCGACTGGGCCTTGTGGCTGGATAGTAACTACAAGCTGGTGCGCATGTTGATAGCGGGCGAGAATACGGAAGTGCTGCGCGATTGAAGTTCCTTCGCCCGGCTCGTCCCCGAGGTAAACAGTGGCCTTGATTGACACACGCACGGCGCGCGTCCTGTTTACCGCCCTCCTGTTTCTGGCCGGGCTGGCCCTGGTTTACCTGACCCGCCGCACCCTGGTGCTGGTCCTGTTCGCCATTTTCTTCGCCTACCTCGTGGAACCACTGGTGTCGCAAATGACGCGCTGGGTACGCACCCGCACTCGCGCCATTGCCGTTATCTACCTCGGCCTAGCCATCCTGCTCACAGTGTTCTTCTCCTTCATCGGGCCGCGCATAGGCCACGAGGCGCAGAAGCTGACGGAGAATCTGCCCGCCCTGCTGCGCAACATCAGCTCCGGACAGATCGCCCTGCAGATCGGCTCCCAGCGCGGCTGGAGCGCCCACACCCAGCAGCAGGTCAAAGACTTTCTCGCCGGGCACAGCGGCGAACTGGCGGAACTGGCTAGCCGCGCCGGCATCCGCCTGGCCACCGTCGCGCAGAACATCTGGTGGATGATCCTCATTCCCATCCTGGCGGTCTTTTTTCTGCGCGATGGCCGCACCTTCACCGATGTGGGGCTGATGATGATCAGCAGCCGCCCCCAGCGCGAACTCGCGGAAGGCGTCATCAACGACCTCAACGATATGCTGGCCCATTTCATCCGCGCCCAGCTCACGCTCGCCGCCCTCGCCCTGCTGGTCTATGTGGTCTTCCTGGGCATCATGCGCGTGCCCTACGCCCTGGTGCTGGGCACCGCCGGCGGCATCCTGGAATTTATCCCGGTAGTGGGCCCCTTCGTAGCCGCGGTGATGATCATTGGTGTCGCCCTCCTCATGAGCTACCAGCACCTGTTCTGGCTGGCTCTATTTTTGGCGGTATGGCGCTTGGTTCAGGATTACGTCACTCTGCCCCGCATTATGGGCGAGACCATGCAACTCCATCCCCTGGCGGCCATTTTTGGCGTGCTCGCCGGGGCCGAGATTGCCGGCGTCATTGGCGTGTTTCTCTCCATTCCCGTGATGGCCAGCCTGCGCATCGTGTGGCGGCGCTGGCGAATCTACGCGGAAAAGAAAAAGTTCGGCCCGCTGGAAGGCTTCGCCGCCGTCGCTCCCACTTCCGGAACACAACTCTAGCTCTGCCTTCATACTTCGGCTGCCGAGCCTCGTATCAGGGCATGGCTTCAGCCGGCAGGCTCCGACGAGTAGCGCCGGCGTCTCGCCGGCTGTCGTGGCGGCGTCCCGTCGCCGCGCGCGTGCCCTGTCCTAAACTAAAGTCACATCCACGATACTTCTGCTGCGCCCTTAACTCGCTGCAACCAAAGTCTTCCCCGCTCAGCCACCCCCCAAAGTAACTTTCGAAGGTTCTCTCCAAAGGCTACTGTCCGGAAGTAAGGCGAACAATCTTCGCGCCCGTGGGTTTGCACCTGTGAACAGTCGTGGCGCTGCAGTTCGCGACTGATGGGCAGATGAGCCGCAACTTCACGCGGCTTGAGGGAATGGAGCAGCCATGAAAAGCTTGGGGAAATGGGCAATATGGATTCTGACGGCAGCCCTGCTGGTAAGCGCGGCAGCCATGGCGGAGGATGACGACCCGCCCGGGCGCGTAGCCCGCCTGCAATACATGTCGGGGCAGGTTTCCATGCAGCCCGGCGGAGTGAATGACTGGACGCCGGCCGTGCTCAACCGGCCCCTGACCACCGCCGACCGTCTGTGGACTGACCAGGATGCGCGCGCCGAACTCGACTTGGGCCGCGCCGCCCTCCGCGCCGGTCAGCAGACCAGCATGACCCTGACCAACCTGAACGACAACATCATGCAGGTGGAACTCGACCAGGGCACTCTGGATCTGCGCGTGCGCCGCCTCTACGACGGTGAGACCTACGAAATTGATACCCCCAACCTGGCCTTCACGGTGATGCACGCGGGCGAGTACCGCCTCGACGTGGATTCCAACGGCGACACCACGGTGGTCACAGTGTGGCGTGGCGAAGGCGTAGCCACCGGCGACAATCCCGCGGTTAAGATCAAGGGCGACCGTCAGGCGCGCTTCAGTGGCGGCACTTCCCTGGCCCACCAGATGTACGACGATCCGCAGCGGGACGGTTTTGACGATTGGTGCCGCGTGCGCAATCGTCGCGAAGACAATTCGGAATCCGCGCGCTACGTTTCTCCCGACGTGATTGGTTCGGGAGACCTCGACCACTACGGCCATTGGCAGGACACGCCCAACTATGGCGCCGTCTGGGTGCCGGCGGTAGCGCCTGGCTGGGCTCCCTATCACTATGGACACTGGGCCTGGGTTGAGCCCTGGGGCTGGACCTGGGTGGACGACGAACCCTGGGGATTTGCTCCCTTCCACTATGGCCGCTGGGTGTACTACGGTGACTCCTGGGGCTGGGTGCCAGGACCGGTTGCGGTGCGTCCGGTATACGCTCCCGCGCTGGTCGCCTGGGTGGGCGGTGGCGGTGTGAGCGTGGGCATTTCCATTGGCTCAGCGCCGACCGTGGGCTGGTTCCCGCTGGGTTACGGCGAGCCCTACCTGCCGCCTTATGGTGGCAGCCGCCGCTATTTCCAGCAGGTCAACGTTTCCAATACCCGCATCACCAACATCACGCAGGTCACGAACAACTACTACGTCACCAACAACAACACCAATATCAATCGCACGACGGTCATCAACAACAACACCACGAATGTCACCAACAACAACACGACCATCGTGAACAACAACATCCACAACAATGTGCACAACAACGTGCACATCCGCTATGCCAATGAGAAGGTTCCGGGAGCGGTGACCGCCGTGCCCGGCAACGTGCTGACCAGCTCGCAGCCGGTAGCCAAGGCGGCCCTGCGCGTTCCGCCCGGACAGTGGAAGCATGCCGACGTTGCGGTTGCGCCGCCGGTTGCGCCTTCGCGCAACAGCGTTCTCGGCGAAAAGGGTGACGTTCGCGCCGCCGCGCCACCGCAGCGTGCCATGTCGCGGCAGGTGGTGATGAAGACGGCAGCCCCGCCGCGGCCAATTCCCTTCTCGGCTAAGCAGGAAGCTCTGCAGCACAATCCAGGACGCCCGCTCGACCGCGACACGCAGCAGGCGCTGCGCACCAGAATCGCGCAGCAGCAGGTAAACCGTCCGGGCAAGGTGGCGCAGGACGAACCGTTTGCCGGCCGGCCGGGCAATGCTCAGCCTGTTGCCAATCCGCAGCAACGGCAGCAGATGCCGCAGCAGGAGCGCGGCTTTGGGCGGGGTCAGCAGCCCAGGCAGGAAGTCCAGCAGCAGCCCATGAACCGGAATTCCGGCAATGGCGAAAAGATGGCGCCACAGTACCGCAATGTGCCGCGTCCGCCTCAGAAAAACAACGCCTCGCAACCGGGCTTCCGCCCCTTCAACTCGCCGCAAGGTGAGTCGCGTGCAGTGCCGCAACCTCCATCGCAAGGCAACCGGCAGCAGCAACCGATGCAGGATAACCGGCAGCAGCCCGGGTACCGCTCGTTTGGTTCCTCTCAGGGCGAGTCGCACTCCGTGCCGCAGCCTCCGGCCAACGAACGCGGCGCACGGAATCCGCAAGTGGAGAATGCGCAGCCGCGCCAACAGCAGAACCAGCCGAACGCGGGCTCAGGGCAATTCAACCGTGGCGGCAACCAGGGCGGCCCCGTTGCCCGTCCCAACAACTCGCAACCCAGCGCGCAACCGGCCCGCACGGAGCGCCCGGCGCCGCGTCAGGAATCTTCGGGCGGCGGACGACAGGTGCAGTCCCACGAGTCCAACTCGAACCAGCAACACGGCAAACAGGAGTCAAAGAGCGAGTCGAAGCCGGATAAGCAGCACTAGGAACGTTCTTGTGGCGCGGGCGCCCTCGCCCGCGCCTTTTTCTGTCAATCCTTCGCCCCAGGCACACGCGGATCAGACGAACCTCAGCAAATTTCTCATGAACGTCCACCCGCGACGAAAGGTATTCTCGACTCCCAAATTAAATCTGTGAATGTCATTCTGAGGAAGCGCGAGCCGCGCTTGCGCGGTGAGCGCGACGAAGAACCTACGCATTTCGCCTGCATCGCCGCCGAACTTCGCCTTAGCTCCAACTCTTAACCTGTCATCCTGAGCGAAACAGGCCCATTTGCTTGCGAATCGGGCTGCGAGTCGAAAGCCTGCCCTGAGCCTGTCGAAGGGGATCTCGCGTGCACCACCGCGAACATCAACCGTTCCTGCTCGGTAGAGACGTTGCTTGTAACGTCTCCCGATTGCTCACAAGGAGATCGCGTCCCCAGCACCGAATCAGCGCCGGAGGCGCGTCACAGTAAAGCCCAGGACGGCAGTCCTGGGTAGGATTTGCCCTAAAATCCGAGCCCCGTAGGGGCGACACCATCGTTCAGGGCGACATTCGCATTATTTGATTGTGTGGAGGCGGGGCTTCGCCCTGCCTGGACGGGTCGAAGACCCGTCCCCACACAAGTAAGCCACAAATCTGCGTCATCCGCGTTTATCCGCGGCGAAGAAGTTTGATGGGCTCAATGCTAAGTGCCGTTGTTCACTCCCACTCAATCGTGCCCGGCGGCTTGGACGTGATGTCATACACCACGCGGTTGATGCCTTTAATCTCGTTGACAATGCGGTTGGAAATGCTTTTGAGCACCTCGGTGGGCAGCGGCACCCAGTCGGCGGTCATGCCGTCTTCCGAGTGCACGGCGCGAATGGCGCAGGTATAAGCGTAGGTGCGCTGGTCGCCCATCACGCCCACCGACATCACCGGCAGGAGCACCGCAAAAGATTGCCAGATCTTGGTGTATAGCCCGGCGCGTTTGATTTCGCTGACCACGATGTCGTCGGCCTCGCGCAGCAGCGTCAGGCGCTCCGGCGTGACCTCGCCCAAAATGCGCACCGCCAGGCCCGGACCGGGGAATGGCTGCCGCTGCAGGATCTCCTCGGGCATGCCCATGTCGCGGCCGATCTTGCGCACCTCGTCCTTGAACAGATCTTTTAGCGGCTCGATGAGCTTCAACTTCATCTTTTCCGGCAAACCGCCCACATTGTGGTGGGTTTTGATGGTCTGCGAAGGCCCGCGCACGGAACGCGATTCGATCACGTCGGGGTAAAGCGTGCCCTGCACCAGGAACTCCACGTGTCCCTGCTCGCGCTTGATGCGCTCGGCTTCTTCTTCAAAGATGGCGATGAACTCGTTGCCGATGATGCGCCGCTTCTTTTCCGGGTCGGTCACCCCCGCCAGGCGGGCGAGGAAGCGCTGCGAGGCGTCCACCGCCACCACGTGCAGGCCCAGCTTGTCGCGCAGGTTCTGCTGCACTTTTTCGAACTCGTTTTTGCGCAGCACCCCATTGTTGACGAAGACGCAGGTCAGCCGCTCCCCGATGGCGCGATGCACCAGCACCGCCGCCACCGAAGAATCCACGCCGCCGGAAAGAGCGCAGATGGCTCGCCCTTGCGGTCCCACCGTTTCCCGCACCTGCGCCACTGTGGCGTCCACAAAGTGGTGCGGGGTCCAGTTGGGCTGAGCGCCGCAGATTTCCAGCGCGAAATTTTTCAGGATCTCCGTGCCCAGCTTGGTGTGGTGCACCTCGGGGTGAAACTGCACCGCGAACATCTTCTTTTCGGGATTCTCGATGGCGGCAACGGCATTAGCAGTCTTACCGATCAAGCGAAAGCCTTGCGGCAGCTCCATAGCCGTATCACCGTGCGACATCCACACCGAAAGCAGCTTGGGTAGGCCGGTGAAGAGGCGCGAGCCATCGAGGATTTCTACCGTGGCGTGGCCGTACTCGCGCTTATCGGCAGGACGCACCTTGCCGCCCAGCGCGTGGGTCATCAATTGCAGGCCGTAGCAGATGCCGAGCACCGGCAAGCCCAGGCTGAAGACGCGCGGGTCGGCAACGGGAGCATCCTGGTCATAAACCGAGCTGGGTCCGCCGGACAGAATTATGCCTGCGGGGGCATAGCTCTTGATCTCGTCAATGGGCGCCGTGCAGGGCAGCACTACCGAGAAGACGTTCTGTTCGCGGATGCGGCGCGCGATGAGCTGCGAATACTGGGCGCCGAAGTCGAGGACGACAATAGATTGGGCTTCCACAAACTAATCTGCCAGAAGGATGCCAGTAGTGTAAAGCAGAAATGCGGGGTCGGGGGTCAGTAGTCAGGAATCCGGGAGGAAGGCTGGGGAACCCTGGCCCGTTTCGGCAACATGGCGTTATGCTGGGGCGCTTTAGCGCCGAAAGCCTGCCCTGAGCGAAGTCGAAGGGCATCCCCCCTGCAGTGTTAATCATTTTGGATGATCCGAGCGTCGCCCGGCTTATGCATTCGACGGCGTTGTCATTCTGAGGAAGCGCCAGCCGCGCTTGCGCGGTGAGCCGACGAAGAACCTATGCATTTCCCTTGCAGCGCGCCAGGCCTTCGCGTCAACTCTAACTCTCAACCTGTCATCCTGAGCGCAGCAGGCCGATTCGCTTGCGAATCGGTCTACGCACGCGCGAGCCGCGCTGGCGCTGCGAGCGCCGCGAAGAACCTGGCGTTTCGCCTGTGGCTCCGCAAGCCTTTGTCTTAGCTCTAACTCTCAACCTGTCATCCTGAGCGAAGCAGAGCGATTCGCTTGCGAATCGGTCTGCGCAGTCGAAGGATCCCTACTCAGGTCGAATTCGCCACTCCCGCCTCAGGGAGTTCTCACCATTTTCCATGGCACAGGGTTTCCGCCAACATGGAAGCCCGGGTTTCAGCCTGGGAGCTAAAGATCCCAGATCTTTGTAAGAAAGCATCGAGGCCAACGCTTCCGCAGCGTGCGCCACTCACAACTGGCAACTGACAACTGACCACTGGCAACTGCTACTGATTCACCACCCCCAGCGCCCACGCCTGCGTCCCGTCATACACAAATGCCTGCGCCGAGCACTTGCTTACCTGTAGCCCCACCGCCATCCCGCCCTTCACATTGCTAGGCCAGACAAAATTATGGTTCCCCGCGGCATCCTGGCACAGCACAAAGCTCAGCATCTGCCCCGCCACTGCATTGGCCAGCGTCGCGTTGGTCACATCTCCCGTCAGCGTCATCTTGAACGTGCTCGCCGTTCCCGCATCAAACGTCGGCGTCGCCGAAAAAGCCACGCTGCTGAATCCGGCCAGCGCGAACCCGCTCGCGTGCTTGCCGTCCACCATGTCGCTGTTCAGGTTCGTCACCACTCCGGTATCCGTCACTCCCGCTATCTTCGGAGTGTTCAGCTTGTAGGCCCCGGAAATGCTCACGTCCCCGTTCGAGAAGGTCGCTGCTCCACCGTTCGCAATCGAGAGCCGGCTCACCACCGTGCCTCCCTGCCCGGTGCGGAAGTTCACCGACGAGGCCGCATCGTTGCCTGCGTCAAAATACAGGCTGCCTTTGAACGACGACGCCGAATTACTGAAAATCTGGAAATTCGCATCTGCCGGCGACCCGCTCGTTCCTGCCGTAAACGTCCCCAGCCGCAGCGCCTTCCCCGGCACTCCAATGTCCAGCGTGCTCGGGCTGGCCTTGATTGTGAGCGTGCCGACTGTCCCTCCCGACACCACCACCGACGTTCCCACGTACACGCTCCTCAGTTCGTGCGCGCCGTCGCCGATGTCGGAAAGGTTGTCATTCGGTGGCAGCAGCGGCCATCCCGTCGTCCCGCTCTGGTCGGGACCGCACTGCAGCGTCCCATCCGCCGCGAACCCGATCATCTTGTCGCTGCCGCTGCACAGCAGCGAGCTGCCCGTCCCTTTCACTCCCCCTAGCGCGCCCGCCGTCAATGCCGGAAGTGTGGTCAGGAAGTCGCTCGCGTGCTTTCCATCCAGCAAATCAGAATTCAGGTTGCTCACAACTCCCGTGTCGCTGACGCCCGTAATCTTCGGCGTGTTGATCGCCGTTCCAACGTACAGCGTGCGCAGACGGTGTGTCAGGTCGCCAATATCCGAAAGATTGTCATTCGGCGGCAGGAACGGCCAGCTCACCCCTCCTCCTCCCCCCGTCTGGTCCGTCCCGCATGTCAGGGAATGCGTGGTGGAGCTGTACAGCAGTTTGTCGCCGTTTCCTGAACATCCGTTCGTGCCTGTGCTGGGCAGCGCCCACCACGAAGCCGACCCGCTGCTGCCTCCCGTCTTGCCCAGAAGCTTGTCGCCGCTTCCCGCCGAACTTCCCAGCCATCCCAGGTCCAGCACTGCGCCAGCTCCCGCCTGCGGCACCAGTCCCGCCGTTGGCGTCGTGCTCAGCGCTGTGGTTGGCACCAGGCTCGCCGCCGTCGAATCTACGTAGTGCCGCGTGCTGGCCTGCATCGGCGAATTGGGATCGCCCGCCAGCGTTAGCGGCCCCGTCATCGTGTCCCCGTTCTTCTTCACATAGGAACCTTCGCCCACCGCCACCACCGCCGCGTCCACGTATCCCTTGTTCACTACATCGCCGTTTGCTTGCGGGGCCGGCACGCTCGGCGCCACCGTGAACTGCTTTAGCCCGTTGATCACCTCCGCCCCTTCGCGGTGTACCACGGCAGTGTCGCTGGCTTTCCCTGCCAGCGCGCTGTCCACATATTCCCGCGTCACCGACTGCACCGCTACCGAACTCGGCGCCAGCCGGCTCCGAATCGCCGAAATGTGCGCTGGCGAGCTCCCCGGAACCACCCAGTACTCCGTGCTGGTGGTGCCATCCTCCAGCTTGAGCACGACTTTGTAGTAAGTTCCCGCCGGATCCGCTCCCGCGTTCGGCGCCAACTCAATCTGCACCTCGCCGTTCACTCCCAGGTCCACATCCTTGGTTCCCGCCGCTACCGGCTTGCCATCTGCCGTAGTGAAAGCCGGCCAGGAAATCAGCAGCACGCCCCGCGCCGGGCTTCCGTCCGCCCGGTACAGCACGTCGTTGATCGTCGTCATCGCCGGCGTGCTGCCGCGCGCGCTCATGGCCGCCATCACCAGCAGCCAGCAAATCAGCCACCCTCTCCGGCGGCCCATCTTCCCCATACTCTTCTCGCTCCCTGTCGGTCCTGCGGGTCCAAAATGTCATTCGCCGGTCCCACCTCGGGGGGAGCGCCTTCCGTCCGTATGACGTCAGGTTTCGTAGCGCCGGCGTCCCGCCGGCTGTCGCGAGGGCGTCTCGCCCTCGCCCCGTCTTTCCTCGTCATTGCCGTGCGGAGGCGCTCCCACCTGTGTGCCGGCAAAAATAAAAAGGGGACACGCCCTCTCGGCGCATCCCCTGCTTCTGCTCTCTATTTTCAGGATAGCAAATTCAATGACTATTCCGTGACTTCCGCCCTCGCCTGTTTGTCCAGCAGAGCGAACAACTTACGCTTGTCTTCTGTGCTCTCTCCCCTTGACAGCTTCTGCCTCGCTCCTTCACTAGCCCCTCAAGCCGGCTGGGAGGAGGGGGCGGCGCCAGTGCGACCGGCAACGCCGGCGTTTTCCTGATTCAGGTCGCGGGCGGCCTTGCGGCCCAAAGCGGTGAGCGGAGAGCGTGTTAGCAGCGTTTCGCTTTCGCGTCCCAGATGGCGGTTGCGGTCGCGTCCTTCGGCCTGCGGCAATACGCGGTTTACCAATCCCAGCAGATCGGCGGTGGCTCCTGGAGCCATCCCATGAATTGTTGCCAGCGCCCGAGCTTGCGGCGAAAGAATCAGCTCCGCCTGTCCGCGGCCAACCGCGGCTACAATCCGGCGGGCCGCGCGGCGCGCGCTCATCGCCGCCACCGGCAGGGTCGTACCCAGGCTGAACCAGGTGAATTCTTCTTCGTTCTTTCCCTTGAAATAAGCATTGAGGTGCGAGCCGGTGCGCATCAGGCCGGGGACAACCGTGGTCACCTTGATGCCGTGGCATGTCAGTTCCGATCGCAATCCCTCAGAAAATCCCACCGCGGCAAACTTGGCACAACTGTATGGCAGCAGGTGGGGCACGCTGACCTTGCCGCCGATGGAGGTGATGTTAGCGACATGGCCGCTCCCCCGCTGCCTCATTTGCGGCAGCACCGCCAACGTGGGATAAACCGTCCCCCAAAACATCACGTCCATGGCTTCCTGAAAATCGGTAAGAGTCTGAGCTTCCAGAGGGCCCACCTGGATCACTCCGGCATTGTTCACTAGGACGTCAATGTGACCGAAGCGCGCGGTCGCTTCATTCACCAGCGACTGCACGTCGTCCTGCACGCTCACGTCGCAGGTGACGGCCAGCACCTCGGCTCCCTGGGCGGCGAGGCGGGCGCGCGCGGTCTCCAACTCGCGCTCGTCACGGGCGCAGATCACAAGGCGCGCGCCTTGCGCGGCGAATTCCTCGGCCAGCGCCAACCCCAACCCGCGCGAACTGCCGGTGATGAGCACCACCCGGCCAGCCATGCTTTCGCCCGAGCGCAGGCGCTGATAGAGCTTCCAGCCCGCCAGACCCACGCCCACGCCAGCCAGCGTAGCCATCCCCGCCGTTACGCCCGCACCAATGCCCACGGCTGTTTTCAGACGCATGGTGTGCCTCCGCAATCTGGCGTTTAAGATGCGCGGTTGCGGGTGTGTGAATGCAGGAAATTTGCTCATGCATAGGGATTTCCCACTCAAGCAAGAAATGCTTGAGTGGGCCACCGGTTCGCGGTTGCAGGGAAGGCCTTCTAGTCCATGAGGGAGAAGGCTTGATCGCAGCGGAAAGCGATGGCGTACTTGCCTTCGGGGATAAGTTCGTCCACACGAGCTACTTCGCCGATGCCGCTCAGGCGGATGCTGCGCTCCAGGCGCGATTCCAAAACCAGCACCAGCTCGCCACGCAGGCCCACGGGCAGCATTTTTTCCGCCAGCAGCAGGACCCCATCCTTGCTCACATTCTGGGTGACGCCCGACACATTCTCGTCCCCGCCCTCAAGGGGATGAACGTAGGCAGGCTGCTTCAAAGGGAAGCGGCGGCTTTTGCGGCGTTCGGGTTCGTGCATGTGAGCTGAGCGGCGCCCCGCAGCTTACTGCGGCCAGAGCCGTACATCATCTTCCGCGGCAGGGCACGACGTCCACAACTATTTGCACAGCCCGCATTATGGCGCTTTCACAAACAGCGTGTAAGTGATTTGAAAGATTCGGGAAAAGAGGACAGGGCGGCGAGGCCAGACTAGTCGACCACTAAAGTGCCGCGGGGTTCCTCGGCGTGCTCGCGGGCGGGATTCTTGCGCGAGCCATGGGGCGGCGGGGAGGCGGGGGCATTTTCCGCCTCGGATTCGCGGTGGCTGAGAGCATAAAGCACCAGTTCCACGCGACCCGAGATGCCCAGTTTGTCGAAGATGCGGAATAAATAATTCTTCACAGTGTGCTCGCTGAGGTTGAGCTGCTTGGCGATTTCGCGGTTGGTCAAACCCTCGGCGACGCAGGAAACCACCTGCTCCTCGCGCTTACTGAGCAAGCTTTTACCTTTAGCATTCACAATGTGCAGAGGCGCCACCTGCCCCAAGGCCTCGAGCACGAACTGCAGTTCGCCGTTATTCGCCCAAATCTGCCCCTGCTGCACGCAGACAATGCACTTGCACAGCATCTTGAAGGATTGCGAGCGGCAGAAAATACCGCGCGCCCCGCCGCGAAAGGCGTCTACCACCAGATCGCGGTCAGAGGAATCGAGCAGCAGAATGGTGCGCGTGCGGGGATGGGTGGCGCGGAGTTCGCGCAGCAACTGGAAGCCGCTGAGCGGCCCGTCCTGCAAATTGGCGCTGATGACCGCCACCTGGGCCTCTTCCTGCTTGAGCAGGCCCATCACTTCGCTCATGCTGGTGGCGCAGCCCACGACGCGGAAATTGTTGTTGCGCTGCAGAGAACTGGTAAGCAACTGGCAGGCCATGCGGTTCTCATCGGCCACCAGAACGCTGATGGCTTTCTCCGATTGTGGGACCGCGTGCACCGACACCTGAAGCTGCTCCTGTTGAGGCGAATTGTAACGGCGGCCCCGCCAAGCCGACAAGGAAATTGCCCTTTCGGCTCCGGGGTAACCACAAAGAACAACAGCACTTCTGGGCCACTCTACGGCCAGTTCAAGAATACCACCACAGTAAGGAGGTTCAACATTACTATAGTTCGGAACCTGACCCGAGCTAAGACCGTAACTCCATGTTAATCAATTGCTTACATTTTCCGACGAGCTATTTTACTCTTAGTTACCAGTGGCGACAACCCGGAAATGTTTCGCTGAGGCCTAAGGTTGTTCTTCTCTAAGTCGTAAGCCTCTAGCATTAGTCCATACTGGAGCAATTCATACCTCACTCCCCCTGTAAATCTTTTAGCCTTGGGAGCCGTACCCAACCGGCGTCAGTTTGGAGACGAGCATCCAGTTGTGGCTAGATGCGTAAACAGGTAGTTTAGTGGTGTGCGGAATCGCCCTAAGTAACAGGGGCGAGCGGTAAATAAAAGGGAAACGGTTGATGAGCACGGCAGTGGGCCTGCATCCAATCAAGTTGCCAACCCCTTCGCAGGGCGAGAGCGAGGTCCGAGAAACCGTCGGCACGCAGGTACAGTGGTATGCCGCTTACACGCGTTCGCGCCACGAGAAGGTGGTGGCGGAAACGCTGGAAAAGCGAACCGTGGAACACTTCCTGCCGCTCTATGAGACGGTGCGGAAATGGAAGAATGGCCGCTTTAAGGTGCAGTTGCCGCTGTTTCCCGGGTACCTGTTCGTGCATATAGCCTTGAGGGACCGGCTGCGGGTGCTGCAGGTGCCGGGGGTGGTGCGCCTGGTGGGCTTTAATGGCGTGCCGGCAGCACTGCCGCAAGCCGAGGTTGAGATTATTCGCAGCGCGCTGAGCAGGGGGGTTGAAGCCGAACCTCATCCCTACCTGAGGGTGGGGCAGCGGGTGCGCATCACAAGTGGGCCCATGGAAGGACTGCAGGGAATTCTGCTGCGGCGGCGGGGCAGGCCGCGCGTGGTAGTATCTGTGGATCTCATAATGCGCTCGGTGGCCCTCGATATTGATGCCGCCCAGGTTGAGCCGGTGAAGTGAAACTACCCGCGCGCGCTGCCCGCTGAAAAAACATGTACCTGAAATTCTACGGTCTGCGGGAGGAACCGTTCGGGGTAACACCCGATCCGCGCTTCTTGTGCGCGACGCCGACCTACCAGGAAGCGCAGGCCACGCTGGAGTACGGAATCCGCTCGGGGCGCGGGTTTACGGCGCTGATAGCCAAGCCGGGCATGGGCAAGACCACGCTGCTGTTTCACCTTCTGCAACGGTATTCGCGGGCGGCGCGCACCGCCTTTATTTTCCTGACGCAGTGCGATTCGCGCGAATTCATGCGCTACCTGATGTCGGAACTGGGCACGGACACGGGAGAAACCGATTTTGTGCGCCTGCAGGAGCAGTTCGCTCAACTGCTGGTGCGGGAGGCGCAGGCGGGCAAGAAGGTAATCGCGGTGGTGGACGAGGCGCAGAACCTGGACGTGACCGTGCTGGAAACGGTGCGTCTGCTTTCCGATTTTGAAACGCCGCGGGCCAAGCTGCTGCACATCATCCTGACCGGCCAGCCGGAACTGGCAGACCGCCTGGCTTCACCGGCGCTGCTGCAGTTGCGGCAGCGCATTTCGCACCTGGTGAGGCTGGAGCCGCTGAGCACGGCCGAGGTCAACCGTTACATTGACCACCGGCTGCGGCTGGCGGGCTATATGGGCGGGCCTCTGTTCACTCCCGAAGCCCGGGCGGTGATCGCGGAGCGCAGCGAGGGCATTCCGCGCACCATCAACAATCTCTGCTTCAACGCCATGTCGCTGGGGTGCGCCCTGCAGCGGAGAAACATAGGGGCCGACATTCTGGCGGAGGTTTCCGCCGATCTGGATTTCGAAGGCTTGCGCACGCAGCAGGAAGAGGCGGCGGAGGCGGCCAGCCAGCGGGCTACGGCGCCTGCAGCACCGGCGAAAGCCCGTCCGCAAACTGCGGCCGAGCCGGCGAGACCGAGCCCTGTTCCCGAAGAGATAGCAGAAACCAGACCAGCGCCCGTGGAAGAGTCTGCACCTGAAGGAGCAACGAAGGGAGCAAACGAGGAGCCCGGCAGGGAAACCTGGCCTCCAGGGGAGGCTCCTGGTATTCCAGCAAGTGCGCCAGCGGAAGAAGTTCATGCCCAGGCGGCTGCTGATGACAATTTGCAGCGGGAAGAACCCGCTTCCCTTCCCTTGCCCGGTCCCGTGCTGGTGCCTGACCCGACGCCATTGCCGGCAGTGGCCTGCAAGACAGACGGAGTTGCGAAAGCGGAAGGCAACCTGGCGCTGCGCATCATGCCGGCCGAAGCAGGTGAAAAACCACAGGCGCCCATGAACGGGTCGGGACAGGCAGAGCCGACCGCGCCGCAGCTTTCGAGCCGGCCAAGTGCACCTCCCGCCAACGGCTCGGCGCCAGCAGCCGCTGCCGAAAAGGCAAAAAGCTCAGTGGATGTGGAAGCGCTGGCCGCCGACTGCGCCCTGTTCGGGATGGAGGCGCCAAGGCGGGTGAAGCGGCCTACGGGAAGGACGCCGGCGCCGCCAGGCGCCTCCGCGCGCCGGCCGGGCGCGTCGCCAGCAGTGCGGACCAATGTTCCCCGGCCCATAACGGCGCAGATGCCTGCTCCCGCGGGGGTAGCGTCCGCGAAACCGGCGCCGGGGAATGGTTCCACAGCAGTTCCCGCGACCCGCCCCGGGCAAGCGGGTAGCCGCATGCCGGTGGAGAGCGGACCGGGAAAACTATGGCCGACGCGGCCGGTGGCAGCGGCAATCAGCGCGCGCAAGCGGCGCCGACAGCGCAGCCTGCTGGTGGCGGCGGGAGCCTCGCTGCTGCTGTTGCTGATGCTGATCTGGCTACTGGGCACGGGAGCGCCTTCGACTTCTCAGGCAGCCGAGGGAAACGCACCAGAGCAGAACGCGAGCCAGCCGGCCGATTCTTCTGCCGGCGCTGGGACGGCTGCCTTGCCTTCCGATAGTTCCGTGCTGGACGTGGTCCAAGAACTGCCGCGCCCCGGGGACACGGGTGTGCGGGAGACGGCGCCAGCAGTGGTGATGCGGGGGACGCGCGCGGGTGAGCAGCTGGTGCGGCGCGTGGATCCGGTTTATCCGGCGGCGGCCCAGGCCAACCGCATTCAGGGCCCGGTAGTACTGGATGCCACCATCGGCACCCATGGGTTCCTGCGCCATATTCGCGTGGTCAGCGGCAATCCGCTGCTGGCCGACTCAGTGCTGGACGCGGTGCGGGGCTGGCGCTATCGCCCGCACACCGAGCGCGGCCGTGCGGTGGAGACGGAGACGCGCATCGTGGTGAATTTCCAGCTGCACTCCCTTCCCGGCGGTTCCCCACAAAATCCGTAATCGGTGCTGGTGATTCATCTCGCGCAGTGCGACGGGGTCACGCCTACTCGTATCCTCGACGGTTTATTTCGTCCTCAATGTCGTCGGAAACAAGATGAGTAACCATGCGCTCGGCCTCAGCATAAACGACCATCGCCCCAAGCAGAATTGCCAGTATCACCCCAAAGGCTATTTTGGAGCCATGCTCGCGTGTTGCGAGGGTTCCCCAGCCGGTCATGGCGAGGAGCCAGGAAATTCCAAATGCCCAGCCCTGCCAGTTACCTGCCCGCTCCTGAATTTGCGGCTGTCGCTTGCGCAATTCTTGTCGAAAGTATTCGTCCTCTTCCTTACGGCGCTGCAGTTCTGCTGGGTCAAGCATAGTGCGACGGAGTATAGCGCGTTTCAACTGAACAGCAGGATTTGCGGCCCGAGACCTTTGACCTGGGCGCGGCTGTCATGGTCAGAATTTCCAGAAATGGGGTGGCTTGGATAGCTGTGAGGCTTGGCGAGTAATAAATGAAACGCGAGAAGGCGATTTATCGTCAATCATCCCGAATCACAGTTTCCGGATTGCCGACAAGGACTAAGCCGCTGGCGCGGCGGACGCTACCGCGTGGTGAGCCCCACATTTTCGGCAGGGCTGACGTAGTTTGGGTCACGGAGAAAGGAGACTCCTGTGACCCGTTTACGAACAATGATGCTGGAGGAAC
>DATEGI010000113.1:0-2212 GCA_035280205.1 Terriglobales bacterium | reverse complement strand
ACCTGCGGCCACGCCGGTCTGCGTGAAGTGCGACCAGGAACCTTTGCCGAAGGCGAAACCCAAAAAAACAAAGGCCGCCATGGCCAGAAACTTCAGCCAAGTAGCGATGTTCTGCAGAACCGCGCCGCGGCGCAGGCCGGTGACATTCATCCAGGTGGTGAAAGCAATCGAGGCTAGCGCCACCAGGTGCGTGCGATTGATGGTAATGCCGAACCCGCTCCACACCACGTGCTGGGCAGAAATGGCAGGGATGATTTCGCCCAGGTAGACCGCCGCGGCCACACCTAGCGCGGCAATGGTGCCGCCGCAACTCACGGTAAAGATCATCCAGCCATAAAGAAACGCGACCAGATCGCCGTAGGCCTCGCGCATGTAGACGTACTGGCCGCCGGAATCGGGATACATGGCGCCCAGTTCAGCGAAGGCGAAGCAGGCAAACAACGAGACCACTCCGCCCAGCACCCACACCAGGATGAAGTAGAGCGGGTGGGGCAGGGGGCCGGCCACATCTTTCGCCGTCAGAAAGATGGAAGAACCGATGATGCCGCCCAGCAAGAGCAGCACGGAATCGAGCAGGGAGAGGCCGCGAATGAGGCTGGGCTGCGCCCCTGCGGAAACCTGCGTCTTGGAAGGGGTGGCCGTCATTTCTCCCTGGGAGCGTAGTAGCGGGCGAATCCGGCGACCCAGATACTCATGTAGGCAGCCATGGTGAGAGCCAGATAGGCATAAATGCGGCGCGCTCCCGCAGTGAACAGGAAAGCCAGCAGCGAGCCTCCCGCGCCGCCCACAACGAATCCCAAAATGGCGCCACGAAGGGTGGCTTGGCTTCGAGGCTGGCCAGCCAATACCCTGGGCAAGGTCGCACCCAGCAATATGCCCACGCCCACAATAAACCAGCTCAGCAGCGGAAGGACCATTAGGGCAGGGAAAAACGTGTAGGCAGCGACTGCCGGGCTCTTCACGCCTCCTATGGCCAGTGCAAATGCATACGAATAGATGAGAGCCGCAACTATAGAAACCAGAATCCCCTTGAGAATGGGGTGACTGATTCGAACTGCTGGAGTGGCCGACGTCATCCGATTCCCAATTCGTCCGGAGATTCCAGCGGAGTGCCGCAAACCCGGCAGATTACGGCCGAGCAATCGCCACAGGTCAGCGGGTCCGTCACTTCCCGAGCGCAGTTGGGGCAGTAGAGCGGCTGCGGCTGGGTTGCGGGCCGGGGCTCCGGCGATTGCGGCATGGTGGATGGCAAGATACCAGAAATCCCGCTTCGGGTCTGTGCCGGGCTAATCGCCAGGATAGGAAGACTGCCCGGATTGGCTGGCTTAAGGCTGGGCTGAGACCAGTTGGTGCCGCACATTCCAGCCCTCCACCTCGATGCTTGGCACGGCCTTGCCGGCATCACTTGCGGAGTAGGTGGCTGTGATTTGCCGGGTTTCGCCGGGCAGGAGCTCAAAGTAGTTGTCCTGCCAAAGCACAGGGAGAATCTCAGTGTCGCTGGGCGCCTCCGCACTCACCCGGTTGCTGCCGGCGCGGTTTACCTTGAGTCGAATCCCGAAACCAAGTGTGTGGGCTGGATTGTGCAGGGTCACAGTGGTTGAGCCGGTGTCTGCGCTCACCTGCGAGCGCGCCGACACTTCCAACTCCACCTGCGGCAAATGGTTCAGCGCGGTGTAGTCGGCGAAAGTCTTAGTGGGCGCCCAGGTAGAGATGTCGTACTGGCCGCTGGTGTCCTCCTGCTCGCGGGCGAAATCGATGGTTTCGGGCGCGGTGGAGAGCCAGTAAAAGTTTCTGCTCTTCACCTCTCCTCCGGACTGCAGCGTCAGGCTCACGAAATAGGTGGAGGTCAGCCCGGGGATTTCAGGCAGCGTGAAGACGCGCGTGCTGCTGTCGGGGGCGATGTCGAGGTCCGCATCCCGCGAGAACTTCTCGGTCATATCCAGGTTGAAGACCTCGGCTGCCACCTTCAGCCGGGGAAAGCTCTGGTAATAGGAATTGACCACCACGATGGAGCGGTCATCATACGAATACTGCACGTGCAGCGGCTCACAGGCTTTCTTCACGCCAAAATAGGAGCCGCCGGGCCGCAGATACCAGTCATACATGTGCCAGATCATGCTTGGCCAGGCATTGTTCAACATCCACTGAATGATTCCCGTGGACGTGTACTTATTGCGGCCATAGGCCTCCATCATGGCGCGGTGCGCTTCAT
>DATEGI010000112.1:0-3674 GCA_035280205.1 Terriglobales bacterium | reverse complement strand
AAGAAGCGGTATTTCAGCATGTGGAACAGGGCGGCCACGCCGTCTTTCCAGCCGATTTTCTTGCCCTCTTCGTAGGTGCGGCCGTGGTAGGCGATGGGCACCTCGTAGATGCGGCAGCCCAGCCGGGCTACCTTGATGGTCACCTCGGGCTCGAAGCCGAAGCGGTCTGAACGCAGGCGGATGGCCTCCAGCACCTCGCGCCGGAACGCCTTGTAGCCCACTTCCATGTCGCTCAAGTTCAAATTGCACAGCAGGTTGCAGAAGAGGGTGAGGAACTTGTTGGCCTGGAAGTGCCAGAAGTAGAGCACGCGGTGAGAGCCGCCGTGGAAGCGGTTGCCGAAGACGGCGTCGGCGCGCCCGTGCAGGATGGGCTCGAGCAGCACGGGGTAGTCCGCGGGATCGTATTCCAGGTCGGCGTCCTGCACCAGGACCACGTCGCCCCTGGCCTGGGTGAAGCCGGTGCGCAGGGCGGCGCCCTTGCCCTGATTGCGCTGGTGGAAGTAGAGCTTAATGCGGCCGTGGGCTTCGCGCTCCAGCTCGCTGAGCAACTCACGGGTGCCGTCGGTGGAGAAGTCGTCCACGATGACCAGTTCCATCTTCAGTCCGGCCCCCTCGGCCTGGAGCACGGTGCGCACTACCTGCGCGATGGTGGCCTTCTCGTTGTAGACCGGCATCACCACCGAAAGCGTGGTCACCTTCCTGAAGACATCCTTAGTTTTCCGCTCCCAATGGCTAACCGTTTCCAGATGTGTGATCACAGTACCTCCGAACCCGAGCGCCCGAACCGGGCAGGAAGCAATTTAAGACCCGGTTGTCGTGGCATAAGTCTTTATAAATCAGTAACAAAGCCATCAAGGCTCAGGTCTTATGTGCAGATTTTTTCAGCTTCCCCGTGCTTGCAGGGGATAAGGGCGGCAAGTTGACCTGCCCCGGACTACGCGCCGAGGGCCTCCGAGAGAGCGCCGGCAACGTACGCCAGATGTTCCTCTGATAGCTCCGGATAGACGGGCAGAGAGAGAACCTCCGCGCTGGCTTGCTCTGATTCCAGCAGGCTCCCGGGCTTGTAGCCCAATGAAGCGTACGCCGGTTGGAGGTGCAGCGGCACAGGATAGTAGACGCCGGTGGCGATGCCTTGCGTCGCAAGCGCCTTTTCGACCGCATCCCGCTGAGGCACGCGCACGGTGTACTGATGAAACACGTGTTCGCCCCAGCCGCCCAGCTTGGGGGCGATTACTCCGGGCACGGGCGCGAGTAATTTATCGTATGCCGCCGCGTTACTGGCCCGCTGGCGATTCCAGTGGTCCAGATGGCGGAACTTCACGCGCAAGACAGCGGACTGAATCTCATCCAGACGGCTGTTCCAGCCAATTTCCTGGCTGCGATACTTGCTGCTGGTGCCGTGATCGCGCAGCGAACGAAGGCGTTGTGCTAGCTGCTCAGAATCGGTGACTACCATGCCACCATCACCCCAGCCGCCCAGATTTTTAGTCGGATAAAAGCTGATGCAGCCGGCATCGGCCAGCGAGCCCGTCCGCCGGCCATGATAAGTCGCTCCCAGTGCCTGGGCGTTGTCTTCGATTACCCGCAGAGCACGCCGCCGAGACAGTTCGCGAATGGGATCCATGTCTGCTGATTGCCCGTAAAGATGGACGGGGATGATGGCCCGGGTGCGTTCCGTTATCCGGGCTGCGGCGTCCTCCGGGTCAAGAGTAAACGTTTGAGGCTGAATATCGGCAAAGACTGGGGTTGCGCCCAGCAGGCTTACGCACTCAGCGGTGGCAAAGAAAGTGAACCCTGGGACGATTACTTCGTCGCCCGGCCCGATTCCAAAAGCTCGCAAAGTCAGCAGCAGCGCGTCCGTGCCCGAGCCCACGCCTACGGCAAACCGCGTTCCCACATAAGCAGCGATCTCGCCTTCCAGCGCCCGCAACTGTGGCCCCAGTATGAACTGCTGCGATTCGAACACCTCGCCCAGCGCGCCTTGCACTTCGTCGCGGATGGAAGCGTATTGGGCTTTCAGGTCGAGCAGGGGCACGCGCAGTCTGGGACGTGGCTTGGCCTCTGTTTTCGCGGGCATGTTGAGGCTAAGGATACCGCGCCGGCGGGAGTTCTGTCGTGCTCTGCGAATAGCGTGGCTGTTACAGGAGGGACTTGCCTTCCATGTTGTCGTATCCTGGCACCTTCAGATGTTTCAATATGGTAGGGGCAAGGTCCACCATGCGCGCATGGTTGTGGGCTGCCGGGCGGTTCATGAAGAGGATACCGGGCACGGCATCGGGATCAATGATGTGATCTCCGCTCCAGCGCCGGGTATTGTCCTCGAACAGGCAGTGCGAAAATCCCCCTAGCGAGGTCGGCCAGGAGACCCGATAGCCGGGACTAAAATTCACCAGCAGGTCAGGAGCATCGGTCATGTAGGGACCGGAATAAATCTGCTCCTTGCGGGAGACGCTGCGGATGGCCGGCGTGCCTGCCTTCTGGTCTACAAAATTTGCCAGCCCTTCCTGAATCGCGCGGCAGGCGCGCTCCGCGTCGGCGCTTCCCGCCTGAACAATTCCGTTACGCTCGCGGCCCTTCAGGTTCAGGTAAATTCCCCCCAAGCCTACGGCGTAAGCATACGTCTTCGACCAGTCCACGCCGGGGAAGCCTTCTCCCAGTTGCTCGTCAGGTTTCTTGCCGTTCTGCAGCGCCAGCAGGCCGTTCTGCCACAACCAGGTGTTGGTGTGAAAGCCACGGCGGAAGGAGTTGAAACCGTGATCGGAGAGCACGATGAGAAGGGTTTCTTCATCCACTCGTTCCATCACTTGTCCCAAGGTGCGATCGCAGCGCTGGTAGAGCTGCGCTACGCGCGGCCCGAATTCGGAAGCGCGCTCAGGCTCAAACAGCGGATGCTGCTTATCCACAAAGCGCCAGAACATGTGCTGCAGGCGGTCTGGCGTATCGAAGAGAACGAAGAAGAAGCCTTCGCTGAACCGCTCCAGTTCGTGGGCCATCATCCGCTCGCGTTCCTGGAACACCAGCTCGCACTGGTCCGCATAGGCTTGTTCGTCAAAGCGGCCGTTGTTGTGGCCGGTGTGGTCTTCCGCCATTCCTATGGTGGAGAACAGGCCAATCGCCTCCGATAATTCCTTGCCGTAGGTTGTCGGGGAGGAAAGGGGGAAGGGCGGTGCTGCGGGATCAAAATTGATGGGCGAAGCGTAAAACTCCACCACCGGCGCCAGCTGGCGGCAATAGAAACGCACCAGCCCGCTCATGGCCTGCAGCACGGAAACCTTAAATTTGATGCGTACCCAGGGGCTCCATGCGCCTTTAGGCAAGTCCACCACGGCAGGACTGCCGCCGGTGATGATGCTCAACTTCCCCGCCGTTGGATCCACTTTGACGCGGAGTTCAGCCTTGAAGTCCGAGGCCGGCGTGCTGCGCGTATTGCGCGGGCCTATGGCATAGGTGAGCAACTCGGGGCCGGAATCCAGATACACCACGTTTTCGTGCTCTTTGGCGGCTACGCTGCGATCCTGAGTGTAAAAGGTGCCTGTACCTTGGCCGCCGCGGAGGTCAGGAACGCCGATACCGGAGAGCATGCTGCCCTGCAGGCTCTCCGCGGGAAAGGTGCAAGGGCAGCGCAACACTACGCTGGGCACGCCGGCCTCGCTCAGGCGCTGCCACACCGGCAC
>DATEGI010000111.1:0-2452 GCA_035280205.1 Terriglobales bacterium | reverse complement strand
ACGGGCGCCGCCCATCCCGTCACGCTCATGGGGCCCAAGATGGACGACATCATGAAGACCAAGGTGGAGAACGACGCCGCGGCGCTCATGCGTTCCATCGTGGCCAAGCGCGGGCGGAACGTGGAGGTGGCGGAGAGTGCGGTGCGGCAGTCGAAAAGCTGGACCGACGGTGAGGCGCTGTCGCAGCACTTGATTGACTACGTGGCTTCCAGCCAGGACGACCTGTTCAAGCAGCTCCAGGGCAAGCCCATCCGCCGCTTCAACGGGCAAACCGTCACCCTTGACCTGGTGGGCAAGCCGGTGCTGCCTTTTGAGATGTCGCTCAAGCAGCGCATCCTCAACTACATCATGGACCCCAACATCGCCTTCATCCTGCTGGCGATTGGGGCACTGGCCTTGTATGCCGAGTTCAACCATCCCGGGGCGGTGATTCCGGGAGTAGTTGGAGTCATTTTCATCCTGCTGGCCGCCTTCGCCCTTAACCTGCTGCCCACTCGCTATGCCGCGCTGGTACTCATCCTGGCGGCT
This sequence comes from Terriglobales bacterium, assembly GCA_035280205.1. GTDB lineage: Bacteria > Acidobacteriota > Terriglobia > Terriglobales > Acidobacteriaceae > JAICWP01. The sequence goes on along the minus strand of DATEGI010000111.1, from coordinate 1,924 downwards.
TTCGTGATGTTCGCTCTGGAGGCGAAATTCTCCACCCACGGGGTTTTGGGCATTGGCGGCATTGCCCTGCTCACGTTGGGCGCCCTGCTGCTGGTTGATGGGCCGATTCCGGAGCTGCGCGTAAACCTGCTGACCGCTTTAGCGGTGAGCATTCCTCTGGGGCTGATAACCGTGTTCCTTATGGACATCGCCTTGCGCGCGCGCCGCGGCAAAGTTGTTACTGGCACGCAGGGTTTGCTGGGCGAAATTGGAACCGCGCGCACGCCGCTTAGTCCCCAGGGCAAGGTCTTCATTCACGGCGAACTCTGGGATGCGGTGGCGGCCAGCAACATTGATGCCGGCCAGGCCGTGGTGGTGAAGCGGATTGACGGCTTGCGGCTGGAAGTGGAGCCGGCAGGCGCTGTGCAACCCTCAAGCACACCTGCTCGGTTATAAGTTTCAAAGTTTCACAGGTTTCAAGGTTTCGCCAAGCGCTTACTCATCCAGCAAAAAGTGGCCAGTGGTTTGAAAACCTTGAAACTTTGAAACCTGCGAAAGGTTGAAACTTTTCTTCCGCCCGCACCTTTCCAAGCAATGCCTCAGCCTTTCGAGCACCGCGAAAGCCGTTCTGATTGCTGTAGAATCCGCCTAGTAGCTGCCCAACAACACAGCTCGGGCGTGGCCGAATGGAGGCCGGAACATGATTTCTTTCCCGGTGATCGCCATCATCGTCGTAGCCCTGTACATTCTCAGTTCCATCAAGATTCTTACCGAATACGAACGTGGCGTGATTTTCCGCCTGGGCCGACTGCTGGAACGAGCCAAAGGACCGGGCGTGATCCTGGTTTTTGCGCCCATTGACCGCATGGTGCGCATCTCGCTGCGCCAGGAAGCGCTGGAGGTTCCCCCGCAGGACATCATTACCCGCGACAACGTGACCCTGAAAGTGAACGCGGTCATCTTCCTGCGCGTGATTGATCCCCGGCGCGCTGTCGTGGAAGTTTCCAATTACGTTTACCAGACTTCGCAGTTTGCCCAGACCACTCTGCGCTCGGTGCTGGGTGAAGTGGAGCTCGATGAACTACTGGCCCACCGCGAAAAGATCAACCTGCGGCTGCAAACCATTCTCGATCAGCACACCGATTCCTGGGGCTTGAAAGTGGCTAACGTCGAGGTCAAGCAGGTGGATCTGCCGGAGACCATGTTGCGCGCTATGGCCAAGCAGGCCGAGGCCGAACGCGAGAAGCGCTCCAAGATCATCCATGCCGAGGGCGAATTTTCCGCGGCACAGCGCCTGGTGGACGCCTCCCGGCTGCTGGCTGAAGAACCGGTCAGCGTGCAGTTACGCTACCTTCAGACACTGACTGAAATCGGCGTGGAAAAGAACACTACCGTGGTCTTTCCCGTTCCCGTGGATGTGTTCAGCGGAATTCACAAAGTTATTTCGAAACTAGCAGGAGGCGGAGACAGCGAGCCGGCCAAGGCGGCTGCCCCCGGCACCCCGTGACCACTTACTGGCTGGACAAGAAGCAGGCGAGCGAGACAGGAGAACCACGTCGTATGGCGGCTTCGCAAGACACGGAAATTACCCTCGGCACCGGGCGCATGCTGGTCTTGTTTTTTGGCCTGGTGGGAATATGCGCCTTGTTTTTCGGGTTGGGATACTCGTTGGGAAAGAGCTCCAGCAGCAAACCCGTTGTTGCCGCCGCGGAGCAACAGCCGGCCAGGGTGGAATCCAAACCGGCCGCCAAGGCTACTGCACCGGCTAAGCCCAGCGCCGGCGACCTGACTTTTTATCAGGCTGTGAAACAGAGCGACACCGAGGCGCAGCCCGCCCGCGGTTCATCTTCCGCCGATAGTTCCGATACTCCGCTAGCTGCCGCCACCGCCGCGGGCGTGGCTCCGCAACCGCTGGTCGGCACCATTGATAACGCCTCGTACGTGG
>DATEGI010000110.1:0-5260 GCA_035280205.1 Terriglobales bacterium | reverse complement strand
GATAACAACCGCAACGCGGAGCAGGCGATTGACCAATACAAGCAGGTGCTGGGACGCAATCCCACGCGCGAGCAGCAGATCAATAGCGTGAAGGGAATCGCCTATCTCTATCTGCAGATGAAGAAATTCGACCAGGCGAAGGAGTATTACCGCAAGGCCTCGCAGATTGATGTCAACGATCCCGAGTCCTATTACTCGGTGGGCGTGATTGACTGGACCCAGTGCTACCAGCCGCGCATGGAAGAGCGCGCCAAGCTGGGGCTGAAGCCGGATGAGTCGCTGAAGGACAAGAAAGTCTGCCAGCACCTGAAGGACATCAACGGGGCCAACGTCCAGGACGGTATTGACGCGCTGAACAAGGCGCTGCAGTTGCGTCCCGACTACGACGACGCCATGGCTTACATGAACCTCATGTACCGCGAAAAGGCGGATACGGAGTGCGAGACACCCGAACAGCAGACGGCTGATTTAAAGACGGCTGATGATTGGGTGGACAAGACCATGGCCACCAAGAAGGCTAAGGCAGCCAAGGCCGCCCAGCAGCCGGGCGGCATCGTGGAGCAGCCGACCAGCTCGAACCAGTAGAGTTTCCCTCCCTCCTCAGGACAGCGCCCCTTCCGCCGAAGGCGGGAGGGGCGTTTTAGTTGGCGATCACCGCTGCTGCTCCCCTCGCGGAGCGGCAGGAAAACCGCTCGAAACGCGGGCCCGACTACTTCCGTAAGTTGCCGCCATTTGAAGAGCAACAAGGGGGAAGGTTGCACGCTGCTGAGGGGTAGCATTACAGGTTGAGTTTTTCTCGTATAAGCTCAGCAAACTTTGCACAACGGCAGCTCTCAAGGCTCACTAAGACCTCGGCCAAACTCTTTTTATTCCTAAGGGCTGCGCCTTGCTCGTGCAATTCATGAACGACAATCTCTGGATTAAGGAAATACAGGCCTAAAAGATATTCATCAGGAGTCATTGCTTTTATATCCAGAGTTGCTAGTGCCATTGCTGGGAAATGCCTCGTATTGTAGGTGACGATTACTTCACAACCTCCCTTCACGGCCGCCGCGACCACATGCCGATCTCTCTCATGGTTCGGCATAACTGGTATCAGGTGTTTATAACCCTCTTCTATCCACGCGTCCGGGAAGTAGGTTCGCAATTCATTGACTAGGTAATCCGTTTCTTCTGGCGTGCGGTTAAGCTTGTTTTGAAGCGTGCGAACCATTTCATTGATGATTTCACCTGTCCACTTGCATAAAAATAGCCGCCGTTCAGAAAGGCGTAATAGCGTATCCCGAACCGCAGCTTGGACTAATACACACGCGTCGATGATCGCCGGAAAGTCCGAGGTCACCTCGAACTATTCCTCATCGGGAGGAACGAAACGGTCGTAATCGCCCGATTCCTCCGATTTTTGTGCCATGCGATCAATGGAAGCGCGGCGGGCGTGCATACGTTTCGCCCTATAGTCGAGAACGTCCTTCAGGTAAATCCGCCGGTGCGTTCCAGCATAATGAAACTGGATTTTTCCAGCTTCCAGTTCTCTGACGATGAACTGCCTAGATACGCCAAGAAAATCAGCTGTCGCTTGTGTACTCAATTGCTCCATCAACGGGACAACAGCGATGGATTTCCCCTCTTGCATTGTTTCTAATATCTTAACCAGCGTGTCATAGATCGAAGGGGGCAAGTCTATGCGACTGTTGTCAGGGCCGATAAGCGCAGCTTTCCCCGCGTGAATCAGCATCCGATATAGCTCAGCGACTTTGGGCTGCTCAGACTCAATCGGGCGCGAAATACGGATTGGCTCAGCTGCTGCCATTTTTGTATGTTCCTCCATATATCCCTAGATTCATTAATCGCTACAAACGATATAAGCGCTATAAACGACCCAGAACCAGCATGCCACCTTAATGCCTGAACGTCAAGCTCCATCAAGTAACGGCAACACAATGTACTACAGACACAACACCTTAGCCTGCGTAGACCAAGCTTTCCCTACCGCCTTATAATTCTCCTCCAGCAGGTTCCGTGTAGGATCTATCGCCTAAGCCTTTTGCCGTCTAAGGTCCCTATTTTGCGCTATTTAACTGTGCTTTGGACGCTTGCTAGCGTCGTGTCCACAACCGGAGTCTCGGTCGGGTGAATAATCAAGGGTTTGTGTGCTCTGTTTGCCGTATAGAGCTATGTTCAAGAAGATCCTGATCGCTAACCGGGGAGAAATCGCGGTGCGGGTGATACGCGCCTGCCGCGAGCTGGGCATTCCCTCAGTGGCGGTTTATTCGGAAGTGGACCGGGCTTCGCTGCACGTGCGCCACGCCGATGAGGCGTACTTCATTGGCCCGGCGGCGGCGACTGAGTCTTACCTGAACATTGAGAAAATTCTGGATGTGGCGCGGCGCAGCGGCGCCGACGCCATCCATCCTGGCTACGGCTTCCTATCTGAAAACCCGCGTTTTGCCCGCGCCTGCCGCGAGGCGGGAGTGAAGTTTATCGGCCCGACCGCCGAGGCGATGGAACTGCTAGGCTCGAAGACTCGCGCTCGGCAGGCCATGGAGCGGGCCGGCGTGCCCCTGGTGCCGGGCTCCGCCCGCGGGCTGGAGTTTGCCGAGGCGCAGCGCGTGGCGCGAGAAGTTGGCTACCCCGTCATGCTGAAGGCGGCGGCCGGCGGCGGGGGCAAAGGGATGAGGATGGTGCGGTCGGCGGAGGAGTTGCGGTCCGCGTTCGACAGCGCCCGTAGCGAGGCGGAGCGCGCCTTTGGGGATGGCGAGGTTTATATCGAAAAGCTCATTGAGAATCCGCGTCACATCGAGATGCAGGTGCTGGCCGACGAGCATGGCAACACGGTCTGGCTGGGCGAGCGCGAGTGCTCGGTGCAGCGGCGCCACCAGAAAGTGCTGGAGGAATCGCCTTCGCCGATCGTGGACGAGGAGATGCGGCGGCGCATGGGAGAGGCAGCAGTCAAGGTAGCGCAGACCGGCGGCTACACCAACGCGGGCACGGTGGAGTTTCTGGTGGATGCGGAGAAGAATTTTTATTTCCTGGAAGTGAACACGCGGCTGCAGGTGGAGCATCCGGTGACGGAGATGGTAACCGGGCTGGACCTGGTGCATCTGCAGATTCAGATTGCCGCGGGCGAGCCGCTGCCCTTCCGCCAGCAGGACGTGCAACTGCGCGGGCAAGCCATGGAGTGCCGCATCTACGCCGAGGACCCGGACAACAATTTTTTCCCCAGCCCGGGGAAGATTACGCTGCTGCTGGTGCCGGCGGGGCCGGGCATCCGCCGCGACAGCGGCATGTACGAGGGCTGGAGCGTGCCCCTGGATTACGATCCGCTGCTGGCCAAGCTGATCGGCTATGGCAGCGACCGCAAGCAAACCATCATGCGCCTGCGCCGCGCCCTGCATGAATACTTCGTGGGCGGCATCAAAACCAATATTTCGCTGTTCCGCCGCATTCTGGAAAATCCCGAGTTCACGGCGGGGAAGCTTGATACCGGCTTCCTGGACCGGTTGCTGGCCAATCCAGAGACCGATCCGGTAAAGAAGGAGCATCCGGGGATTGCGGCCATTGCCGCGGGCGTGTTTGCGATTCTGGAACAGGCCTCGGCAACGCGAAATGGGGCATCGGGCGGGAGCGCGCCGGCTTCAGCTAAGAACGGCGCTACAAGCTGGAAGCAGGCGGGGAGAACGGAATCGCTGCAGTGAAGGTGGCGGGGAGGCGCAACTTCAGAGGGCGCAGGGAAACCGGACCTCAGCGGCTAAAGCCGCTTTAGTTGAAACCGTATAGGCGCGGCTGAAGCCACGCCCTTTCAAAGATCTTGTGAAGGAGAAGGGCCGGAAATAACTGGTTTTGCCAAAAGCCAAAAGCTGTTTTTCTATGATTTACAACGTCAACATTGACGGCACCGATTACCGCCTGGAACTGGCGCGGGAGGGGTCTGGCTGGAAGTGCCGGCTGAATGGCCGGGAAGTGGCGCTGGATGCAGTGTTGACGCGGGCCAATGTGCTTTCAGTGGTGATTGACGGCACCGCCTACGAAGTGAAGCGCGAGCTCACGCCGGTGGACCTGCATTTCTGGGTGGGCAGCGCGCGTTATGCGGCCGAGGTGCGCGACCCCAGGTCGCTGCGCAGCCGCCGCCAGGCCGCCGGGGCGGCGCATGGCGTGGCGAAACTAGTGGCGCCTATGCCGGGCAAAGTAGTGCGCCTGCTGGTGGCGGAAAAAGCGGAGGTACAGGCCGGACAGGGAGTGCTGGTGGTGGAGGCCATGAAGATGCAGAACGAGCTCAAGTCGCCCAAGAAGGGCGTGGTGCAGCGGATTGTGGCCGCGCCAGGAGCGGCGGTGAATGCCGGGGATGTGCTGGCGATTGTGGAGTAGATTTGCCACAGAGTCAGGGAGACTCAGAGAATGTCAGGATGAATTGGGCGGCAGATGCCTTCAGCCTGCTGCCTCTGCTGCAAACTCACGGGTGCTCCTTCGGGGGCTAAAGCCCAGACGTTCAGTGGCGCTGTACGGCGCGGCTGAAGCCGCGCCCTTCCGAAATCAGACACTTTCTTGGCGTTACGTTAACTGGGAACTAACTGACCACTGGCCACTGACAACTGGCCACTGATTTCTGCTACTTTCCCGCCTGGTTCAGAATCTGCTCGGCGTAGAAGTTCTCTACCCTGGCCTGATCGCGGATTTCCTCGTAGAAAGCAGCTTTCAGCAGCTGCTCGCGGCGGTCGCGCAGTTGCTCGCGGACGGCCTGCTGCACCCGCGGATCGTTCAGGTCGCGCTGGCCGGCGGGTTCCTTGGCAATCAGCTTGATGATGCGGTAGCCAAAGAGCTGGTGAGTGGTGGGATTGACCACGGGAATAATGCCGCTGTACTGGCCGGGCTTGAGCTTGGCAATGGCGTCGCGGGTGGCGGCGTCAGTGCCCTTGAGCGAGGATTCCGGGGTGAAGCCCAGGTCGCCGCCGTTGCCCGCCGTTTCCGGATCCTCCGAGTAGTTCATGGCCAGGGTGGCAAAATCTTCGCCGCTGTCCAGCCGGTTCACCAGCATTTGAATTTTCTTGCGGGCTTCAGCATCGTTGCGCGCCTTGTCGTTCTTGAGGTTATGCACTTGCGGGTTGGGCGCGCCGGTGACCAGGATGTGGGCCAGGTGATACTGGGGCTCGATGAGGTTGAACTCCGCTTTGTGGGCGTTGTAGTAGCTGGTGATGTCCTGGTCGGTGACGTTGATCTTGGAGGTGATTTCGCGGTTGAGCACCTTGTCCACGGTCAGGCTGCG
>DATEGI010000109.1:0-5062 GCA_035280205.1 Terriglobales bacterium | reverse complement strand
GCGTTGATCCTAAAGTGCTGGATGCAAGCTTCGCCGGACGTGAGTTCGACGCGAAGTTGCTGCAGGATTTACCGGCTGAGGTGGATCCGTGCGGCGAGCGCGGTGAGTTTCACTCCTTTGCCTATGCCGGACCGATGTTCCAGCGTGGATTAGCAGTTGCTGTCGGAGAGGTGGTCGCCCGGGATGGATTCGTCTTCGCGGATGTGAGCTGGGCTGCTTCTCACGCGGGCGGGGACGCCCGCGCCACAAATGCATCGTTGTAGCGGGGGTCGGGCTCAGGCGGGCACCCGGGCGCTACTTGCCCTAGCTTTTCGCAGGAACTTGTCAACTTCCTGCGCGGTGGGCATGGAAGGCTGCGCTCCTTTTTTGGTGACGGACAAAGCGGCAACGGCGGAAGCGAAAGCGGCGGCTTCCACCGGGTGCTTGCCCTGAAGCAGGCCGACGGCCAGAGCGCCGTTAAAAGCGTCGCCTGCGGCGGTGGTATCAACAGTACGCACTCGGTATGGAGAAATGTGCTGGCGTAAGCCGTCACGCGTGGCCAGATAAGCGCCCTGGGCGCCCAGCTTAATAATTACGTTGCGCGGCCCGCGGGAGAGCAAATCCTCGGCACATTGTGGAACCTGAGCGGGAGAAAGGGCTTGTGCCGGATGCCCGCACAAAACGCTGGCTTCGACTTCATTGGGAGTAAGCCAGGCGGTCTGGAGAAGGAGCTTGGGGGGCAATTCGCGGGCCGGCGCCGGGTCCAGCATGACCGGAATATTCCTCCGGTACCCCATTTCCGCGACGTAAATCACGGTTTGCAGCGGGACCTCGAGCTGCAGCAGAATGATGCCGGCGGAGTGAATCAGGGTTTCAAACTTGGCCAAGTCAACGGGCAGGAGGCAGCCATTGGCGCCGGGGACAACTACGATGCTGTTCTGGCCGGCGGGATCGGTGAAAATGAGAGCAGTGCCGGAGGGTGTTTGGGGCGCGCAGGTAACGCCGTGAACGTCCACTCCCGCCTCTCCCAGGCCCCGGCGCAGCCATTCGCCATTTTCGTCGTCTCCGACCTTGGCGATCATGTGCACCGGGTACTCCAACCGGGCCACACTGACCGCCTGGTTAGCGCCTTTGCCACCGTGGAACCGTTCCAGGCTGGCGCCGGTCACGGTTTCACCAGCAACGGGAATATGGGGAACGCCGGCGACCACATCCAGGTTGATGCTGCCGATTACCACCACGGGTTTGGACGTGACCACCAAAGATTGAAGGGTTCCTTTTCGAGCCAGGAGTAAGGGGGCGCGTAATACTAAACCGGCGTGCCGGGCCTTGCCAAGATTTTTGTACTTCGATCTGCTCCGGATACTAGAATCGGAACTGAGCCAGGCAGGAGCAGAAAACACAGAAGCTTTGTGAAGTGACCGGGCTTGAGCAAAATAGAAACTGAGGTGTAGGGTAAAGCCCGACGGTTCCGGGCTGGGCGCTGATTTCTCGGAGAATTGATGCCGACACGCGAAACGAAACGCATCACCATGCGCCAAATAGCGGCGCGGGCGCGCGTTTCGGTGGGGACGGTGTCGCACGTAATCAATAACACCGCCGGGGTACGGGAGCCGGTAAAGCAGCGCGTGCTGGAGGCCATCGAGCGGCTGGGTTACCAGCCCAGCCTTTTGGCCCGCGGGCTGCGGCGCAATCAGACCACCATCATCGGGGTCATCATTCCCGACATATCCAATCCTTTCTTTCCCCTGGTGGTGCGCGGGGTGGAGGACATCGCGTATCAGAATTCTTACCGCCTGATGCTGTGCAACACCGACAACGACGCGCAGAAGGAACAGGTGTATTTCAATGAGCTGCGGGCGTACCGCATGGCCGGGCTGATTGTGATTCCTTCAGCCGACAGCCGGCTGGTGCCATTAGCCAGCGGCCATGGCGGCGAGATACCCGTCATTTGTCTGGACCGGTGCCCCGAAGGCTGGAAGGGCGACACGGTCACGGTGGACAACGAAGGGGGCGCCTACCAGGCCATCCGCTACCTGCTGGAGCTGGGGCACCGCAGGATTGCCTGTATCGCCGGGCAGTTGCATGTAACCAGCGGGGTGGAACGGCTGAAGGGCTTCAAACGGGCGCTGCGCGAGGCGGGCATCACCACGGCTCCGGAATATATTCAGGAAGGGCGTTTCGACCGGCTGAGCGGGTACGAAAAGGCGCTGATGCTGCTGCAGTTTTCGCCGCGTCCAACCGCGATTTTTGCCGCCAATGATCTGGTCGCGCTGGGCGTGCTGGCGGCCACGCGCGAACTTGGCCTGCGCTGCCCGGAGGACGTTTCGCTGGTTGGATTTGACGATCTGGAACTGGCCAGCTTTACCAATCCCGCGCTCACCACAGTGGCGCAACCTGCCTATCAGATGGGAGCACGCGCGGCGGGATTACTGTTTGAGCGGCTGCGGGGCGAAGGCATCGGCAGCCAGCGCATCGTCATGAAGGCCACGCTGAAAGCGCGCGACTCCACTGCCGCGCCGGGGCGAGGCTGATTGACGAAGCCAGCATGACCCACTCAAGCCAAAGTCGGGCTTGAGTGGGCCACCAGCCCACAGCTGTCCGAACAAGATTAAAAAGCAGGTCCTTCGTTGCGCTCGCCATGCCAGCATGGCTCGCGCTGCCTCAGGATGACAAATCGAAAGCAGGGGCGGGGCAGAGCCCACCCCCCACACGAATCCGCTATTTGGCGGGGCCGGGAGAGCTCGTGGCTGTCCCGGTTACGAACAGCGCCCGCACCTTCTGCTGCTGCATCAGGTTTTCGAAGTTGACCAGGTCGGTGTTCACGATGCCGGACCAGCGGGCAAGCTGCTCGTCGCTCTGCTTCTTCAGGTTGTCGAACTCCTGATAGGCCACAGCAGTGGGCGCGGAATCATTTTCGCCCTCCACGTAGTTGGCCAAGTAGGAGAGCTTGGCGTCCAGCCCGGGCGGGTAACGGAGAGAATCTTCGTTCGCGGAGATTTTCATCTGCACCAGCGCGTCTTCCACGTCCGCGACCTTCTGGTCGAGCTGCTGGCTGGCGGTGTAGACCAGCCTGGCACCGCCCTCGCTGCTGGCGAGGCGCTTCTGCAGTTCGTGGGTTTGGGCTCGTAAATCCCAAATCTGATTTACAGCCTCGTATACGCGCGTCAACTCGGCCTGAATCTGCCGGGTAAGAGTGACCTGCTTTTCCAGGTCGGCAAGGGAAACGTGTTCCCGGGGATCCAGCTTGACCTGTAAAGGAGCGGTGTAACTCTTGCCGTCAACTGTAAGTCGTACTTGGTATTCGCCCGGCAGCACCATGGGGCCTCTGGTGCCACCCTGGTATTCGTAGAGATAGTAATTGGGCAGCCGCGGCACCTCCTGGTAGCGCAGGTCCCACACAAAGCGGTTCATGCCGGCCTGCAACTCCATTTCTTTCTTGGGTTTTTCGTCGTCGGGGTCGGCGGGCTCGTCAAGGTCCTTTACGTCTTTGCTGGTGACCTTGCGCACCAGCTCGCCCTTGGAATCCAGGATTTCGATGGAGGCCTGCTTGGGCATGGATTTCAGGTTGAAGTAGATTTCCGCTCCGTTGGGCGGATTCTCACCTTCATTCATAGGCTTGTCCCAGCTATGCGGCATGCGCACGCGGTACGCCGTAGCCGGAGTGTAAAGGTGTGCGTCCTGCTGAGCGATAGCAGAGCTGTATTGGCGTAGCGGGGTGATATCGTCGAGCACCCAGAAGGCGCGGCCATGGGTAGCCAGGACCAGGTCGTTGCCGTGGATGACCAGATCGTGCACCGGGGTGGTAGGGAGATTCAGCTGCAGGGACTGCCACTGCCTGCCGCCATCGTAGGAGACGAAAACTCCGCTCTCGGTGCCGGCGAAGAGCAGGTCTTTCTTCTTGGGGTCTTCGCGCACGGCGCGCACAAAGACGTTCTCGGGAATGCCGCTGGTGATTTTGCTCCAGCTCTTGCCGAAATCCGTAGTCTTGAAGATGTAGGGATGGTCGTCGTCGTTCTGGTGGTTGTCCACGGCCACGTAAGCAGTGCCGGTTTCATGTGGCGAAGCCTCAATCAGGTCCACGCGGCTCCACTGCGGCATCTGCTTGGGAGTGATGTTGGTCCAGTTCTGTCCGCCATCGCGGGTGAGCTGCACCAACCCGTCATCGGTGCCGGCCCAGATCAGGCCCTTCTGCAGGGGGGACACGGCCACGGCAAAAATCGTGTCGTAATACTCGGTGCCGGTGTCGTCAAGGGTGATGGGACCGCCCGAGGGCTGCTGCTTGCTCTTATCATTGCGGGTGAGGTCGGGGCTGATGGCCTGCCAATGCTGGCCCTGGTCGGTGGTTTCGAATATGCGCTCGCCGGCATGGTAGATCAGGTTGGGGTCGTGGGGTGAAATGAGCAGGGGGGCGGTCCACTGGAAGCGGTGCTCGAGCTTGGCGGCGCCCACGGCATCGGTAAGCTGGGGAATAACAGAAATGTCCTTGACCTCGCCGGTGTGCTTATTGAAGCGAGTGATCTGACCCTGATATTCGCCGGCATAGACGATCTCAGGATCCGGAGGATAAGGAGCAATGTAGCCGCTTTCGCCGCCGCCCACCGGATACCAGTCGCGCTCGCTGATGCCGCCAATGGAGCCTTGGCTGGCGATGCCCACGGTGGTGTTGTCCTGCTGCGCGCCGTAGATGTAGTAGGGGAAGCGATTGTCGGTAATGACGTGGTAGAACTGCGCCGTAGGCTGGTTGTCCTGCTTGCTCCAGGTAGCGCCGCCATCCACCGTAACGGTAACGCCGCCGTCGTTGGCGGCAATCATGCGCTTAGTGTCGGAAGAATCAATCCACAAGCCGTGATTATCGCCGTGGGGCAAGTGCACCTTGTTAAAGGTGCGGCCGCCGTCGGTGGACTTGTGGAAGTCCACATTCATGATGTAGAGCGTGTCTGGGTCCTTGGGATCGGCGAAGACGTGCATGTAATACCAGGCGCGCTGGGTGTAGCGGTGGTCAGGGTTGACCAGTTCCCACTTGTCGCCGCCGTCGTCGGAACGGTAGAGGCCGCCGTCTTTCGCCTCAATGAGGGCATAG
>DATEGI010000108.1:0-2066 GCA_035280205.1 Terriglobales bacterium | reverse complement strand
GCGACCTGGTGTTCACCGCGCTGTTCTTTGGCATTGGGCACATGGCGCACGTGATGGCGGAGCGCCGCGCACAAGCCGCCATCTAGCGCCTTTAATTTGAACTGTCACCTAATTTGAAGTGTCATCCTGAGCGGAGCCGACTGGTTCGCAGTGCGAATCAGTCGGTGGAGTCGAAGGACCCCTGCGTTTTCGCTTTCACCGCTGCTGCTTCCAGGTGTTCTCACAAAAAGTTGCTGCCGGAATTCCCTGGCGCGAGAGCGGCAGGGTACGCGGCCTAGCGGTCCTTCGACTCGGGCATTCACCCTCGCTCAGGATGACAGATTGCTTTTGCGCCGGCGCAGCAGAAGGTAGCCCACAATAACCGCGACCACGGCGATCCCCAGCGCTGCCAGATGCTGGTGAACCAGCTGAGCCGTGATGCTGACCACCTGCGGTCCAAACTTGATGGTCAGCACCGCCAGGATCATAAAGCGCACAAAGCGCCCGGCAAAAATGGCCAGCTCGAAGTGCGCAAAGTTCATCTCGAAGGCCGCGGCCGCCAGCACAAACAGCTTGAAGGGAAACGGCGGCGGCAGCATGGCGGGAAACATCAGTGCCCAGAACTCGTGGCGGTCAAAGCTGCGGCGCATGCTTTCGAACTTCTGTGGTGACATGCGCTTCTGCAGCAGCATCTCGCCACCCTTGTAGCCAATCACGTAAAGCACAATGCTGCCCGCGGCCGAGCCCGCGGACGCCATGATTACGTAGAGCAAGAACCTGTGCGGGCTCTGGTAGACGTAGCCCGCCACCACCGGGTCGAGCGGCATGCCCAGCAGCGAGCCGTCAATAGCCGCAATGGCAAACACTCCCCAGGAGCCCAGCGGCTGCAGCAGGCCCCAGATAAATTGGGTGTATCGCGCCAGTGCGTGGGAAATGGTGTGCAAGAAAGAAAAATTCTACCTTACGCGCACCAAACAGGGCCTCGCAGCCCGTTCCGCGTGCCAATTCTTTGACGGCCCTTCGGTACGAGCGCCTGTTTCCACTTAATCGCTGGTTTCCTGTAAGCTAGTTTTTTATGCCATCGCGCAACTACACGATGACCCTTGGCTTCCCGCCCTTCACCCGGGCCATCAAATGGCTGGTCATCATTAACACGGCGATCTACCTGCTTCGGCTGCTGATGATCGCCTTTGCCACCGGCACCTGGGGAACCATCGAGGCCCTTACCGCGCTCACGCCGCTGGCAGTGGTTCACGGCTGGATCTGGCAACTGGTCACCTATTCTTTCATCCACGTCGGGCTCTTTCACATTGCCTTCAACATGTTGACCCTGTGGATGTTTGGGGCGCAACTGGAAACGGACTGGGGATTCAACCAGTTCCTGGAATTTTATTTTTACTGCGTGGTGTGCGCCGCTCTGGTAACCATCGCCATCGCCTATCTGGGCACGGTGCCGGGCGTCACTTTCCTGGGGATTTCGCCATTAACGCCCACGGTAGGCGCCTCGGGCGGAATTTTTGGTGTAATGGTGGCCTTCGCCGTCCTCTATGGCGACCAGGAATTCATGCTCTTCCCCCTGCCCTTCATGATCCGCGCCAAGTACCTGGTGGGGATTCTGATCCTGATTGCGCTCGCCGGCGCCTTTGAGGGTCTGGGGCCGGCGCATCGCGGACAGTCGGTGGCCTACTTCGCCCACCTGGGTGGCGCGCTTTTTGGATACCTGTATGTGAAGTTTCTGCCCCGGCGCGGGCTGACCTACGCCTTCTCCGAGCACTACTTCGGGGTGCGCAATTCCTACTACAAGTGGAAGCGGCGGCGCGCCGCCCGTAAGTTTCAGGTTTACATGCGCCGGCACGGCCGCGATGTGTATTTTGACGAGCACGGCAACTACCGCGATCCTGACGCGGCCGACAAGCACAATGGCGAATCCAAGTCGCCGCCCTGGGTGAACTAAAACCAGCCACCAGCATTCACAGGCAGCCGCCAACATTCAGCTATCAGCATTCAGTCAGTAGAACAGTGAATGACGCCCCGCAGGGCGGAATAGTAAAGCCCAGGACGGGAGTCCTGGGTGGGATGCCATTACG
>DATEGI010000107.1:0-17392 GCA_035280205.1 Terriglobales bacterium | reverse complement strand
ACCAGTCGTGCAATTTCCGCCCCCCGGAGAGCCTAACGGCAGCTTTCTCGCACCTTTACCCGGTCCGAGCTTCAATTTAAAATCAAATTTGAGCCGAGATAGCTCAGTTGGTAGAGCAGCTGATTCGTAATCAGCAGGTCGCCGGTTCAAGTCCGGCTCTCGGCTCCAGTTCTTCCAGGTTTGTCTTCCTCGGCCCATGACGAGGTCTACGCTTTTCGCACGCTGCCGGATTACCTTGCGGCAGGTCTGGATCTTGTCTTTATCGGAATCAATCCTGGGCTGTACTCGGTGGAGCGGGGACATTATTTTGCCCGCTCGACCAGCCGCTTTTGGCCTGCGTTCTCAGTGTCGAAGATGAGCTTGCAGGTGCGGCGTGCGCTGCGAGCGGACTCTCTGCTGCCGGTGCATGATGCCGAACTTCCCCGCTTCGGAATTGGACTGACAGACATCGTCAAGCGACCCTCAGCAAATGCTGCGGAACTCAGCGATGCCGATTTTGAAGAATGGTCGCCGCGCCTCCTCGAGAAACTTCGGCACTTCGCCCCACGAGTGGCCTGTTTCCATGGGATTACAGGCTATCGCAAATTCCTGAGATTCGGGTTACACATCAGCAACCGCCAGCCTGTGCTTGGCCCCCAGCCGGAAGTAATCGGCGCAACCCGGCTCTTTGTTGTCCCCAACCCCAGCCCAGCCAACGCGCACTTCACAGCTCGTGATCAGATTCAGTGGTATGACCGTGTGAGTGAATTTCTGGGCATGAATGCGATACCCTTAAAAGGACGCGTTGGTTGATCAGGCGGCCACCTGGGAATCACTGGAAGGAAACTGCATGGAACCGAAACTCTCCCCTGACCAGATTTTGCGCGAAGAATTCAACCGCTGGGCTGAAGCCGGCCGTGGCGAGGAGATGGAGCGCCATCATCTCGACATCACCGAGAAGACCGTTCGCCTCATGGACCTGCGCCCCGGTGAGCGCGTGCTCGACCTGGGCTGCGGCGCCGGTTGGGCCACGCGCCTGCTGGCCCGCCTGGTCTCCGATGGCCCGGAAGGTTTCGGTCAGGTCGTGGGCCTGGATGTTTCCGACGAGATGATTCGCCGCGCGCGCGCCGCTTCCCGCGATTTCGAAAATGTGATGTACGTGTGGGGCTCGGCGCAGCAGATTCCGTGGGAGGAGAACTTCTTCGACAAGGTGCTCTCGGTGGAATCGTTCTACTACTATCCCGACCAGGAGCGGACGCTGGCCGAGCTGTTTCGCGTGATGGCGCCGCACGGGCGCCTGTTCATCCTTATCAACTTGTATAAAGACAATCCCTATTCGCTGCGCTGGGTAGACGAACTGCAGGTGCCGGTGCACGCTCTCTCCGAGGCGGAATATGTGGAGATGCTGAAGCGCAATGCGTTCGAAAAAGTCGAGGGGTGGCGCATTCCCGACGACACGCCCACGCCTGATGAATACAGCGGCAAGTGGTTCAAGAATGCCGCCGAGTTGAGTGACTTCAAGCGCATCGGTGCGCTGCTGCTCATGGCCACCAAGCCCGATGTGCGCGTGGCCGCGCCGGGGTACCAGATTTATTAGTTCCCGGGGGCTGAAGCCCGTTCTTCTTGTGCGCACGTTTCGTGGGGCTGAAGCCGCACGCTTCCACGCTTGAGAAAAATACTCACGTCAATAGTTCACTCGACGGCAGCCTCGTATCGGGGCGTGCTTTCAGGAGCCGAATGGCCGCAGCTATCGCGAGCTGCACAGGGCCTGCTGCTTCGACTCCTCCTGCTCTGCCAGCGCTTGCAGACTCGCGGCTTCGTGCTGCAACCTGCCCAGCATCATCTCCCACATATCCGCATTCACTTGCAGGGCATCGCGCACCGTGCTGTCGCGCACAATGCCGGCATCGTTGCGCAACATGGTGAGTAGGGAGCGCTGGCCAGAGCTTTCCTTCAGCAACGCGTCGGCTTCTTCCCGATGGCGCTGCGCCATCGCCTGCCACTCCTGCTCGCAGGCATTGTTCGCGGCGCGTGGTGGCGTCGGTCGCGCCTGTGGCGGTGCTCCCCAAACCACGTCCGCCAGCAGAAGTGTAAATAGGAGTTCGGCCAGGATCTTCATATCAAGCGTCCTCCGCGAGACATAACCACGTACGTCTCTACCATAGATTTGCAGCGGAAGCTCACCGTCTCTTTACAATCAGCCGCGCGGCTGGCCGTCTTAGCGTGCTCCGCCAACTCAATTTGGGAGTATCCTATAGGGAGCGAGGTGGGGTATGCGGAGTTTGCTTCCCATCGCGGTTTTGGCGCTGTTGCCCATGGCAGCGGTTGCTCAATGGCATGGCATGCCCGCCAGAAGCGCTCCTATGCGCGCGCCAATGGCGATGCGGGCTGCCCCCATGGCACGGCCTTTCATGGCGCGCCCGATGCCGGTGCGGGGCGGGTTTCAGTTCCGGCCAGCCGTGCCCGCGCACACCCCATTTAGACCGCAGGGACGCATTCATTCCGGGCGCATTGGCTTGACTTTCGGTTTCGGGCACGGAAATTTTCCCTTCGGCGTGCACCCCGACAACCGCTGCTTCTCTGACGCCTTTTTCGATCCCTTTTTCTGCACCCGCACGCCCACCCGCTTCTCGTCGTTTGTCCCCTTCTCGTCCTTTTTGCCCTTCGCCTCTTACCCGTACTACAGCATGCCCCTGTACGACGAGTCGAATTACAACAATTCCCAGGACACGGAGCAACTGGAACAGGCCAACGCCCAGGTCAGCGACTTGACCAACCAGATCGAACAATTGAGGGAAGAGTTGGAGCGGATCCAGGAGCAGCAGAGTTCGCCGCGCGCTGCTGCGACGCCCGCGCCGCCGGCGGATGACGCCAAGGTAGAGCCGCCGGTTTCCACCACCCTGGTATTTCGTGATGGCCGCCGCAGCCAGGTGGAAAATTACGCCATTGTGGGCAATATGTTGTGGGTGTTCAATGACCAGCGGCGAACCAAGATTCCCATTGCCGAGTTGGACCTCAGGTCCACGCAGCAGGTGAACGAAGACCGCGGCGTTGACTTCGCTGTCCCAACTTCAGCCAGGTAATTCCGTCCAACTCAGGTGTGCTGCCAGTTCCATACAGGCACGCCCTTGTCATCGCGCAGCACGTAGGCATCACTGCCCTTATCAATTTCGCGCGCCAAAATGACGGAAACTCCGTTATCGGTGGCGGGCGAGCCGATGACCTCAACCTCATCGCCGGCCTTCAGTTCGATGCCCATGTCCTTGATGAACCGTTCCGGGCACAGGTAAACATTGACTGTGTCGTTGGCGGTCTTCAGGACCAGGTGCATGAGCGCGCTGTGGCCCTGGCCTTCCAGTTTCATTTCCTGAACGGTGCCTTTGATCTTCTTCTCCGCTTTCAGGTCGTACTTGAGAGCAGGAGCTTTCGCCGACGCATGCTGGGTTTGCGCCGCGGCCAAGCCGCACATGGCCAGCAAAATGACGCTTACGGCGCTTGTTTTGATAAGGTTGGCCGGCCTTGCTTTAAACATAGCCCCTCCTTGTGGATCGGCAGGAGCCAGAGCGGAAATTTAGGGTTCAGCCTGAGGAAACAGGACAGGCTCCAGCCTCTCCTGAAGGCGCAAAATCGCGCCCACAATACCACTTTTTGCCGGGTCGGGCGCGAACATTTTTAGTACTGGGGCGCTCTATACCCCTTTTCGCTAAGCCGTTTCTGCAGTTCTTCATGCATGCGGTCGCCCAGTCGCTCGCCCCAGGCGCGCCCGGCTTCCACCGATTCTTGCTGGATTTCCGGCAAGGTGGTGCTGATTTTGCGTCCCAACGGGCTCTCATAGAAGGCAATAAGCTGGCGTATTTCCTGATGGCTGAAGTGCTTGTCGTAGATGGGCAGGATGGCCTTCATCAGTTCATCGGGGCTGGCCTGGCGCTTGAATTCAACCGTGAAATCCTGCCAGAACTGGTCGGGAACATCGGGGCGGGCGCGGCGCATGGCGGCGATTTGCGCGTCAATGTCCTGGTCGAAAAGATCGCGCAGGATGCGCCGGGTGCCCACCAACTCCATGAGTTTTTCCGTGTCCTGGTGCTTGGCGCTGAGCGTCTCGCCGGCGTGTGATGGGCTGGCCGGCTTGGCCTGCGCGGCGGATAGGGCAGCCATTCCCAGGCAGAGCAGCAGCGCCATGGCTGGCATTCGCATGGAGTTCTCCTTGCCTCAGTCAAAGAAGCGGTATTTCAGCATGTGGAACAGGGCGGCCACGCCGTCTTTCCAGCCGATCTTTTTACCTTCTTCGTAAGTGCGGCCGTGGTACGCAATCGGCACCTCATAGATGCGGCAGCCCAGCTTAGCCACTTTGATGGTCACCTCGGGCTCGAAGCCAAAGCGGTCCGAGCGCAAGCGGACGGCTTCCAGCACCTCGCGCCGGAATGCCTTGTAGCCCACTTCCATGTCGCTCAAGTTCAAATTGCACAGCAGGTTGCAGAACAGAGTCAGAAACTTGTTGGCCTGGAAGTGCCAGAAATAGAGCACGCGGTGGGTGCCGCCGTGGAAGCGGTTGCCGAAGACGGCGTCGGCGCGCCCGCGCAGGATGGGCTCGAGCAGCACGGGGTAGTCCGAGGGGTCGTATTCCAGGTCGGCATCCTGCACCAGGACCACGTCGCCGGTGGCCTGGGCAAAGCCGGTGCGCAGGGCAGCGCCCTTGCCCTGGTTACGCTCGTGGAAGTGGAGCTTGATGCGGCCGCGGGCCTCGCGCTCCAGTTCCTTGAGAACTTCGCGGGTGCCGTCGGTGGAGAAGTCGTCCACGATGACCAGGTCTTTCTGCAGCCGTGCCTCGGCCTGCAGCACCGTGCGCACCACCTGCGCGATGGTGGCCTTCTCGTTGTACACGGGCATCACCACCGAAAGCGTGGTCAGCGGCTTGAGCGGGTCGCCGATGACGCGCACAGGCTTTACCACCGTGCTGCTTTTCTTGCCCGCTTGGGTAATCAAATACACCCCCAGGAGGAGCATTTCCGGCTCAATCGGGTGCCGGTAACGCGGGTGTGGGAATACAAGGTAATAAACGGCAGGATAAACCAAGATGAGCCAGAAAAAGAGTGTGGCGTCGGGAACCTTGCGGCGCAGCGCCCGGCCCAGGCCCCACAGTGCCAACACCGAGGAAGCCAAAAAAAGCGAGTTCTTGATGGGCGCCAGAGCGGCAATTTTGGAGGAGCGCGGCAGCCCCGCCCAAAAATAGATGAAGCGCTTGGCGCTCAAGCCGGCAAAGCGGGCCGGGTCCTGGGCGATGTAGTTCAGCGCCTGCTGCTTGCGCTCCGCGATGTAGGCCACTTCGCCCAGGCGCTGGAATTCGCGCATCTGCGGCACGTTTCGCGTAGGGTGCAGATACCACATCCAGGTGCCGTCGGCGCCGGGGCTGTTGCCCAGGCGAAGTTCAGAACCAAAATTGTCGCGAACGAGGATGAATTTTCCGAAAACACGGTAGTTGCGTGCCGTCCACGGCGCAACCAGCAGCGCGAAGACAAGCAGGGCGAGAGCAGTGTGCGGCAGCCAGGAACGATGCGCCTTCAGCCGACGGTGCCAAATCCAAGCCAGCGAAACCGGCAAGAAAGAGAGCAACGAGGGATTGCAAAGCGCAGCCACCCCCCAGAGCGCGCCCAGTGCCGCCCATAGCCGCACGCCTTTCGCTTCCTGCAGTTTCAGGGCGCACAGAAAAATCATCGCCAGCAGCAGCGCCGAAAGGCTGGTCTCCCACACCCACTTGGTGGACCAGTACATGGTGAAGGGCAGCACCGCCCACATCCAGGCCGACCACAGCGCCACCGTGTAGCCGAAGGTGCGCTTGCCAATCAGGTAAATGGGGATCGCGGTGAGCGAGGAAAAGAAGCTGTTGATGGTGAGCAGCACAAATGCCGAAGCGTAGCTGTAAATGCCGAACAGCCGGAAGATGCCGGTGGTCAAATAAGGATAGAGTGGCGGCTCCCAGGCCGTGGGCCCGGTGGGCGTCTGGAAAGGATTGCTAAAGCCGTGCCCGGAGGCGATGGAGGCGGCGATGCGCCCCATCTCGTAGCCGAAATCAAAGTGCCCCTCCGCGCTGCGGTAACGATAAGTGTGCAGCACGAGGATGGCGCCCAGCCGCAGCAGGAAGCCGATAGCTACCATCCAGAAGAACGAGTCGCGCCAGTTGCTG
This sequence comes from Terriglobales bacterium, assembly GCA_035280205.1. Lineage (GTDB taxonomy): Bacteria > Acidobacteriota > Terriglobia > Terriglobales > Acidobacteriaceae > JAICWP01. The sequence goes on along the minus strand of DATEGI010000107.1, from coordinate 11,232 downwards.
CCGGGCATGCGGGCGGGGGCCGGCGCCGAGGCCGCCGTATCCGATGTAAGTGTCTTGACTGCCATCGTGGGGAAAGTTTTCCCTATTTTCTCACGCGATACTCGTCTTGACCGCTTCAGGTCTAATTAATGTTATTTTCGGCAGTATTTCTCTTTCAAGAGAGTGAGAATGAAAGCCTGGAAGACAGTTCTCCTGGCCATCGTCATCGTCGCCACCGTAGCTTCCATCTGGGCGACCCTGGTAATTCGGCGGGGCTTTCGCGCCACGGCCGAGCCTTCCGCGTGGGAAGCCGCCCTGGCCCGGCGTGTGCGCAACTTGGCCATTCCCACCGCCGCGCGCTCGCAGAAGAATCCCCTGCAGGCTATTCCGCAAAACCTGGAGGAAGGGCGCAGCAATTTCCTGGCCCGCTGCGCACTTTGCCACGGTCAGGATGGCAGCGGCCTCACGCCCGTTGGCGGCAATCTTTATCCGCGCGTGCCTGACCTGCGCGCGGCCCCTACCCAGGCTCTCAGCGACGGCGAAATTCACTTCATCATCGAAAATGGAGTCCAGCTCACCGGCATGCCCGCCTGGGGCAATCCTCACCAGCAGGGCAGTGACGACAGCTGGAAGCTGGTGCTCTTCATCCGCAGCTTGCGCCCGCTGAGCCGCCGGGAAGTCATTCAGCAGGCCAGCACCGCGGCCGACGCTCGCTATGTCGGCTCGCAGGCATGCGAAAAATGCCATCAGCAGATATATCAGCGCTGGAAAAAGACGCCTATGGCCAACATCGTGCGCGATCCGGCCACGCACCCCAACGCCGTCCTGGGCGATTTCTCACACGCGCCTTTCAGCCGCAAGCAGATCGCGCTGGTATACGGCAATCTGTGGAAGCAGAACTACTTCACCAAGGTGGGCGACCTGTACTACCCCCTGCCCGGGAAATGGGCCATCGCACAGCGCAAGTGGATGCCGTACCTGGTGAAGGATGATTGGTGGGCCGCATACTTCCCGCCCGACAACATGCAGCGCCCCACCGCCACTTTGTGCGACGGCTGCCACTCGGTGAATTACAACATTGAAACCCACACCGTCACCGAGTGGAATGTGGGTTGCGAGCGCTGCCACGGCCCCGGAAGCGAGCACGTTGCGCATCCCAACCGCGGCAACATCCTCAATCCCGCGCGCATGGATTATGTGGCCGCCAACGATACCTGCATCCAGTGCCACTCTCAGGGCCGCCCGCTCGCCACTCCCGTAGCCGGCAAGGTTTATGACTGGCCGGTCGGCTACAACGTAGGGCTGAACCTGCAGAATTTCTGGCGCCTCGAGCCTCACCCCCTGGGCAGCTCCGGCTTTTACCACTTCCCGGACGGCACGGCGCACAAGAACCGCATGCAGGGCAATGATTTCGTGCAGAGCGTGATGTATCGCCGCGGCATTACCTGCTTCAATTGCCACGACGTGCACGGCACCGGCAACTATGCGCAACTGCGCAAGCCCGCCCAGCAGATTTGCCTGGATTGCCACGGCCCGCTCTCGCCCAACGGCCCGCGCACCGCCACTCTAGAGCAGCATACGCACCACAAAGTGGGCACCGCCGGCAGCTATTGCGTGGATTGCCACATGCCCCAGATCGAGACGGAAAGCGCACCCGGGGCCTTCGTTCACGCCCACACCTTTCGCTTCATCTCCCCGGAGATGACCGACAAGTACAACATTCCCAATCCCTGCAACGTTTGCCACAAAGACAAGTCGGCCGCTTGGGCTTTGGACGCGCTGCGCCGCTGGCCGGAGCGCTCTCCCTGGCGGCTGGAGTAGGAGTCCTTTGTGGAAGCACCCGGCTGCAGCCGGGTGAATGGCGCTTTCCCTTTTCTTTTTATGTTTTATTCCGAGCGGACTTGAGTCCGTGAAAACCCCCCCGGGCTGAAGCCCATTTCTTTAGCTGCTGCGTATCGTGCGGCTGAAGCCGCACGCTTCCACGCCGGGGCAGAAGGCAGGAAGGGAAAGACGCGCTGATTTTCACTCCCCGAAGACAGCCTCGGGCTTGCGCGCCTGTGTATACTACTGCCGCAAAAGCACGGCATTTCTTCGCCGGAGGCACAGTGTAGCCTTTATGGGCAGTCTCTCCCCCGCCGTATCCAGCGCTGCACCCGTCTGCAACCCTCCATTTGTCCTCCTACTCCGAGCCGCCGGTGATAATCGTCGCCGCGCGGCGCCCAGATCCGGCAGCCAGGTGCGCCAGGGCGAGATGCGAAGCCTGCCTCGCAACCGCGTCCTGATGTTCGGTAAGATCCGCGAGCTGGCCTTGTACCGGGCGGAAGTGCTGCGGGTGCACGGTTTCAACGTAACTATTCCGGCGAGCAAAGAGGACGCTGTCGCAGCGGTGCTGCGCGGCGGTTTCGACGTGGCGGTACTTACCTACACGCTGTCCAGCGACACGGTGGAGGAGCTTACCGAACTGCTGCGCCAGCATTGGCCCGATTGCCGGCTCGTCACCATCTCCGATACCAAATATCGCGACACGAAGATTAATCCCGACGCTAACGTGCTGGCCGACGACGGCCCTAAGGCGCTGATCGAAGCCCTGCGTGAGACGCTACACCGGGTCTGAAGGTCGTTCACTTGTGCTGCTTTTCGTGCGCTAAAGCCGCACGCTTCCACACCGGCACTCGCGCGAAGGGTCGTTTGACACTCCCCTCCCCCCGCCCTAGACTGAAGGGTTTGGCGGGAGAGTGGCGCAAAGAGCACGTCAGGGCTGCTCCCCAGGAACCCAGAGGACCCATGGCCTGGCTGCAGAACAAGTTTGAAAAGAACTTCCTCATCACCAGCGTAGATTACGTATTCAACTGGGCGCGCAAGTCGGCGCTGTGGCCCATGACCTTCGGCCTGGCCTGCTGCGCCATCGAGATGATCGCCTCCTCCACCGCCCGCTTCGATATCGCCCGCTTCGGCTCCGAAGTATTTCGTCCCAGCCCGCGGCAGAGCGACCTGATGATCGTGGCCGGCACGGTGACGCTGAAGATGGCGCCAGTGGTCAAGCGCATCTACGACCAGATGCCCGACCCCAAGTGGGTGATCTCCATGGGCGCCTGCTCCTCCGTGGGCGGGCCATTTAATACCTACGCTGTGCTGCAGGGCGTGGACCGCATAGTGCCCACCGACGTGTACGTCATCGGCTGCCCGCCGCGCCCGGAGAACCTCTTCTACGCGCTGCTCAAGCTGCAGGACAAAATTGACCGCATGAGCCTGGCCAAGCGTCCCACCGAAGTAAGGCTGAATGAGAGCATGGTGGAGGCGTTCAAACGGCAGGTGATGATCGCGCAGACGCTGCAGCCGAAGTAGCCCTGCGGACCTGAGCGAAGCGAAGGTTTTCTGAAGCATTTAGCAATTAGTAATTGGTATTTAGCTCTTCAACATTCGTAATGCTGCGCTGAGTGCTGCCCTATTCGAGCGTCGTGCGTTATTCCCGCACCATTGATGTTGTGCAATGGCTAAGTGCTAATTACTAACTGCTAATTGCTCGAACTATGCCTTTCACCCGTATCGCCGCCAAAACCGACCTGCCCGAGCCCGGTGAAGCCAAAGAATTCACCTTGGGCGATAAGGTGGTGTGCGTTGCCAATGTGAACGGCACTATTTCCGCCATGGATAATGTCTGCCTCCACCGCGGCGGTCCCCTAGGCCAGGGCGTCATCATGGAAGATAAGGTGGTCTGCCCATGGCACGGCTGGGAATGGGACCCGCAGACCGGCCAGGCCGGGCACAGTCCTGCGTTCCGCATCGCCGTCTATCCGATCAAGGTTGAGGGCGAGGATGTGTTGATTGACGTGTGAGAATTAGCTACTTGCTGCCAGCTTCTAGCTACTAGCTCTTGGCCTTTGACTCTCAGCATCCAACAACCAGCTACCAGCTACCAACTACCAACTACCAACTACTACTATCAACTACCACCCACTGACCCCTGACTACTGACTCCTGACTATTGATTTCTTGTGGTACAACACGCTATGCCTTACTTCCTGGGCATTGATGGCGGGGGCAGCAAGACTACCTGCCTGCTGGGCGATGAGCACAGCGTGCTGGCCAGCGCCACTGGTCCAGGCAGCAATCCCATTCGTATAGGCGAAGAGCGCTCGCGCCAGGCGCTGCACGTCGTGGTGGTTGAGGCTTGCGGTGCTGGCAAGGTTCAGCCTTCACAAATCGCGCGTACCTGCATTGGCATGGCGGGGGCCGCGCGCCCGCAGATCGAAAAGCAAGTGCGCAGCGTGCTGACGAGTCTGGTGGGTGGAGAAATTGCCGTGGTCGGTGACATGGTGATTGCCCTGGAAGCGGCCTTCCGCGGCGGTCCCGGGTTGATTGTCGTAGCCGGCACCGGTTCCATCGCTTACGGGCGCAATGAGGGCGGCGAAACCGCGCGCGCCGGCGGTTGGGGCTTTGCCATTTCCGATGAAGGTTCGGGCCACTGGATTGGCCGTGCCGCCGTGGCTGGCGCCATGCGTGCCCACGACCTGGGCGAAAACAGCGTACTCATCAGCAGCATCATGAATACCTGGCACCTGGGCGCACGCGATGACGTGGTGCGCGTTGCTAACGCCATCCCGCCGCCCGATTTTGCCGAGCTGCTGCCTCAGGTGTTGGCCGCGGCCGCCAGTGGCGACTCCCGTGCCAACGAGATCCTTACACAGGCTGCCACCGAACTAGCGCAACTGGCCCGGATCGTGGCCGAGCGCCTGTGGCGGACGAAGCAGGGGTTTCGCGTCGCCCCGGCCGGCGGCGTCTTTCAGAACTCACCCCTTGTCCGTCAGGTGTTCAGCAACAGCCTGCGCTCTGTGCATCCTGAGGCGGAAATAGACGCTAAAGTAGTGGAGCCGGCACAAGGGGCGCTGTGGCTAGCGAGGGGCAAGTAGTCAGGAGTCAGGAGTCGGTAGTCAGCAAGGCCCCACCGACTCCCGACTCACGACTACTGACTAACATGTCCGAGGAACTCACAACACTAATCCACAGCCACTCGGCTGACGAACTGAAACGCGCTGCTGCTCACGAGGCGCTCAGCGAAGAGCTGGCCCTGGCGCTGCTGGAGCGGCGCGACCTGCCGGCCGAGGCGCTGGAAGCGCTCAGCAAAAATGCCCCGGCGATAAAATCACGCCGCGTGCTGGTGGGGATGATTGGCCATCCCAAAGCGCCGCGGCACGTCTCGCTGCCCGCCATTCGTCATCTCTACAGCTTCGAACTCATGCAGTTGGCGCTTTCGCCCGCGGTGCTGGCCGACATCAAGAAGGCAGCGGAGGAGACCCTGGTTTCGCGGCTGGAAAAAATCACCCTGGGGGAGCGCATCACGCTGGCACGGCGCGCCTCGGGGCGCGTGGCGGCCGCACTGCTGCTCGATTCCGAGCCGCGCGTGATCGAGGCTGCGGTCAGCAATCCATTTCTCACCGAAGTTCTTGTCGTCAAGGCGCTCATGGCCGAGAAGGCCAGCGCGGCTTTAGTCGAACTGGTTTGCCGCGATGGCAGATGGTCGCTGCGCCGTGAGGTGCGAATTGCCCTACTGCGCAATCCACAGACTTCCGCGAATGAGGCCGCGCAACTTGCCCACAGTTTGCCCAGCGGAGTGCTGCATGAACTGCTGCAGGAGTCGCGCCTGCCGGAGGCGGCGGGCGTTCGCGTGCAACAGGAGCTGCAGGAGCGCGAAAAACAGGAACGACAAGTCCGCAGCACTTAGTCGGGGACCACTGGTTCTGGGGCTAAAAGCCCGCCGTCCTGTAGTCACCCACTCCCCCGGACTGAAGTCCGGGGCTTCCACGGTGCTGCAAGTGGCTACGCCCGTTCTCATCATTATTGTTGATTCAAGATTATTGTTGATTCAAGCTTGTTGAGAAAATTCCCTTGAACGTCAGATAAGAATTCGCCAGACGCAGGCGTCCTTCGACTGCGCCGGCTGATTCGCCAGCGAATCAGCCGACTTCGCTCAGGATGACAGAAGGTGTGTGTTTTAATTGAACGAAGAACAAACAAAAGCAGATCCTTCGCTGTGCTCAGGATGACAAATTCTTAAAATCCTTCTCTTTGCTGTGTCCCCTGCGGTTAATTCGTTGGCTGTTTGCGGAAGTGTTCCAGAATTGCCTGCGCCTGGCTGCGGGTGACGACGGCGGAGAGCGCCGCCACATCCGCGTCCTTCACCGCCTGCAGACTGCCAAAATGCTGCAGCAGGCGCCGGGTGGTGCTGGCGCCCACGCCCGGAATCTCCAGCAGTTCGGTGGAGCGGTCGCGCATCTGGCGCCGTTTGCGGTGGAAGGTCACGGCGAAGCGGTGAGCTTCATCGCGAATCTGCTGCACCAGGTGGAGGACTGGCGAGTGATGGTCGAGCACTACCGGTTCGTCCTCTTGGCCGTAAACATAGATGATCTCCTCGCGCTTGGCGATGGCGGCCAGCGGCTGGTTGATGATCTGCAGCCCTTCCAGCGCCTCGGCGGCGGCGTGCAGTTGTCCGAGGCCGCCGTCAATCAGCACCAGGTCGGGCATCTTCTGTTTTTCTGTTTCCACGCGCTTATAGCGGCGCCCCACCACCTCGCGCATGGAGGCAAAGTCGTCCACGCCCTCCACCGAGCGGATGATGAACTTGCGGTAGTCCGACTTCTTCATACGACCGTCTTCCCACACCACCATGGAGGCCACTGTCTCCGCTCCCTGGATGTGGGAAATGTCGAAGCACTCGATGCGCTTGGGCAATTCCGGCAAGGCGAGCGCGTCCTGCAGCGCCTCCTGCACCGCACGCGCCGCCGGCTGCATGACGCGGAAGCGCTGGTCGAACGACTGCTTGGCGTTGTTGCCCGCCAGGTCAATAAGCGAGCGCTTCTCCCCGCGCTGCGGAACAACAATGTGAACTCTTGTGGCGCGGGCGCCCTCGCCCGCGTGGCTTTCGGATATAAGCTCCGCTAAGGTTTCCCTATCCTCGAAGTCCACCGGCACGTAAATTGTGCGGGGCACATAGGGAGCGTCAATGTAGAGCTGCTTGATCAGGGCGGAGAAGAATTCCCCGGGGTTGAAGGCGGCAGGCTCCGCTGCAGGCTCTTCTTCATTTCCAAAATCATCATTAGAGGCGTAACTTGTTACGTCTCTCCCGCCGGTCTCCGCTGAGACGTTAACAGCAACGTCTCTACCATTGTGCTGTTGCTCTTCGGTGGGCGTGTCCACCGCCAACGTGGGTATCTGGTCCCAGAAAAATTCCCGCCGGTCCAGCACCCGCCCACCGCGCATGTGAAACAGGTTGATGGCCAGCATCCCGTTCTCGTAGTGGTACCCGAAAACGTCGGCATCGTCGCTCTCCACCGACGCGATACGCTGCTTCTCCTGCAACTGCTCCACGGTGGAGATCAAGTCGCGGTACTTGGCCGCCTGCTCGAAGCGCTGGTCACCCGCTGCCTGCTCCATGCGGCCGCGCAGCGAGCGCACCAGGTCAGTCGGCCGCCCTTCCAGGAACATCTTCACGTCGCGCACTGCCTCCTGGTAAATCTCCGGCGTGGTCAGGCCCTGCACGCAGGGACCCTGGCAGCGGTGAATGTAGTACTGCAGGCAGGGACGAGGGTGGTACCGGCTCAGGTCCACTTTGCACGACGGCACCAGAAAATGCCGGTGAATCAGGTCCACGATGCGGTAGGCCAAGTTGGCCGGGAAGTAGGGCCCGTAGTAGGCGCTGCCGTCCTTGCGCAATCGGCGCGTTACATACACCCGCGGGTAACGCTCGCCCAGAGTCAGCCTCACATAAGGATAGGTCTTGTCATCCCGCAGCAGAATATTGAAGCGAGGCTTCTTCTGCTTAATGAGGTTGTTTTCCAGTGCCAGGGCTTCCTTTTCGTTATCCACCACGATGTAGTCCACATCGGTGGCCTCGCGTAGAAGGGTCCCGGTCTTGGCGTCTTCGGCTCTGCCCAGTAAGAAGTAGGAGCGCACCCGCGAGCGGAGGTTCTTGGCCTTGCCTACATAGATGACCTCTCCCTCGGCGTTCTTGTACTGATACACGCCCGGCTGCGTGGGCAAGGTCCGGATTTTTTCGTGCAGGTCCATAGGGACAGCTACTGGCTGGCTTCCTAGCTGGCTAGCTTGTCGGGTTCAACTTTGATAATAGCTGGTTTACCCCGACCGGAGTTTCCAACGACGCGTCCCTGCTCTCAATGTCTGAGTGACAAATTCTGGCATTCTCCGAGTGAAAAGTGTTGCCTGCCTCAGGACCAGATTTCCGGCCTGTAAGGTAAAAATTCTACGGATTAAGCCGGGTTTGCTCACTTGGCCATTGTCCAACCGGAGCACTACTGCTGGGGTTTTGCCGGAAGTCATTGATTGCCTTACAATTAGATGTCTTTACCTGGCGCTGCGATTGGCAGCGCACGTGCTCAATCAGCAAACGAGGACCGTGTAGGCCCGGTCCCGCGCATGGAAGGAGTCTTCCTCATGAATCGGATTTTCCTCTCGGGATTATTGGCGTCCAGTCTGTTTCTGAGCATCGGCTGCGCCAGCAAGAACTATGTCCGCAATGAAGTCACGCCCACCGTCAACAAGGTCAACGAACTCGATGACCTGACCGCCAAGAACAGCCGCGACATCAAGGACGTTGATGCGCGCGCCCAGCAGGGCATTCTGACTGTGAACAACAAGACGGCGGAAGTCGAACAGAAGGCTCAGAGCGCCGGCCAGGCCGCTGACCAGGCGCAGCAATCAGCCACCACCGCCAGCAACCGGGTTACGTCGCTGGCCAACACGGTCGCCAACTTGGACAACTACCATCCTGTGGTTGAGACCGCGGTACACTTTGCCTTCAATAAGGACAACCTGACCAAGAAAGCGAAATCCGCCCTGGATGAACTGGGCACCGAGATTCCCAAGACCAAGAGCTACATCATCACCGTTGAAGGCGGTGCGGACGCCGTCGGCAGCCAGCAGTACAACTACGGCCTGAGCGACCGCCGCGCCGACTCCGTGATCCAGTACCTTGCCTCCAAGTACAACGTTCCGGCCCACAAGATTTACCTGATCGGCTTGGGCAAGGACAAGCCGGTGGCCACCAACAAGACCGCTGCCGGTCGCGCCAAGAATCGCCGGGTGGACATTCGCCTGATGACCAATACCACCGAAGGCCAGCAACAGCAGCCCGCGCCTTCTACCGGTCCGGCGGCTCAGATGACGCAGCCCCAGGGTGCACAGAAATAAGTTTTCCCTCCTCCCCGGAGGACTTCGCCAACCAGGCCATCCCTATGGATGGCCTGTTTTTTTGCTGGAGCCAGTAGTCAGGGCTGCGATTAACCTGGAGACACCCCCCGCCGGACAACTAAAGCAGCGGTGCTTCTATGGGATGAAGAGACGGGTTGTCCTACGACGTTGCAACTTTAAAAGAAAGGCGCGGGATAATCCCGCGCCTTTTTCCTGGTTCGTTCGGCCGCAAAAATCCGCTTAACACCTATGACTCTACCAAACCGGCTTGCCGTTCTCATCTCGGAACACAAATGAGTCCTGGCCGCGGGTGATTTCGCGCGCCAAGATGGTATCGGCGCCGTTGAACTTCACCTTGGAGCCGGTAACTTCGATCTCGTCGCCCTTGTTGAACACCATTTCGTAACTCTTCACGTACTTGGTGGCGGCCAAATGTAACTCAATCGTGCTGCCATCCTGCACTTTCAGCGTGAGATGGGCTCCCATGGTGCCGCTGATGGGGCACTCGTAGTCGCGCACATCCGCCACCGCGCCCTTGATTTTGACCTCGGTGGCTTTGTCGTACTTAGGCGCTTTTCCGTTGGCGGGCGCCTGATTGGCGGCCAACGCCACACAGGCCAGCAACGCAACCAGCACAGCCAATGCCCAGGCTCTCATAGTCGTTTCTCCTTGCCGCAGGAAGACTCCCAGCCCTGGCATCTTGATTATGGAAGGAGAGTGAACGGCGCACTGTGAGCGGCGTCACAAGTGGATGTGAGCCTGGTTACAAGGTAAGTTGCCCGGTTGGAATTGCTGGTCAGGGAATGGGCCCGAGACGAGGCTGCGGGAACGGCGAGCCCCCTTGAAAAAGGGAGACAGTTGACAAACGGGATACATATGTATATACATGTAAGTGGGAAATGAAAGGCCAATCGCCAGTCTCGCTACCGCTTCTGCCTTGCGCCTGCGCTAACCTGCGGCGCGCGACACGGGCGGTAACCCGCATGTATAACCACGCACTCCGTTCGGATGGCGTGGAGATTACGCAATTTACGCTCCTTATGGCCTTAAGCCAGACCGGCGAGACCACGCAGGGACAACTGGGCAAGCTCCTGGCGCTGGATTCGACAACGCTGACGCGCACCCTGAAGCTGGTGAAGGAGCGTGGTTGGGTAAAGGCCAAGCCGGGAAACGACCGCCGCCAGAAGCTCCTGATGCTCACAGCAGCGGGGCGCGAGCAGTTGCAGAGAGCCACACCGCACTGGAAACGGGCCCAGGAGGAGTTGCGAACAGCGCTCGGCGAACCCACCTGGAGCCAGTTGGGTGATCTGCTGGCCGAAGTGACACGGGCAGGAGTAGAGGCGTAATTTCCTGTTGCTTATGGACGGCACTGGAGAGGAGGCGTCCAGACTTCGCAGCTGGCTGAACACCCCTTCCCCCGTGATGCACGCGATTTTTCAGGGAGAAGCGCCTTAGCGGGTAACTGCTTCCTTTGCTTCTTTCGGCCTGTCAGTGTCCTTTAGCTTGTCGAGGATGCCGATGGCAACCTCGATCAGGTCTTGGTCCACCTTGCGGTTCTCACCGGTCGCTTCAGCCAGGGAAACGGAAACGATTTTGTTGCCGCGCAAGGCGGCCATACAGCCAAAGTCGCCACGATGCACCATGTCAATGGCTCCGATGCCGTAGCGCGTAGCCAGGACGCGGTCGAAGGCGCTGGGCGAACCGCCGCGCTGAATATGGCCCAGAACCACGGCGCGAGTCTCGAAGCCGGTGAGGCGCTCGATTTCGTGAGCCAGGATATTTCCGATGCCACCCAGGCGGACGTGACCAAACTCGTCGGTGCCGGTAGTGCTGACTACAGGGGCGCCGTGCTGGCGCTCGGTATCATTGGCAAACTTCGCGCCTTCGGCGGCTACCACGATGCTGAAATAGCGTCCGCGGGCATGGCGCAGACGGATGGTTTCAGCCACCTCGTCAATATCAAATGGTTTTTCCGGAATAAGGATGACATCGGCGCCCCCGGCAATGCCGCTATACATTGCGATCCAGCCCGAATCCCGGCCCATCACT
>DATEGI010000106.1:0-13112 GCA_035280205.1 Terriglobales bacterium | reverse complement strand
AAACCTGAATCTATAAATGAGATACTATTGACGGACGCAGAGGCACGCACCGCCGCCAAGAAACGGGTGCAGTACCTGTCCCGCAGCAACTCCCCATTGCCGTGGACGGCTTCCGCAATCCACCACGGAGAGTAACTTCCTGAGTCTATGAACGGCTTCCTGTTAGCGATAGTAGCCACAGCAGCGGTGCTGGGATTCATGATCCTGATTCATGAATTCGGGCACTACATTACGGCCAAGATGTTTGGGGTGCGGGTGGAGGTGTTTTCCATCGGCTTCGGCACCCGCCTGCTGGGCTGGCGAAAGGGTGAAACCGACTACCGCATCAGCGCTATTCCCTTGGGCGGCTACGTGCGCATGTCCGGCGAAAACCCCATGGAGGCGCGCACCGGCGACCCGGGCGAATTCCTTTCCCACCCCCGGTGGCAGCGTTTCATCATTGCCGTAGCCGGGCCATTCATGAACATTTTTCTAGCCCTGGCGTTGCTGACCGGCGTGTACATGGTCAGCTTTTCGCGGCCTATTTGGGCCAATAAGACGGCGCTGGTTGGCTATGTGATCAAGGATTCAGCCGCGGCTAAGGCTGGCATTCAGCCGGGCGACAAGATCGTGCGCCTGGACGATGGTCCCCTCAACCCGACCTGGCAGCAAGTGATTCCCCAGATGGTGCTCAGCCCCAATCAGCCGGTGAAAGTGGAGCTCCAGCGCGGCACTCAAACCTTTACCAAAACGATTGTTCCCGAGCCTACCGGCCCCGATCAGTACGGCAGCGCGGGATGGGTGCCCGACCAGCCCAATACCGTGACCTCGCTGGAAGAAGGGCTGCCGGCTGACAAGGCAGGCATGAAGCTGGGCGACAAGATCGTCGCCGTAAATGCCAAGCCTGTGCGCTCGGTGCCCGCCATCATTGACATACTGCAGGATGATCAAGGAAAGTCGGCAACCTTCACGGTTGAGCGCGAGGGCAAGCAGCTGAACCTGACCATCAAGCCGGAGCTGGTCTTGGCTCCCGGTGAAGAAGAAAAGCGCTGGCGCATTGGCATTAGTTGCGACCCCGACGAGGTTACGCAGCTGCCTCTTGTTGCCGCTCTGAGCCAGTCCTGGGAGGACAACAAGAAAAGTTCCTACCTGATTTTGCAGCTGGTGGAGAAGATGGTCCGCCGCCAGGTTTCCATGCGGCAAATGGAAGGCCCCATCGGCATTGCGCGCGCCTCCGGCGAAGCAGCGAAACAAGGCCTTTCACCTCTGCTGCAGCTCACCGCGGCCATCAGCCTCAACCTGGGAATTTTTAACCTCTTCCCCATTCCGATTCTCGATGGCGGCGTCATCCTCATGCTGCTGATCGAGAGCGTCATGGGACACGACATCAGCCTGCACGTGAAAGAACGCGTGTACCAGATGGCGTTCCTCTTCCTGGTGCTGTTCTTCGTGGTCGTGATTTATAACGACCTGGTGAAGACGCTGCCCGGACTGGCGCAGAGGCTGCCGTAGCGCATGCTAAACTAGTTTTGGGATGGCAACTACCCAGCGCAGAAAGACTTACACCTGCACCATAGGCGCGGTGCGGGTTGGTGGCGACTCTCCGGTCGTGGTCCAATCCATGACCAACACCGACACTGCCGACGTCGCCGGCACCATCAAGCAAGTTGCCGCCTTGGCCCGCGCCGGCTCCGAGCTGGTGCGCGTCACCGTCAATAACGAGGCTGCCGCCGCCGCCGTTCCCCACATTGTCGAAGGTCTGGAAAAGCAGGGCGTGCGCGTGCCCATCATCGGCGACTTCCACTACAACGGCCACCTGCTGCTGAAGAAGTTTCCCGCTTGCGCCCGGGCCTTGGCCAAGTACCGCATCAATCCCGGAAATGTCAGCGTGGGCCGCAAAAACGACGAAAACTTCCGCACCATGATCGAAGTGGCCGTCGAGAACGATAAGCCGGTGCGCATCGGGGTGAACTGGGGCTCGCTCGACCAGGCCCTGCTTACCCGCATGATGGACGAAAACTCCCGCCTCGCCGAGCCCAAGGACGCGCGCGACGTGACCATGGAAGCCATGGTGGTGAGCGCGCTGAATTCCGCTGCTAAAGCGGAGCAGTACGGGCTGCGCCAGGACCAAATCATCCTCAGCGCCAAGGTTAGCGGCGTGCAGGACCTGATTGATGTTTACCGCAGCCTGGCGGGGCGCTGCCAGTACCCGCTGCACCTCGGGCTTACCGAAGCGGGCATGGGCATGAAGGGCATTGTGGCCTCCACGGCCGCGTTGGGCGTGCTTTTGCAGGAAGGCATCGGCGATACCATTCGCGTTTCACTCACCCCTGCGCCTGGCGGCGACCGCACCGAAGAAGTTCTGGTCGCGCAACAGGTCCTGCAGTCGCTCGGCATTCGCAGCTTCACACCGCAAGTGACCGCCTGCCCGGGTTGCGGCCGCACCACTAGCACCTTCTTCCAGGAGATGGCGGAGCAGATCCAGTCCTACCTGCGCCAGCAGATGCCGGTGTGGAAGCAGCGCTACCCCGGCGTGGAGGACTTGAAAGTCGCGGTCATGGGCTGCGTGGTCAATGGCCCGGGCGAATCCAAGCACTCGCACATCGGCATTTCCCTGCCCGGCACCTTCGAGGAACCGAAAGCGCCTGTGTTCGTGGACGGACGCCTGATGACTACTCTGCGCGGCGACAAGATCGTGGCCGAATTTATCTCCATTCTGAACGATTACGTGGAATCCCACTACGCGGCAAGAGAAGAAGTACCCAGCAGCTGATTCCCTACCCCCAATCCCGGCGCCTCGGGAGCTGGCCGGCATTACTGGGACTTGGGAGTAATCTCAGACTTGCAAGACATCCGACGCGTGTTCCCAGTTGTTGAATGAGACGAATTAGGGGGATGAGGCCGGTGCTGTGGACGGCATTACAATTCGTGAACGGAGCTGCATTCTGTCCCTGGATAATCCCTGGATTCTATCCTCCATTTTCGTGTACAACGTCTTGCTGTATTGTTGCCGCTGATTGAACTCGAGTTCCACGGCTGTTGTCGCGAATTTCAGTTTTCCGTTTTGAACTGTGATTGCCTTTTGGTGGCTGCCAACATACTGATAAAGAACCGTAGTGCTTGCAAGCCATTGTTGTTCCAGCCGCAATATGGCCTGCTCCGCCAATTCATCCCCGCCGGGCTTGTCCCAGGCTGCGAGGAATTGAGGATCTATTTTGCTCACTTTGTCACGGAATTCTTTCTCAGCCGCTTGCTGTTTCCTGTAGTACGCGAAGTCGAGGTCTGCCGCCTTCGTCAATCCTTCGATCGTGCTGCGCATAACATCTGCATTGGCGAATGATTCAGGAGAATACAAAGGAGGTGAAAACGGTTTGATCTGTGCGGCGGTTGCGGCGTACTCACGACTGTTGGCGGCTTTTCGGCGAATGAGCTCCACGAGGAGCGCCTTTTGCTCCGGGTGAATTTGATTGATCGGGGTATTCGAGAATGCGAGATCTGCATATTCGTTGTGGGCTGGCACAGCGATGACACCTACGGTCATTATCCCCGCAGAAACCACTGCGAATAGAGCCGCGCCCAGCACAAGGGAAGGCGATAGGGTTTGGCCCCACCGCTTTTTCCGACTTCTTATACCGACAAGAACGGCAATATTGGCAATGACAAGGGATATCAATCCGCTTATCAGCATCACCGTTGTTCCCACTTGCCCCTCATAGCGCTCCCATATCACTACCACGGGGACAGTGACGTTGGCACAGGCCAGCAGGAGCCAATCGAGGCGCTTGCGGGATTCTGTTTTGCCCTCCATGCTGTGCAGATTCTACTTTAGAGCACTGAGCGGTTACCCAATTTTTTAGACAATAGGCGGAGTCGTGGCCGGATGACAATCGGGGGACAACTACGATCTCATAAATCTGTTTCGGCTGAGCGTGGCCTTTCCTTTTTACGGCAGAGAGGTTTTGCCGCCCCATACGTGGCTGCCGTTCTTCCGCCGTTTCCCAAGGCTTCCGCCTTGGGCTTTATTACCTCGCCCGCTGTGCGAGCTGGTGCCAGCCGCTCACCTATGCCCGGCTGGCAGACCGACTTTTTACTCGGGTGTAGCTTTCAGCCGTGCTGCACAGCATTCCCGTTTCCCATTTTGTCATCCTGAGCGAGCCTGAGCCAAGCGCAGCGAGGCAAGCACGAGTCGAAGGACCTTGCGTTTTCCCAGGACGAGTGTGAACAGCAGGTCCTTCGCCGCGCTCCCGCGCTGCGCTTGGTCGCACGGCTCAGGATGACAAAGATTAAGGAAGGGGATGCAGCACGGCGCAGCTAAAGCTGCGCCCTTCCGAAAGTCCGAAGGAACGCAGATTTTGTGCCGCCCCTAAGGGCTCTGCGATCAGGAAAACAGTTTCCCAGGGCTTCCGCCCTGGGCTTTGCTATTTCGCCCGCTGCGCGGGCCAGCTAACCAGCCAGTCAGCTACTCAGCTATCTGGTCAGCCAGCCGCGTGCGCGCACCGTGAGCACGGCGTAAGGGAAAATCCAGAACATCAGGAAGAAGGAGAAATAGCCGTAGAGCACGCCATACACGAAGTCCTTGGAGCGCTCGCTGCGCAGATAGTAGATCATGTTGAAAAGCGAGACCACGCCGATGGCCAGCAGCATGCGCGGAATCATGCCCGGGCGGGCATAAGCCAGCGCTCCCAGCATGATCAGGCTGAAGTAGTTCACCGGATAGCGCAGGTTGGAGGTGATGCGCTCCCACACCGAAATAATGCGCGGCAGCAATGGCCGCTTCCACACGATGCGCATAAAGTTGATTTCTTCGCGCACATAACTTCGGTCCCAGCGCAGAAACATCTTGCACATCTTCATGTAATTTTCCGGTACGACGGTGCGCACTTGCGCCGAGCGCTGGTAAACCGTGTCGTAGCCTTGCGCCAGGACCATGTTGGTCATGGCGCGATCCTCTCCGAAGGTGCAGCGCGAACCCAAAAATTTCTGCTCCATCCAGGCGGGCAGAACGCGACGCACAATGGATGCGCGGTAGGCGGTCAGCGCGCCCGGGCAGCAGTACACGGTGCCGTAGGAGGATTCCACCGCCCGCATCAGGTCAAAAGAAAGTATGTACTGCACGTGCAGCATGCGAGGAATTACGCCACTCCGCCGGTTGTAGACTTCTACCTTGCCGGCCACCGCCCCCACCTTGGGGTCGCGAAACGGCCCGGTAATAGCTAACAGTGCGTTGGGTTCGATGACACTATCGGAATCGAGCGTAACAATGACTTCGCCCCGCGCTCTCTCGAAGCCTACGGCCAGGGCGGCGCGCTTGCCTTTGTTTTTCGGCTGGCGAAACGTGGTCACCATGTGGGGATAGCGGGAGGCAGCGCGCTGGATGTGGAGCCAGGTGTCGTCCTTGCTGCCGTCATCCACCACAAAAATCTCCAGGCGGTTGTGGGGATACAGCGCGGTGGCCACCGATTCGATGGACTTCAGTACCATCGGCCCTTCGTTATAAGCAGGAATAACCACGGTGAGCTGCGGCGCCTCTGCCAGGCTGGACGCCGGAAAGGGCCGATAACGGAACCAGAAAATGGTGCGAAAAATCAGCAACCCGGCGCCCATCGCCATCCACAGCACGCTGGGCCGCACCATCAACTTGCCCCAGCGATGGTGCTCTGCGGCCAGCCACACCGGCCGGAACAGGGAGTCATGCAGGCTGGCGTACACCAGGAAGGCGAGCCCACAGATAATAGCGAGGCAGAAAACCCAATCCCAATAATTCGTGGAGCTGTGGGCAACTGGTTGTGGAGTGCTGTTTTCTTCTTGTGCTGGTGGCGGTTCTTCACCGACCACCGGCAAGGGCATCTCTAAAACGCTCATGAAAACAAGGATCTCCGGCGGCGAACTGGAATTAAACGTCTGATTGTACTAAACCGGCATCTCCGAATAAGTTTCTGATGCAGAGAAGTGGACGGGAGCTGCGAAAAACTAATGTAACATGTGCGGCAAGATGCGTCATTAGCGGCATTTGAGTGCTCAATCCCGACGCGCCCCGCCAAAATCAGCCTTTGTAAATTACAAATCTTTACATTTCACCCCCCAATCTCCTGTTCCCGGAATTCGCATCACCACGGTTCCTTGACAAGACCTGGCCCCAACTACCTGGCTACTGGCCACTACAGCAAAATGCATAAATCTTCGCCTCTAAAGCCTGGCAGCTCTATT
Source organism: Terriglobales bacterium (assembly GCA_035280205.1). Taxonomy (GTDB): domain Bacteria; phylum Acidobacteriota; class Terriglobia; order Terriglobales; family Acidobacteriaceae; genus JAICWP01. Next base: position 6,926 of record DATEGI010000106.1, on the reverse strand, counting down.
ATGTCTACTAATATGGTAGACTATTCATTTTTGCAGCAACGCTGGTGGCGCGATGAAAGTCTCCCAGAAAGGCCTGTACGCCTTGCAGGCGCTGATGGTGCTGGCCGGGCGCTACCGTCAGGGCGCCATCCGCATTCGTGACATCGCTTACGAGGAGAACCTACCGGAAAAGTTTCTGGAATTGATCCTTCTGGAACTGAAGAATGCGCGCATGGTAGAAAGCGTGCGCGGAGCCAAAGGCGGCTACCATCTCAAGCGGCCGCCCAACCAGATTTTTCTCAGCGAAGTCATTCGCACCGTTGACGGTCCTTTGGCGCCATTTGCCGATGGCGCGGGCCTGCAGGAATTGATTGACAGCGACAAGGCACACCGCCGGCTGTACAGCGTCTTCATGGATGTGCGCAATGCTGCCGCTCACATCCTGGAGAACACTTCCCTGGCCGACATCGCCGGCGATGTGTCTCCTCCGGAAGCAAACAAGAAAAAACATCGGTCACGGCAGATCGCCGAACACTGATTTGCGGGACAGCCGAAGCCGCATCACCCTGTTTTGTTTCGGCATTGTAAAGATACTCGATTATATTAGTTGCCATTTGCGTCGCGAGAGGCATCCAACGTAAGGCGCCACGGGTTCCGCAGCCTGGAGAAGAATAAGACATGGATTTCAGGGTCTCAGTTCTCGGCTTGATTGTCGGCTTTCTGGTGGGTGTAACCGGAACCGGCGGCGGAGCGCTGCTCACGCCGTTGCTGATCCTGCTGGGCTGGGCGCCACCCATGATAGCGGTGGGCACCGACTTGGTTTGGAGCACGTTGACCAAGTCTGCCGGCGCCGTGGTGCATTGGCGTCAGCAGACCGTAGATATGACCATTGTGAAACGGCTGGCGCTGGGCAGCATTCCCGGAGCGCTGCTTGGCCTGGCGCTGCTGGCGCATTTCCATGCCTCCGGCACTCACAACCTGGATCGGCTGATACTGCGCATGCTGGGCGTCGCCCTGGTAGTCGTGGCCTGCAGCCTGTTTTGGCGCGCTCTCCGCGGCGCCCGGCCGGCGCCACCCTCCGTGGATCAGGGGGATGTGCGCCGTCGTGCCTGGCTGACCACACTGGCAGGTTTGGTGGTTGGCTTTCTGGTGAGTATCACGTCCGTCGGCAGCGGTAGCCTCATTATCGCCTCCCTTGTCGTCCTGTACCCGGGCACACCGCTGAAGCGCATGGTGGGGTCCGATATTGTTCACGCACTCCTGCTGGTGGGAGTCTCCGCTCTGGGCCACCTGGGCATGGGCAGCATCAATACACACCTGCTGGGCGCGCTTCTGTTGGGCTCTATCCCGGGAGTGTGGCTGGGCAGCAGAATGACCGCGCGGGTACCGGAAAAGGCCTTGCGCCCGGTGCTGGGAACGACCCTGTTGCTGCTCGGCTGCAAGCTACTCTAAACAAACTTTTAGGTAGAAGAATGAAATTCTGGGTTTATTTGAGACTGATGGCAACTATGTCTATTATGTTAATTGGGATACGGCTGCTCGCTCAAAATGCCGACTCCGGGATGGCCGCCTCAAGTAACCCCAGCCTGCCCACGACTCAATTGCCCGCGCATCCGGTTTCCTTCCGCGGCGATGGCCTGCGGCTCATCAGCGAAGGCAAGTCATCGCAACTGCGGGTACACGGCTTCCTTCAAGCCGACGGCCGCTTCTTTTCCAGTGATTTGAAAGGCCAAAGCCCCGACAAGCTCTTCTTCCGCCGCATACGGCCAATTTTTGAGGGCACGTTGTTCAGGGCCCTTGATTTCCGCTTTATGCCAGACTTTGGACAGAACAATCCGCAAGTCCAGGATGCCTACTTGGAGTTAAAGCTGTTGTCCTTCCTCAAGCCACGCCTGGGAAAGTTCAAGACGCCGGTTGGACTAGAAGACCTTCGCTCCGACAGTGAGTCGTCTTTTTCAGAACGTTCTTTGGCCTCGGATGTGGTTCCCCTGCGCGAAGTGGGCGCACAACTAAGCGGTGCCGTGCTGCGCGACTCCATGAGCTACGCCGTGGGCTATTTCAATGGGGCCACCGATGGATCAAATGGAAATTTCCAGTGGCGCACAAGCAATGAAGGCGTGGCACGCCTTTTCCTGCAGCCGTTCATCCTGAGCCGTGCTAAACCGCTGCGCGGGTTTGGTGTAGGCGCAGGCGGATCATTTGCTGATGAGAGCGGCAAATTGCCCTCCTTCAAAACAGTGGGGCAGAACACCTTCTTCAAATACTCTGCGGAAGCAATCGCCGATGGCCAGCACAATCGCGTGTCTCCCCAGGCTTGGTATTACTGGGGGTCGGTCGGATTGATCGGTGAATACACCATCACCTCGCAACAGGTGCGCAATGGCTTATTCGCGCGCCGCTTGAGTAATCGTGCGTGGCAGGCAACCGGCTCCTTTATGCTGACTGGCGAGAAGAACAGCTACCAGGGCATGCGGCCACGGCGCGCATTTGAGCCGCAAAAAGGCATTCACCACCTGGGCGGGTGGGAACTCGCCGGCCGTTATAGCCACTTGAATGTGGATGCGAACGCATTCCCTCTTTTTGCTGATCCCAAAATAGCCGCGGCCAGTGCGGCCGAGTGGGGTGTTGCCCTCAACTGGTACCTCAATCGCTATGCCAGGATCATGAATGCCTACGAGCACACCAGCTTTGATATGGCTTCGCCACAACTGGCTCCGCTGCACAGCGAGAAGGTTGTGATGTCCCGCCTGCAGCTGGCGTTCTGAAAACCAGTTCACGCGCTGCGTTTTTTCTCCCGCACGCGCTCCACATAGCGGCCGGTTTTGACGTCTATGCGCACAGTTTCACCCGGCCCCACAAACAGCGGCACCTGAATCTCCACCCCGTTCTCCAGCTTGGCAAATTTCCAGGTATTGTCCTGGCCGGAGTGGATGGGGGGCACGGTTTCAGCCACGCGCGCCTCGATCACTGGTGGCAGTTCAATGCTGACAGGCTGACCGTCAAAAAGCTCCACACCGGCGCGCACTCCCGGCTCGAGGAATTTCTCCACCGGTCCCACCACGGCGCGCGGCACCTCGATCTGCTCGTAGGTGTTCTGATTCATGAAGACGCAGCTATCGGCATCGCTGTAAATGAACTCCATGGTCTGCCGGTCGAGTTCGAGATCCTCCAGGCGCTCGTCGGGCCGGAAATGGGGTTCCCAAAACCGGCCGCTGCTAACGTTGCGAAGCTTGGTCTTGACTACGCCACCCAGTTGCCCGCCGCCGGCCTTCACCTCCACTTCCAGCACCTTGAAAACCTGGCCCTCTATACGAACGGCCATTCCGTCGTGCAGTTCCGATGCAATGACCACGGCAGCACCTCGGACTCACATTGTCGGCAGAATTCTACTCCCGCTCCGGAGGGCCCGGGGTGATTTCGCCGGGCAAAATCTCAGGGTCGCCAACCTCCCGGCCCCATCCACCCATCTGTGGCCGTATGTCTCCATCGCGCGGTCCTTCGCCAATTCCCGGCCTTCCTGTTCCGCCGGAACCCGACCCCGATCCCGGCCCGGTGCACGATCCGGAACCCAGTCCCGAGCCGGAACCAGGCACCGGACCCGACGTCCTTCCCGAGCCGGGCCCCAGCGAGCCACCTGCAATGTGACTTTGGTGACCTGAAAGGTCCTGCGGTGGTGGCCATACGGACATCCCCCAGTGGTCTAGTGGACGTTCGTAACTGCGCCGCCCGTTTACTCCCATGGTCCCCACGGCTACAGTTGGACAAGGGCACACGCAGAGGCGGACATGGTCCGCAGCGCGCTTTGTCCGCTCAAAGGAAGTCTGGCCGGAGTGGGAGATGCTCAACAACACTGACCAAGGTCTTGCCCAATATTCAAGCAGGCGCCGCTTCCCCCGCTTTGAAGTCAACCGGCCCGTTACCGTCATTCTTTACTGGGAGGGTTCGCCTCCCGTGCTGATTCCCGGACGCTGCCACAGCCTGAGCGAAGGCGGGCTGGGGGCAACCATGTCCCAGCAACTGCGCGTGGGAGAGGTGGTCAACATGGAAGTGGCCCACGGGGTTCGCGTCTATGCCGCGGTGCGTAACTTGAACGGATTCGCCCACGGTTTTGAGTTCGTCCTGGTGCGGGACAATCAGCGGGCCGCCATTCTGCGGATGTGCCGCGCACGCTTAAGCTAGCTACAGCAGTCAGGCGGGCTTGGATTGCTGGCTCGCAGGCAGGGCAGCCCGATCCACCAGCCAAATCAGCCGGCCATTCCACGGCTGTATCAGCTTGGCGGGGAATTCCTCGGCGGGTGCAGCGCTGTAAAGCACTGCCTGCAGGGCGGGAGCCTTCTCCGCACCACTCACCAGGAACATCACCTCTGCCGCGTTGTTGATCAGCGGCGCTGTGAAAGTAAGCCGGTAGTGACCGAACTTCTCCACCCAGTTTGCCACGACCAGGCGCGAATGCTCGCGCAGCGCGGCGCTTCCCGGAAACAGTGAGGCGGTGTGCCCGTCTGGTCCCAGGCCCAGCAGCATCAGGTCAAAGCGTGGCAACTCTCCCGGCTTTAACCCAAAAAATTCCCTCAGTGTTTGCTCATATTGTTCAGCCACGCGCGCGGCGTCGGTGTCCTCGGCGTGCATGCGGAATACATGATCGGAAGGAATTGGCGCCTGGGAGAGCAGGGTCTCACGCACCATGCGATAGTTGCTGTCTTTGTCGTCAGGGGGAACGTGACGCTCGTCGCCCCAGAAGAAGTAAATTTTGTCCCAGGGCAGGTTGCGCGAGAACTGCGCCAGCCGCGAATAGAGACCACGCGGGGTGGACCCCCCGGAAAGGCTAACCGTGAATCTGTCCCGCGCCTGCACGGCATTGCGGGTGACGTGCTCAAATTCAGCCGCGCCTGTGCGGCTGAGTTCATTGGCATCGGCAACGATTTTGATCTCCGGTTGCATACGCCATTGTAGCGCCGCCGTCCCCGGCGGCCCGATAGGCGGGCGGGACGCCCGCCAGACGGCCGGCGAGATACCGGCGCTACGAGCCACTTACCTCATCTCCGCCATATCTGCGCGTCCCAAAGCTACAGATGCTCCGTTCTCGGCCATGGAGGTCAACAACAGCTCTGCTTCCAACCCAGCCCGATGCAGATGCTTGCTAACCCGCTCCATCGTCCTGGATGCGGCAATCTCCGGCTGAAGAAACAACAGCACCGATGGTCCGGCGCCGCTCAGCACCGCACCCAGCACGCCTTCGCTTCCTGCCAGTTCGCGCAAAGCCGGCAACAGCGGACACAGCCGGGCGCGATATGGCTCATGAATGCGGTCTTGCAGCGCCGAGCGTAACAGATCCCCGCCCCCCTGCATGAACGCCGCCTGCAGGAAGAGCGCGTTTTGCACGTTGAACACGGTGTCGGCGCGCGAATACTGCGCCGGCAGCACACGCCGTGCCTCTTCTGTAGATAACGGCTCGCCTGGGATAACCAGCAGCAATGGCCACGGGCAACTGGCGGCCACGCGGACCGCCTGCACCGTAGGCGTGCCGTCGGCGGTATCGGCATTGCGGGCGATGGCCAGACCGCCGAGCCAGCATGCGGCAGCGTTATCAGGATGACCTTCACGCCGTGACGCTTCGGCGATGATCTGTTCGTCTGTCCATTTCAAGCTACCCATGCGCACCGCCAACGCAATGCCCGCCAGGCGCGCTGCGGCCGAGGAACCGCACCCCTTCCCAATGGGAATCTCGTTGCTGACTTCCAGATGCAAGGGCGCGGCCGGTTTGCCCGTCGCCTGCAGCACTTCGCGGTAGGTTTTCAGGATGAGATTTTCGGCGCCCCCGCCGCACAGATCTGCATCCCGGCCTTGCGCGGAGACGGAATATTCGTTGGCGGGCTCGCCGCGCAGCCGCAAGTAGAGCGAGATGGCCAGCGCTGCCGCGTCAAATGCCGGCCCCAGATTGGCCGACGTCGCCGGCAGCACAAGCTCGCTGCTTTCTCGTGCTCTCGGCTTACTTTGTGACATCGGTCTTCTCCGCTGCTTCCAACACCCGCAGTACCGCCTCCACCTTGGGCTCGACTTCCAGCGGCGCGCGTCGGTAGGGATCCAAGCGCTTTCGCTCGCTCTCAGACGATTCCGGCAGCAACTCGCGGCGATGAAACTTCAGCGTGTATTCCGGGTCCTTGAGCAAGTGCCCGGTCAAGACCAAGACAACCCGTTCGTGGCGCTGTACGAAGCCCTGCCGCACCAGCTTCTTGAGTCCGGCTAAAGTGACGGCGGAGGCCGGCTCACAGCCCACTCCGTCGCGGCCGATCTCCGCCTTGGCGATGGCGATTTCTGCCTCGCTCACCTGCTCGCAGTGCCCGCCGGTGGATTCGAGCACGCGCACGGCTTTCTTCCACGACACGGGATTGCCGATGCGGATGGCCGTAGCCGCCGTTTCCGCTTGCACTGATACCAGTTCCCTGCCGCCTTTCTCCCGCAGCGTGCGCACCAGGGCATTGGCGCCCTCCGCCTGAATTACGCTCAGCTTGGGCAGGGAGTGAATCAGCCCCAGGCGGCGCAGTTCCTCTAACCCTTTACCCAGCGCCGAGCAGTTGCCCAGGTTGCCGCCGGGGACAATGATGTGGTCCGGCAACTGCCAGTCCAGCTGTTCCAGCAGTTCCAGCACGGCTGTCTTCTGGCCTTCCAGCCGGTAAGGATTGATGGAGTTAAGCAGGTAAATAGGATGGCGGCGCACCAGTTCGGTCAGGATTTGCAGGCAGCCATCAAAATCGGTCCGCAGTTGGCAGGTGAGCGCACCGTAATCCAGCGCCTGCGAAAGCTTGCCCCAGGCGATTTTGCCCTCGGGAATCAGCACCAGGCTGCGCAAGCCGCCCTGCGCGGCATAAGCGGCCATGGAGGCCGAAGTATTGCCGGTAGAGGCGCAGGCGACCCAGGAGAAACCTTCCTGACGGGCGACGGAAATGGCC
>DATEGI010000105.1:0-2478 GCA_035280205.1 Terriglobales bacterium | reverse complement strand
GTAGGAAGCGAGGCAGTCGAGATAGCGCTTGCCCTCAACGTCATACACCCAGACGCCCTGGGCGCGCTCGATCACCACATCCAGAGGATGGTAGTTGTGGGCGCCGTAGGCGTTTTCCAGGTCAAGGTAGGATTGCGTGGTAAGTTCGTCTTGAATTGCAGGCATACTGTCCTCGCTGAGCGGTAGTTGGTAGCTGGCACTTAGTAGTTGGTGGCCGGCTTTTGGCACTACGTAACAGGTTTCAAGGTTTCGCAGGTTTCGAGGTTTCATGTGGTCCGACCATCAGCAGAGCGAAACTTGTGAAACTTTGAAACCTTGAAACCAACTACTAGCTACCAACTACTAGCTCCCACTAATCTTTATCCAGCAACATCGTCAGCAGCGCCATGCGCACATAGAGACCGTTAGTGGCCTGGCGGAAATAGAGAGCGCGCGGATCGCTGTCCACCGTTTTGTCCAATTCCACCGTGCGCGGCAGCGGATGAAGAATCATGGCGCTGGACTTCATCCGGGGCAGAACCGTGGAGTTGATCGCATAACGCCGCAACAGTTCGCTGTTGCCTACGCGCTCGGGGCGAATGCGGGTCTGGTAAACCACATCTACCTCGCCAATAACCCGCTCCAGTTCCGCTTCCAGTTCGTAACGGACGCCGTGTTCGTCCAGATATTCGAGAATATCGGGCCTCATCTGCAGCTCCGGCGGGCTGACAAAGAATAGTTTGACGCGCTCAAACTTGGCCAGCAGGTAGGCGAGCGAGCGCGCGGTGCGCCCCTTATCAAGCTCGCCGATAATGGCCACGCTTAAACCGTCCAAGGGCCGCTCGCGGTAAATCGTGTAAAGGTCCAGCAAGGCCTGAGTGGGATGCTGGCCGCCCTCGCCGTCGCCGGCGTTGATAACGGGCACAGGCGAAAGCTCAGCCGCGCGGGCCGCGCCACCGGCCTGGTGATGGCGGATGACGATAACGTCGGCATAGCTGCCGATGATGCGAATCGAATCCTCCACCTGCTCGCCCTCAATTGCCGAAGAGAAAGCGCCGGCGCGCTCGGTGGAGAGCACGCGCCCGCCCAGGCGGTGCATGGCCGCTTCGAAGGAGAAGCGGGTGCGGGTGGAAGGCTCGTAGAAGAGCGTAGCCAGAATTTTGTTCTGATAGTCCAGGGTGCCGCCACGGGCTACGACCCGCTCCATGCCGCGGGAGCGGTCGAACAACTCCATGAGCAGCGGCACGGTGAACTGCTGCGACTCGATGACGTGCCGCAGCCTGGGAAAATCACTTTGCCGTTTCAGTTCGGTAACGTGCTCCGGCTGGCGCGCGGCGGCAAAACTTCCGTGTCGCATGATTTCACCTGCCTTTCAGCGGCAATGCGCCGTACTCGAGGTCGGCGCCTGCGGCTACCAGTTCGCTGTCCCGGACGATGTGGGTTCCCGCATGGTCAGCCACCGCCTCGTACAACTGCTGGTACGAAGTGATGATGACTTCGTGACCTCCATTGCGCAGGAAACGGAGTGCCGATTCGACCTTGGGTCCCATGTTGCCGGGGGGAAACTGGCCGGCACGAAGATGAGCTTCCATTTCTGAGATAGTAACGTGCGTCAATGGCTGTTGTGTCGGGCTCTTGTAGTCGCGATAGACATAGTCGGCATCTGTAGAGATGGAGAAAATGTCCACGCCCAGGCGAGAGGCCAACAGGGCGGAAGCCCGGTCCTTGTCAATGACGGCCTCCACCCCGTGCAGCGTGCCATTGCGGCGCACTACGGGAATGCCGCCCCCACCCACGGCGACAACCAGCACACCGTCACTGACCAGATCGCGTATAACTTCCAGTTCGACAATATCAATGGGCTCGGGCGATGGCACTACGCGGCGATAGCCACGGGCGGCGTCCTCCACGATGTTCCAACCAAAGGCCTGCTTGCGCTGCTCGGCGTCGGCACGCGAATAGAAGGGCCCGATGGGCTTAGTAGGATGCTGCATGGCGGGATCATCGCGGGAAACCACGGTCTGTGTAATCAGGCTAACCAGCGGAACTTGCAGGCCGGCGGCGTCCAATTCATCGTGCAGCGACTGGCAAAGCAGGTAGCCGATTTCTCCCTGGGTGGCGGCGCCGCACACATCCAGAGGAAGACCGGGAACCTGGTCGGCGGCGCGCTCGGAGCGCAGCAGGTCGGCGCCAACCTGGGGGCCATTGCCGTGAGTAATCACCAGGCGGTAGCCATCACGAATCAGGCCGATGATGGCCGCGGCAGTGCGCCGGGCGTTAGCCAGTTGCTCGGCAACAGTTCCCTTCTCCCCTGCGCGGATGAGGGAGTTTCCGCCTATGGCGATGAGCATCGTTTTTGGCATTTTTCGCCTTTAGGAGTCAAGACTCAGGCCTCAGGAGTCAGCGTTGCTCGCACCTGCTGACTCCCGACTACTGACTCCCGACTCCCGCTTTACACGTGCACCAATTCCTCGGCCTTTTCTACGACCATCTCTGCCA
>DATEGI010000104.1:0-13882 GCA_035280205.1 Terriglobales bacterium | reverse complement strand
GGAGCGCAGGCCGGCTTCCACATGCGCCACCGGGACGCCAAGCTTGCTGCATACCAGGGCGGCAGCGATGGTGGAATTCACGTCCCCATAAACCAGCACCAGGTCAGGCCGGTCTTTTTTGATGACCGGCTCGAAGCGCATCATGATCTGCCCGGTTTGGACCGCATGAGTGCCCGAGCCGACAGCCAGGTTGAAATCGGGCTCGGGGATTTCCAGTTCGCGAAAGAAAACGTCGGACATGTTCCGGTCGTAGTGCTGGCCGGTATGGACCAGCACCTGACGCAGTCCGGGCTTTTGCGCCAGGGACCGCATTACCGGCGCCGCCTTCATGAAATTGGGCCGCGCTCCCACTACGTGCGCGCAGTACATGCCTCGAGATTCGCCTCCACGAGGCGCGCTCTCAGCGCGCCTCGATCATGTACACCATGAAATACACACAAAGGACGAGAAGAGCGCCCTTGATGAACCAAACTGCTACATCCATTAGCTTAGCCCTTAGTTAGCGCAATCGTGAATTGGATGCCCAGGAGCTGAGAGCCATTCCCTCAAGACAGGAAATACGAGGACAGGGCACGCTGCAAGCTGGGGATATCCAGGCGGGGCGTCTGCGATTCATATTTTGCCGCCCAGCAGACCTGGTTGACCAGGTCACGAGGATAACAGGGGCGGAGAGGCTCTCCTGCCTGCTCCAGGGCGGCGATGACCGAATCCACAACCGAGCTCTGATAATCCAGCTGGTGGTACGCGCAAACACGGCGAAAAATCTCGTGAAATGCTTCCCTGTTCACGGGATCGAGCTTGATTTTCGTCTGCACGCGGCGGAGAAATGCTGCCTCTACGACATCGGCGGGATTCAGATTGGTGGCAAACACGACCATGACGTCGAACGGCACCTCAATCTTCTTGCCGCTGCGCAGGGTCAAAAAGTCAATCTTGCGGTCCAGAGGAACAACCCAGCGGTCGAGCAGTTCCGAAGGCCTTACGCGTTGCCGCCCAAAATCGTCAATGATAAGCACTCCGTTGTTGGCCTTCATCTGTACGGGAGCGCTATAGAAGCGAGTAGCCGAGTTAAATCCCAGGTCCAGCATTTCCAGTGTCAGCTCACCGCCCACTACCAGCTTCGGGCGCCGGCACAGCTCCCACCTCCGGTCCACTCCCTTGGTGGGCAGTTCCAGGGCGGTGTGTACCACGGGGTCGTACACGGAGACGACATCGCCATCCACTTCAATGGCGTGGGGAATCCATATGTGGTGCTCGCCGAACACCTCGCCTAATTTCTCGGCCACGCTGGTTTTGCCCGTCCCGGTGGGACCGTAAAGGAAAATGGCGCGCCCCGACTGCACGGCGGCGCCCAGCTTGGGCAGCACGTCAGATTCGAGCACAAGGTCTGCAAACACCCGCTCCAAATCCGCGGGCTTCACGTCCTTTCCCATAGCCGCCTGGGCCCGCACCTGCGCCATGTAGTCTTCCAGCGACACCGGAGCCGCGCCCGCATAGTGATTCACTTCCAGCAACTGCTGGGCGCGCTCCCGGCCTTTGGCGCTGCAGGTCATGCGGTGAATGTTGCCCACCATCCCGGTCACTTCGCACAACTGCTCGCGGCGCAGGAACCAGAAGATTTCCTGGGCCACCGGTAAGCTGAGCCGCAGGTGGTCGGAAAGATCCAGGGTGGAAAGTTCGCCATTCAGGTAGATGATCTTGGTGGCCAGTTCGTACAAAAACGTGTGGCGCAGACCGGTATTCGCCAGCGAATCCGGCTCACGCGGTGCTAGGAGGGAGGGAGACTGGGGTTGCGTTGCTGGGATGGACACGTAAGCTCGCTAACTGGGGGAAAAACCTGCTCCAACCGCATGAGCATACCATAGCTGCACCCGACTGGCTGTGACAAAGGAGTGGGGCCAGGAGCCGTGTACTTCGGTAATACTATTGCACAACTGCTGACAAGCACTGCATAGGTACTGCAAAACTCTGCACTGCCCAGGCGAAAAATGCCCCTGCCGATTCCGTAGAATAGTCACCTATATGAGCGGGAACGCCAAACCGCCTACTCCCCGAGCCTGGCGTGCACAGCGGCAAGAAGAAGCGCAGGAAATTCTGGGACGCCTGCCAGAGATTTCCGCTCCCGAATTTACTCTCACCTGGGACCTGGAGATCACCGGCAGCGGCGCGGAAGAGCGCCGCCAGTGGACAATTCGCCACGGTAATCAGGTGATTTACCGCGAGCAGGCGCGCTCCGAAGACTATCACCGCTTTGAACTGCTCGCGCGACTGCTGCGGCAGAAGTACGGCAGCCGAGTCCGCGACCTGGTGCCCGCGGAAAGTGCCGACGTCGCGTATTACCTCTATGGTGACTTCCTGGGCGGTGTAAGACGAGTAGAGACAGCCAGAAAAAGAAATTTTGTGGACCGGTAGTTGGTACTTGCGCGATGCATCACCCCAACTATCAACTACCAGCTACTAACTACCGGCTCATCGAAACATTGAAACCTGCCTCACTTCAGCGCAATCAACGGCACGGCCGCCACCGCCGCCGCTATCCCAGCCAGTTTTACCCGCGTAAACCGTTCCTTCAGGAAGCACACTGCCAGCAGAACCGTGATCACGGGGTACAGCGAACACAACACCACTGACGCGTCCAGCCTGCCCGTCTGATCAGCTCGGACAAAAAATGCTGTGCCGCTCACATCCAGAACCCCGGCCAGCAAGCCCAGCCATGCAGAGCGTGTGGCCACACCGCCACGCCGCCATTTCACTGCGAGGATCAGCGAAACCAGAAAAAAAGCGAGGCAGCGGGAAAGCGCCGCGCTCCACAATGCGGAGCTGTCGCCAGTCTGGTTAATGCAAAGAAAAAAACCGGCGAACCCAAGGCCTGCTATTACGGCCAGGCCCAGTCCCTTGGGCCGGCCGGTAACGTGATCAGGCTTGGAGATGAACCATATCCCCAGGCCGGCCAGCACAAAGCCTGCCACCTGCAACGGATGCGGAATGCCCTCTACGCTGAACGCGAAGGCCACAGGGATGGCGGCTGCCAGCAGGGCAGCCACTGGCGCGTTGAGCCCCATGTGGCCGGAAGCCAGGGCACGATAAAAAATCGCCAGGGCCACGCCGCCGCTGGCGCCCGCCGCCAGGGCCCACAGCATCGGGCCCGTGGAAGGAAACGCGGCATGCGCCAGCAGCGCCACGGAAGCCATCACCACAAAACCGCTGGCATGGGCCAGGGCAGCCACAAGGAACGAATCTGTGGTCTTGGCCGCTATGCCACCGATGAAGTCGGCGCTGCCCCAGCACAGAATGGTGGCCACACTGAAACCGCCAGACAGATAATTAGGCGCGATCAAAAAGGGTTCCCGTGAGTGAAGTTAAGGCAAGCTAGGCCTATTTCCTCAACAATTTAAGACAGAAAACTCATATCAGAAGCGCAGCTGTGGGGTAAAGTGTGCCAAGCAAGATGGCGTGCAGGACCTAAATTTAACGGCGGCCCGCAAACCCTTGAGAATTGGCCGCAGGGCCAATACCTTTGGTTATCTGGCTGCCTCTGGCAGCGGCGCTTACTCTCCTGCTGACAGTGGCTGTTGAGGCGCGCTGCGGGCGTGCCTTAGCTGCCGAACGGGGGCCACCATGAAAAGCATCGAAGAGGTGTTGAAGCAGAAGGAGGCGCGCATGCAGCAGTTGCGCGTCGAAATCGAGGCGCTGCGGGTAGTTGCGCCCCTGCTGGGCGCGGAGCAATCGGCCGCTGCCGCCGGTGCCGGTGGTAACGTTACTGTGATTCCTTCCTCACCCCGCCAGGATGACAAAGTAGATCTTTCATCCTTCCTTAGCGACGTGAACTCGTAATTGCTCAGGCACCGTCGGGCCGCTCAGGCGGCAAGAGGGATACCTGCGCTTCGAGTCTGTTTCCACAAAAGAAGGGTGTCTCAGGCTAGGCTTCCGGGGCGCCCGCGGGCAGCAATGTGCTCGCGGCCGGAGAGGCATTCACGCAGCTTGGAAAGGATGGCGCTGTGTTCCCACTTGCATACCGAGTTGGCGGCGACCGATTCCGGGCGAAAACGGGTTCGCGGCTGTAGCACAATCCAATAGGATTTCGAGCACTGCCGCGCCTGCCGCATCAACTCTTCACGCGTCAGGTCCGGCAAGTCCCCGTCCAACAGCACAAAATCGAACGACTTTGACTGCAGCGACTGCAGAGCTTCGCGGCCACTCCAGGCTGTGGTAGTGCTATACCCCTGGTCTTCCAGCAAGCGCTCCAGTTCAATCAGCACCTGCTCATCATCGTCAACAATCAGGATGGTCTTCCGTTGCGCTTCCATCGCAATTCACCAACCCGCCGATTTGACCCCAGCCCTGCGCAATTGGACGTACTTTACCGAGGCCATCACTTAAATACTGTGATGAGGGTCACAAGAAAAGGGGAATAAAATTGAACCGCGGTAACCAAAGGGAGTCGGCAAGAACTTGACAGCGGTTCGTCTCCGCGGTGATTCAGCTGTTGTGAAATACAACAGTTACCGCTGTGCGCGCGGTTAGGCTTTTCCAGCGCTGGAATTCAATAGTTCTTCCCGCACATTCTTAAGGACATACACAGCACGCTCCACGCCCACTTCGCCGGGCAGAATCGGATCCTCATTTTCGATGCTGAGTATGCCGTCGTAGCCCACCTCCATGTAGGCGCGTATCACGTCCTTCCATAGGTTGGCGCCATGCCCGTAGCCTACGGCGCGGAATATGGCCGAGGCGCTGGCGATTTCTTTCGGCTCAAAGGCGAAATTTAGAACGCCATACTTCTCGATGTTTTCTTTGAACAGCACCGTATCTTTCATGTGGGCGTGGTAAATGGCGCCCTGCTTGCCCAGGAAGCGGATTACCTCCACCGGATCGCACTCCTGCCAGAATAGGTGGCTGAGGTCGCAGTTGGCGCCGATTTCCTCGCCCACCGCCTCGCGCAGCCGCATGAGAGTCTTGGGATTGTAGACACAGAAGCCGGGGTGCATCTCAAACGCCAGCTTGTGTACGCCGTGTTGGCGGGCGAATTTGGCTGCTTCCTTCCAGTAAGGGATGATTTTCTCTTTCCACTGCCAGTCAAGAATCTGAGCGTACTCGGGAGGCCATCGGTAAGTCGCCCAGTTCGGCATCGTGTCCGTCGGGCTGCCGCCCGGGCATCCGGAGAATCCGACGATTACGGGAACCTCCAGGCGCTCGGCCAGCAGCGCGGTGTTGCGGAAGATCTGCGCGTCGCGGGCAGCGATTTTCGCGTCTGGATGGACAGGGTTGCCGTGACAGCTGAACGCCGCCACGCGAATGTTGCGATCCTCGAATTTCTTCTTCCAGGCGCGCGCCTTGGCGGAATCAGCCAGCAACTCCTGCACCGGACAATGGCTGTCGCCGGGGTAACCCCCCGTGCCGATTTCCACCGCCTCCAATTGCAGAGTGCTGATCTTATCCAGCATCTGATCGAGGCTCAGGTTGTTATAAACGGGATCGAAGACGCCGATCAGCAGCTTGCGCGGCGAATTGGAGGTTGAACCCTGACCGCGCGGCTCGGGAGCGGAGGCTGGCCCCGATTCCGACGAGGCCGACAGCGCCGAAAGCGGCTCAGCCGAAGCCAGCGTGGCGGCAACCAGGCCGCCGGTGGCAGTAAGAAATTCGCGGCGATTGGAACGCCAGTTTGAGTTGTCGCTCATGAGTTCCCTCTTCTTGGGCGCGAGACGTTACAAGTAACATCTCTACCGATGAGTCCTAGCTTTCCGGCGGCGGTGGGCAGCCGGGAAAATCCAGCCGAAATGTGTTACCGATGTATTGCAGGTCCTTAATGCCGATCTCGCTGGTGAAAAAGCCATCACAGGTCATCTTCCGCAGCCAGGCAAAAAAGCTCGTTCCCTGGCTGAGTCGCGGATCCTTCACGCCATTTTCGCTGTAGGCGATCAGGTCGAGGATCTCCTTCTGCTGCGCTGGAGCGCAGTCGAGGTAAACCTTGCCATAGCGGTCGCTGCAGGTGGAATCCAGCCACATCAACCCGCCACCCAGGGTCAGCTGATATTCGGTATTTTCGCTGGTAAGCAGGTCAATGAATTCAGGCGCGCCCGCTTCGATGGCGCCGCCGGAATGGTCGTCCGGCGGGATGATGGTCTGACACAGGCTGCGCAGCGTGGCGTACTGATGCGGGCTGAAAAATTTGGGCTGGTATGCACCTGAAGTCTTTTTTTCCTCCAGCACCATGCGGTGCGCATATTCCGCCGCCTGCGCCGGAATAACCTTGAGCACCGAGCCGGCGACAACACCTGCTCCGAGTGTCTTGAGCACGTCGCGCCGAGAAATAGTCATCGTATCTCCAGTTCGCTGGTCTAACACTTTGTACGCTCAGCCGTCTCAGCCGCCGTGAAACCGAACAACCTACAAGCGACACGCTTCCAGCCCGAAGGGCGAAACAGCTTTTAGCCCAGGGCGTCAGCCCTGGGTAGGACGACCAAAAAAATCCCGAGCCCCATAGGGGCGACAGCAGCACCTCAGATATTCCCCTTCTTCGCCTCCCTGAGCAAGTACTCGGAAGCCCGCCAGCACAGCGCCATTATGGTCAGCGTCGGATTCTTATCAGCATTGCTGACAAAGCACGCGGCGTCGGTCACAAACAGATTCTTCACCTCGTGCGCCTGACAATATCCGTTGAGCGCCGACTTGCGCGGGTCGGAGCCCATGCGCACCACGCCCAGCTCGTGAATGATTTCACCGCCGCTGGAAATGTTGCTCTTTGGCAGGCGTGATTCGATGTAGGTTCCGCCCGCCGCAGCCACAATTTCGCGGAAGGTGTTCTGCATGTCTTCCGCCATGGCCAGTTCGTTGTCGCTCCACTTCCAATGGAAGCGCAGCACGGGAATGCCCCACTCATCCACCGTGTCGGGATCAATTTCGCAGTAGCAGTCAGGGTTGGGAATCATCTCGCCGCGGCCGGCAAAACCGATAGTCGTGCCATAACTGTCGCGGCATTTCTTCTTCAGGGCGGCGCCATAGCCCTCGAACTGGTCGCACACGTCGTCGAATTCGGCCACGCCCGGCATGTAGCGCCCACCGCCGAACTCAATATGGTAGCCGCGCAGGAATTCATTCTTGCGGTCGTACTTCCACCACGGCATGTAAAGGTGCATGCCGCCAATGCCGTCGTGGTTGTGGGGCGGGATTTTCGCTAGCTGCGGGAAGTAGCCGGCGCCGTTGCTGCCCACACTGTCAGTCAGGTAGCGCCCCACCACGCCCGAGCCGTTGGCCAAGCCATCCGGGAAAAAAGGCGAGCGCGAGTTCAGCAGCAGACGGGCGGATTCGCAGGCGCTCGCCCCTAGTATCACGGCGCGGGCGCGCACCTGCTGTTCGCTGCGCGTTTTTTTGTCAATGTAGGAAACCGCCTCCACCTTGCCCGATTTGCCTACGATCAGTTCGCGGGCCATGGCGTTGGTGATGAGCGTAAGCCGCCCGGTCTTCTGCGCCGGCGGAATCATCACCTGGCTGGAACTGAAGTTGGAGGCAGGAATGCAGCCTCGCCCACACTGCCCGCAATAGTGGCACGCTGGCCGGCCATTGTGCTCCTGGGTGATGATGGCCATGCGCGAGGGAATGCAGGTTACGCCGATTTTGTCGCACGCCCGCTTGATGAATATTTCCGTGCAGCGCGGCTTGGGAGGCGGCAGGAATACGCCATCGGGGGCGCTGGGAATATTTTCCTTGGTGCCGAAGACTCCGATGTAAGACTCAACCTTGTCGTAGTACGGCGCCACATCCTCGTAGCTGATAGGCCAGTCGTCGCCCATGCCGTCGTGAAACCGCGCTTTGAAGTCCACAGGCGCGAAGCGCAGCGCGATTCTGCCCCAGTGGTTCGTGCGCCCGCCGACGATCCGCGACCGGAACCAGTAGAACGTGGAGCCGGGCGCGGTAGTATAGGGCTCGCCTTCGATGCTCCAGAAGCCGTTAGGGGCCAGGAATTCATCGCCTACCGCCTCGATTCCGCTGCGATGCTTGCCGCCCACACCCTCGCCGCGATGAGGCAGGTCGTAGGGCCACATATGTTCTTTAAAGTCCTTGGCAGGAACCAGGGGTGCGCCGGCCTCCAGCAGGACCACATTGAGACCACCTTCAGTGAGAACTTTTGCGGCGGTGCCGCCGGCGGCACCGGAGCCAATGATGCAGACGTCGTAAACCTTGGGCGAGCGAATTACCTGGAACATGAAGGAACCTGGAGCGGACTGGCATTGATTGACAGATTCTGCTTTGTGCAACGCATGTTTCCCTTGTCGTGGAAGCGCACGGCTTCAGCCGTGCGATCACCGGTCTCTACTAAGAAGGGCTTTAGCCCCGGTGGGATTGTTCTCATTGAAGCTCACTGCGCTTTGTAAGTCCGGCTGGCTCGCAGCGGAACAACCTCCTGACACACCACAGCAAGCAAACGTCTCTACTGAAATTTATGCTCACGCCACCACGTGTGCTGGTAGAGACGTAACTTGTTACGTCTCACTAGACCTTACAGGTATATCACCAGTTCGTTCACTACCTTCTTCACGCCGTCATATGGATCGTAGGTGTTTGGGCCCTCGAACTCGACCGAGTAAACGCCGCGAAACTTCGCCTTCTTGGAAATATCTACGCATTTGGGAAAATCAAATTTCGTTTCCTTCCCCGAGGCGTCAAATTCGTAGCCTTTCGCGTGGCATACGTCAAACGCCCAGGGAAACAGCAACGTCAAACCTCGCTCGCGCGTGGCCTCGTCAGGGAAATTGCCGAAGTCGGGCAGAGCGCCCACGCGCCGTCCACCCACCATTTTGAACAGGCTGACCAACACCTCCGGATGCGTGGAACCGATCTCATCGTGGTTTTCGATGATGACCTTGATCTTCTTCATGTGGCCATAGGTGCCAATCTTCCGGTACGAGTCGGCGGTAGGCGTGAGGTTGCTGGGATGCATCTTGCCGGGATCGCAGCGCACTGACTGGCAGCCCAGTTCGCGGCCAACATCAATCCAGCGCATCGCGCCCTGAATGGTCTTGGTGCGCACCGCGTCGTTCTGATCGGAGAGTCCGCCGCCCGTCCAGAATTCCTGAATATCCACCGGGATGTTTACTACGCGAGAGTGCGCCTTGGCCAGGCGCGCCTTCAGTTCGTTCAGGTAGCTGGGGCTGGTGGACTCAAAATGCGGCGCCACAAATTCCATGGTGTGCACGTGGTAGCGGTCGGCAATCATCTCAGGAAAGTCCACCAACTTGAGCATCTCGCCGGATAAATGAAAATCTTTTTCGCGGGTCGTGGAAAAATAGTTATGGAAGCTCCAAGTAGAAATGCAAATCCGCTCCAGCTTGGGCGAAGCGTCGCTTCCGCTCTTTTTCTGGGCAAAGAGCAGGTCGCCGGCCCCACTGGAAACCGCCGCTGCCGCCAGGCCCTTGCCCACTCGGCTAAGAAATTCTCTGCGTTTCATATGCCCACATCCTCTGCAGTGTATGAACCGGCGTTTCCTTTCCTCACGACCGAACAGCTTGCAGGTGTTACTCCTGCAGCCCGAAGGGCGAAACAGCTTTTAGCCCAGGGCGTCAGCCCTGGGTGGGACAACCAAAAAACGTCTCGAGCCCCGTAGGGGCGACACCAAAACTTCAGCTAGAACCGCATCTTGCGGAGGTCCTCGTAGCTGATCTTAATGGCTTCGAACGGCGAACCCTCAGTGTAATCCTGCTCCACGTAGTAGTGCTTTACCCCACCGTTGTCGGCATGCGCGAAGACGCGCTTGAAGTCCACCACCCCCCGTCCCACAGGCGCAAATTTCGCGTCTTCCGTGACGTAGATCGGATGCGCCAGCTTAACCGGCCGGTCTTTGACGTGCAGCATAGGGAACCGCCCCGGATACTCGTTGAAGTATTTCAGCGGGTCCTGGCCCGCCGCCGTGATCCAGTACAAATCCATCTCCAGCTTCACCAGGTTGGGGTCAGTCTCCTTCAGCAGCAGGTCGTAAGGCACCTTGCCCTCGGTGGGCTTGAATTCGAAATCGTGGTTGTGGTGCGCGAACTGCAAGCCCGCCTCCTTCACCTTTTTGCCGGTTTCGTTGAAGAAATCCGCCATCTTCTTCCACTTGTCCAGCGGGCCCCGGTCTTCCACGTTAATCCACGGATTAACAATGTACTGGTGCCCGATGACGTGCGCCGCCTCGATCACCTGCGGCAACTTGGCGCGCAGGTCCTCAATAGGAATGTGCGCGGAAGGAGCGGTCATGTGGTTGCGCTCCAGCACCGCCTTCACCTGCTGCGGCGTGTGGTCGAAGTACCCGGCGAATTCCGCTTCCTTGTACCCGGTGGCGGCGACCTTGGCAATGGTGTCCTCGAAGTCTTTTTTCATCTGGTCGCGCACGGTATAAAGCTGCAGGCCAATGGCGCCCAGCTTGTGCTCATCCGCGGCCAACGCGGGCAGGCGGCTCAACAACACGGCGGCGGAAGCGGCACCCAGAAACTCGCGGCGGTTCATCATGGCTAGATTTCTCCTCGTTTCATCTGCTCCACAGCATAGTTGCAGGCGCGCGCGGTCAGCGCCATGTAGGTGATGGACGGATTCACGCACGACGACGAAGCCATGCAGGCCCCATCAGTAATGAACAGGTTTTTGATGTCGTGGGCCTGGTTATGGGCATTAAGAACGGAAGTTTTGGGGTCGCGACCCATGCGCGCCGTGCCCATCTCGTGAATTGCCAGCCCGGGAGCATCGGCCTCAACGAAGGTCTGGATATCGCGCGCCCCGGCGGCGGCCAGCATCTCCGCCGCCGCAATGGCGGCGTCCTGCAGTAGCATCTTCTCATTAGAACCGTAGACGCAATTGATTTTCAGCACCGGAACGCCCCAGGCATCGGTCCGCGAGCGGTCCAGCTCGACGTAATTGTTGTGGTCGGGCAGGCATTCACAGAAGCCGCCCATGCTGAAGTACCATGGCCCCGGGTTCTTCAAGGAACGCTTGAATTCTGCCCCGAAGCCCGCCTGACTTATGCCGCGCCTCCAATCCGAGCGCCCAGCATCCCCCTGGTAGCCATAGCCACGCAGGAACTGCGACCTGGTCCTCACATTGCGGAAACGCGGAATGTAGATTCCATTGGGCCGACGGCCAATGGCAATTTTGTCTTCGAAGCCGGGGATCATCCCGGAAGCGCCGCTGCCGGTGGCGTGGTCCATCAGGTTGTGCCCCAGCTCGCCGCTGGAGTTCGCCAGCCCGTTGGGAAACTGCGGCGTGGAGGAGAGCAGCAGGATACGCGCCGATTCCAGGGTGGAGGCGCACAGGAAAATCGCCTTGGCTCGGTACTCCGTCGTCTGCCTGGTTTGGGCATCAATCACGCGCACGCCGGTCACCCGGCGCGTGTTGTCGTCATAGTCGAGGCCATGGACAATGCTGTAGGGCCGCAGCGTGACCTTGCCCGTGGCCAGCGCCGCCGGCAGCGTGGCGTTCAGGCTGCTGAAGTAGGCGCGCGACATGCAGCCGCGGTGGCAGGAGCCGCAGTAGTGGCAGGCCATACGCCCCTTGTGCGGGCGGGTAAGCACGGCGCAGCGCCCGATGGTCATCATGCGCTCGCCCGGCCAGTGCTTGGCGATGGCGTCCTTCACCGCCACCTCGGCACAGTTCATCTCCATGGCGGGCAGGAAGCGCCCATCGGGCAGTTGTGGCAGGCCTTCCGCCTGCCCGCTGATGCCGGCAAATTCCTCAACGTAGTCGTACCAGGGAGCGATATCTGCGTAGCGGATGGGCCAATCCACGCCGATGCCCTCGCGCGCGTTGGCCTCAAAATCCAGGTCGCTCCAGCGGTAGGTTTGCCTGCCCCACATAATGGAGCGCCCGCCCACGTGGCGCCCGCGAATATAACTGAACGGCTTGTCAGTCGGCGTGGTGTAGGGGTTTTCCAGGTCGTTAACGAAGAACTTTGCCGCCCACTCGTCGCAGGCATAGCAGGTGCGCTGGATGGGCTGGGTCTTCAGCTCCTGGCGGCGGTCGGTCAGGCCGCGAAACTTCACGCCCCAGGCGGGCACGTGTTCGCAGTAGTCCTTGGCTGGATCAATGGAGCGCCCGGCTTCCAGCACCAGCGTATTCAGGCCCTTCTCGCCCAGCTCCTTGGCCGCCCAGCCGCCGGTCATGCCGGAACCGACCACGATGGCGTCGTAGGTGTTAGCTGGCATTCGTCTTCCCTGGCTCGGTGATGGGAACGCAGGCCTGGTACGCTCCCGTGTGCACCGGGGGCCGCCCCAATTCCTGCGTCCAGCCGATCTCAGAGGTGTAGTAGCCGATCAGGGTCAGGCGCTTCATCATGTAGAAGATATTTCGCTGCACCGGACTTTCATTCTCATGCACGGCGGGGCTGGCGTGTTGCCGCTCTTCCCCGCTGGCCTCGCGCAGTTCTGTGAGTTCCTCGTCCAGTGCGGTCAGCAGTTGCGTCTGCTGCTGCGCGGCGCAGCTAACGAATTCCTTGCCGAACATTTTCCGGCTGCGCGCATCGGTATCGGCCAGGCCCTGCAGGAAGCGCTGGCAATCGTCGCCCGCACACCAGTCCGTCAGAATGAGGTCAATGAATTCGTTCACCCGCGCTCCCTTGGCCCCGGGAGTGTCGGTGGCCGGGATAATCATCTCGGAAATGGCGATGACCGTGGCGTTTTGGTGGTCATTCAGAGTCTTGAGCGACGGAATGGAGCCGAGTTGCTGATGGATTTCCCGCCCAAGTGCGAACAGGTCGTGCGAATAAAGAGCGGGAACTGCGGCCGCGCCGGCGATCAGCTTGAGTGCGTCGCGTCGTTTCATGAAGCGGAGGCAAGCCGGGGAGCCCTTATCCCTGAGAGGCCGAAACGTGCGCGGCCCGCCGAATGAGCCGCAGAATCCTCGGCAAGCTGTGGGCGCAAGATACTCCCCCGCCGCCGCCAAAGTCAAATTCCCGCGCTTTCAGATGCTTACGTTTTGCTTCGTGCGGAGGCGGGAAATGGCTCGTGCCACGACTTAATTGCCAGCCGCCGCGCCCCCGCCAGCTCCGCCGCCGCGTCGCCCTCTGGAAGGAATTCCATGGCCATGTAGCCGGCGTAGTGCAGCTCCGCCAGCTTGCGGAAAATGTTGCTATAGTTGATCTCGCCCGTCCCCGGCTGGTGGCGCCCGGGCACGTCGGCCACGTGCACCAGCCCCAGCCAGGCAAAATTCTTCTCCAGGGTTTCGATCAGGTTCCCCTCCGCGATCTGCTCGTGATACAGATCGTAAAGGAAACGCACGTTGGGCCGGTTCAGCTGGCGGACAATTTCAAAGCCTTCCCGCGAAGAAGTCAGGTAGTACTTCGGGTTCTCCTCCGGATCAATATTCTCCAGCAGCAGGGTCACGCCGCGCGGCGCGGCCAGGTCGGCGGCCCGCTGCAGTCCCTCGATGCAGCTCTGGTGCTGCGCTTCCCTGCTTAACTCCGGCGCTGAATTGCCGGAGAGCACAATCAGGCTGCGGCATTCCAACTGCTCCATCATAGGCAGCATTTCCTTCAATTCCTCCAGGAATTTGCTGCGCTGGTTGGGATCCGCAATTCCGCTGGAGAGACCGGCGGTGGCATCGAACGTCATACCCAGCGAGCGCCGCCGGGCGGCCGCGCGGCTGAAATCCGCCGCCTGCCAGTGCTCAAATTCATTCACTAGTTCCACAGCGCGATAGCCCGCCTCGGCCACTTTCTCCAGGCGCTGCTCAAATGGCAGGTTGCGAAACACGGTCCACAACATGACTGAGAGCTTTGGCCCGTTCTGTTCATCTTTCGTGGCCGCGCTCGTCAGTTGGTTCGCGGCGGGCAGCACAGCAGCGGCGATGGCCGCTTTGGCGGCACTGCGGGAAAATTCTCGTCGGTTCATCATTGCGTGTTCCTGTTAGGCGAAAGCACCCT
>DATEGI010000103.1:0-15724 GCA_035280205.1 Terriglobales bacterium | reverse complement strand
CGCCTGCAAAGAAAATGTCGGCGGCATGGTGGCGACCATCATGACTTGCGCTGGAGCGGAATTCTTCGCCCCCTGCACTTGCACTGCGCTGAAGGACGCCAGCGCCAGGGCTATTGCCAGACGCCCCAGAAAGCCGAATTGCGTGGGCCGTTCCACAACTTCAACCAGAGCAGGATCGCAGCCAATGCCGATTGTGTGTAATCTGCCGCAACCCCACTCCATTTCTATAACTTAGGGTGCTCTCCCGGTGAGATTGCCAGGACGCAGCCTGCCCCTGGTGTTCACGATTTGCACATTAAATCCAAGTTCGTGAACCGCCATGTCTGGGTCTGTAACCAATTTTTAACCTGATGTTTACAACCTCGTAATCTGCCACTTCTAGATTTCCCTCAGGCACCCGCAAACGTATTGGCATGTGAGGCTTCGGGCTGCTGGGGTGGAGAAATTCCGAGGAGAAACTTAAGAATGACACCGCAATCGCGTCTGTTTTGGACTGTGCTCGTTGTGTTCGCCGTATTGGCCGCCGGTTGCACATCGAAGTCAGGCCAGGGCGGCGCTAACGAAACGATCAGCCTGGTGGGGGCGGGCAGCACGTTTATTAATCCCATCATGACCCGCTGGACAGCCAACTTTCAGCAGGGCCATCCCAGCGTACAGATCAATTATCAATCCATCGGCAGCGGCGCCGGCATTCAGCAGGTGAAAGCGGGAACGGTGGACTTCGGCGCCAGCGACGTGGCTCTAAACAACGAAAAGTTGAAGGCCATGCCACCGATCATTCAGGTCCCGGAAAGCGCGGGGCCGGTGTGCGTCACCTATAACTTGCCGGACTTGAAGGAGCCGCTCAAGCTGACAGGGGCGACGCTCTCCGGAATCTATCTCGGCAGCATCAAGAACTGGCACGATCCCGCCATCGTAAAGGCGAATCCCGGAGTGAAGCTGCCCAACACCGCCATCGCGGTGGTGCACCGCTCCGACGGCAGCGGCACCACCGGAATTTTCACCACTTACCTGGCGGCGGTGAACCCCGACTGGGCCAAGAAAGTGGGCGCGAGTATCTCCGTGAACTGGCCCGTGGGCCTGGGCGGCAAGGGCAGTGAAGGCGTTACCGGAGTGGTGAAGCAGACGCCGGGAGCCATCGGCTACGTGGAACTGTCTTATGCCACACAAAACCATCTTCCGGTGGCGCTGGTGGGGAATAAGGCGGGAAAGTTCGTGGCCCCCAGTGCAGCCGGCGCCACCGCCGCCATCGCCGCTTTCCAGACAGAGCTCGGGCAAGACGTGCGCCAGCCCATTGTGGACCCGCCGGCTTCAGCAGCCGATGCCTATCCCATCAGCGGCCTTACTTTCCTGATCATCCCCAAAGATGGCGCTGACCGTGTTAAGCGGCAGCAGTTAAAGGATTTTGTGCAGTACATCCTGACGGATGGGCAGCAGCTCTCGCAGGGGTTGGACTATTCTCCTCTTCCTTCTTCGCTTTCTTCCCTAGACCAGAACCTGCTTTCGCAAATGACTGCCGCCGGCGCCCCGCTCAAATAGGGCCCCCGGTTCACCCCTTCAACCTGTAACCGAATTTTCATATCCCTGTAATGAACCTGTAACTCTGTGAAATTAGAACTGCAGCAAGCTTCTCGGTTGGCAAGAACTTTGACTTACCTGGCATTCAGTTGGAAACAAAGGATCTTTCGTCTACAGGAGAACAAAAGCACAATATGAAGCCCGTTCTGAGGTGGTGTGCCGTAGTGCTGCTGCTTTCCGCGCTGAGTCTGGCGCAGAGCGGCAGTTCCGCCAAGCCGGCATCTGACACAAGCAACACACCGGCCGGAATCACTGAGAACGACGTGAAAGAACTGCGCCAGGCGCTGGCGGCCCAGCAACAGCAGATTGCCGCGCAACAGCAGCAGATCAAGCAGCAGCAGAAAATGCTGGAACGGCTTGACCAGGCGCTCGAAACACAGAAAAGCAGCCAGGCGGCGCAGCAGCAGGCCGCCAGTCAGCCCGCGAAGCAGGCTCCAAACCTGGGACAGGTGGCCAGCACCACGCCCATCATTCCGACGGGCAGCGACAGCTCGACCTCGGCTGTTCCCAAGTTGAACACGGAGAATTCCGCGGGTGGCGACTCACAGCAAACGGCTGCGGAAAGCTCACTTGCGCTCCGCTACAAGGGCATAACCATTACTCCCGGTGGTTATCTGGCGGCTGAAACAGTTTGGCGTCAGCGGGGCCTGGGTGCCGACATTAATACGCCGTTCAACTCAATTCCCTTTCCCGCTTCCCCAGGAAGCAACATTTCAGAATTCTTCGGCTCCGGCCGACAGTCGCGCATCTCCATGCTGGCGGAAGGCAAAGTTGGCAGCGCCAAGCTGACCGGCTTTTATGAGACGGACTGGCTCTCTGCCGCTACCACTTCGAACAACAACCAGAGCAACAGCTACAGCCTCCGCCAGAGGCAGGTTTGGGGGCAGGCGGCGCTTGCGGACGGTGTGAGCTTTACGGGCGGGCAGATGTGGAGCCTGGTCACGGAGACCAAGAAGGGCGTGGACAACCGCACCGAAGCCCTGCCCATGACCATTGACGCGCAGTACGCGGTGGGCTTCAGTTGGGCCCGTCAATACGGTTTCCGGGTGGCCAAGAACTTCGACAACAGGTTCTGGCTGGCAGCCTCGGTGGAGAATCCGCAAACCACGTTTGCGGCCCATGGTAACGCCAACAATTTTGTTCTGGGGGCGGCCGGCAACCCTGGTGGCCTCTATAACCCGCTCGCCAATTATTCGTTTAATAAGACTCCCGATTTCGTCTTTAAGGCGGTCTCGGAACCCGGATTTGGCCACTACGAGGTGTTCGGAGTGGTGAGCGACTATCGCGATCGCGTCTATCCCAACGGCGCACTTAAAGTTCCGTCCTCTGCGGGCGCATTTAACAGTTCGGTGGTGGGAGGCGGAGCTGGCGCCAATGCTCGCGTCACCTTCAAGAAGCATACGGATGTGGGCTTCCACTTATTTGGCGGCGATGGAGTCGGCCGCTACGGCTCCACTGGTCTTCCCGACGCCACTGTCCGGCCTGACGGCACCCTGAAGCTGCTCCGCAGCTACCAGGCCCTGGGCACACTGGAGTTTCACACCAACCGGTGGGACATTTATTTCAATGGCGGTACCGAATACGTGCGTCGAGCCTGGGAGCTTAATTCCAGCGGCAAGCCGGTTGGCTACGGCTCTCCTCTGTTCGCTAACACTGGCTGTTTTGCCGAGCCCTTGCCCACCGGGGCATTTCTCCCAGGCACTCTCTCCAAGTGCGCAGGGGATACAAAGAACATCTTTGAGGGCATTGCCGGCCTCTGGTACCGCTTCTACAACGGGACGTATGGCAAGCTGCAGATGGGCCCGCAATATTCCTACGTCACGCGTACCACATGGGGTGGCACCGGGGGGCAGCCGTATTCCGTGGACAACATGGTGTTCACCTCGTTCCGCTACTACTTGCCCTAAGGAGCAGACTGCACTTTTAACCGCGGATGCTTTGGTGACCTTCTCTCCCAAAGCGAACAGGTGTCCGGCCAACCAGCCGGCGCCTGTTTTGTTTTGAGTAGTCAGGGCTGGCAGGAAGGTAGTTAGTAGCTGATAGTTCGTAGCTGATTCTGATCACAAAGTACCAGCTACTAACTACCAACTACCAGCTACCTTATCGGTGACTCCTGACTCCTGACTACTGGTTTCTCCTGTAACACTCCTGTAACAACACTCTGTTACGTTGAAATTGGACATCCATGGGCATTCCACGTTTGATCCCACGTCCGCCGGCTCGGCCAGCGGCTTCGGAGGCCAAGCGGTCGCCTGCGCCAGGCCCGCATGCTCCGGAGCAGGCGCGATTGCTCGAACGTGTTGGCAGCAGGGTTCCCGATGAGCTTTTCCACTATGCCATGCTTGCCTGCGGCCTGAGCGTGGCCGTACTGCTGGGCCTGATTCTCTACGAACTGGTCGCCAATTCCTCCCTTTCCTTGCACCAGTTTGGCTGGAGTTTTTTTGCCGGCAAGGTCTGGGACCCAGTCAACGACGTGTTTGGGGCATTGCCCTTTATTTACGGCACAATAATCTCCTCGATCGTGGCGCTGCTGATCGCGGTGCCCTTGGGACTAGGAGTGGCCGTGTTCATCACGGAAATGTGTCCCCAGGGATTGCGCGGAGTTCTTTCTTTCTGCACTGAGTTGCTGGCGGCCATTCCCAGCGTCATCTACGGCCTGTGGGCAATTTTTGTACTGGTACCCATCCTGCGCCTCTACGTTGAGCCTGGACTCATGCGCTATCTAGGCTGGAGCGGACTGTTCGAAGGGCCGCCTTACGGCATCGGCATGCTGGCCGCGGGAATTGTGCTGGCCGTCATGGTGGTGCCCATTATTTCTGCGCTCACGCGTGAGGTGCTGAGCGCGGTGCCGCGTAACCAGCGCGAAGCCGCGCTGGCCCTGGGCGCCACGCGCTGGGAAATGATTCGCGTAGGCGTGCTGCGCAACGCACGGGCCGGCATTCTGGGCGCCGTGATTCTGGGATTGGGGCGCGCCCTGGGCGAAACCATGGCCGTCACCATGGTCATCGGCAATCGCCCGGAAATCGCCAAGTCCCTGCTGGCGCCCGGCTACACCATGGCCAGCGTCCTGGCCAACGAGTTCACCGAAGCGACCGGAACCCTCTACCTGAGCGCGCTGGTGGAGATCGGCCTGGCTCTCTTCCTCGTCACGATTGTGGTGAACGCGCTCGCCCGCCTGCTGGTGTGGAGTGTGACACGCGGCCTTCCCGCGAGGGTCCATGCGCAATAATGTCCGGACAGGGGCGATGCGGGACGGGATCTCCTGGCTTCGCCGTATGAAGGATCATTTGGCGACTTCGGCGGCAGTAGCTGCCGTGCTGCTGGTGCTCCTGCCCCTGGCGGCGATTTTCGTCTACTTAGTGCAGCGCGGCCTGGGTTCCATCAACTGGGCCTTTCTGACGCGAACCCCCACTCCGGTGGGCGTGCCCGGCGGGGGGATGGCTAACGCCATTCTGGGCACGGGCGTCATTCTGGCCATTGCCAGCGCTATCGGCGTGCCCCTGGGCATCGGCGCGGGAGTGTTTCTTTCCGAATACGGGCGCAATCGCTTCGGCGACGCCATCCGCTTCACCGCCGATGTGCTTAACGGAGTTCCCTCCATCGTTATTGGAATCGTCGCCTACTCCCTGGTAGTGCTGCGTCAGAAGCATTTTTCGGCGCTGGCCGGTGGCGTGGCCCTGGGCATCATGATGATTCCCACCATCACGCGGGCGACGGAGGAGATGCTGCTGCTGGTGCCCCGTTCGGTGCGCGAGGCCGCGCTAGGTTTGGGCGTTTCGCGTTGGCGCACAACCCTTTCCATCACGTTGCGCACAGCTGCCGCGGGCATCATTACCGGCATCATGCTGGCCTTCGCCCGCGTGGCCGGCGAGACCGCGCCCCTGCTGTTCACCGCCTTCGGCAGCCAGTTCTGGAGCGCCAACATCAACCAACCCATAGCCGCGCTACCGCTGCAGATCTTTGTGTATGCCATTTCACCTTACGACGAATGGCACCGGCAGGCGTGGGCCGGCGCGCTGGTGCTGATTGTGCTCATTGTGGGCACCATCGCCGTAGTGCGTCTCATTGCCAGCCGGGGCATGATGAAAGGAACCGCCTAGCATGGGCGTGGGCATCGAGGTCGAGAGCCTGAATGCCTGGTTCGGCGCCACCCAGGCGCTGCACGACATCGCCATGCACATCGCGCCCAACCATGCCACGGCCATCATCGGCCCCTCAGGCTGCGGCAAGTCCACCTTTGTGCGCTGCATCAACCGCATGCACGAGACTTTGCCAGAAACGCGCGTGAGCGGCAAAGTGCGCATCGGAGAAATGGATGTGTACGGCAACGGCACTCCGGGGGTGCAGGTGCGCCGGCATGTGGGCATGGTGTTCCAGAAGCCGAATCCATTTCCCGCCATGTCCATCTACGACAACGTGGCTGCGGGCCTCAAGCTGAACGGCTTTCGCGACAGGGGCAAGCTGGACGAGGTTGTGGAGCGCTCCTTGCGCATGGCGGCGCTCTGGGACGAGGTGAAAGATTCCCTGAAGAAAAAGTCGGGGGCCAGTCTTTCCGGAGGGCAGCAGCAGCGCCTGTGTATCGCTCGCGCGCTAGCGGTGGAGCCGAACGTGTTGTTGATGGATGAGCCGGCTTCGGCGCTGGATCCCATCTCCACGGGAAAAATCGAGGATTTGATTTTTCAGCTCAAAGAAAACTATACCATTGTGATTGTCACGCACAACATGCAGCAGGCGGCGCGAGTGGCGGAGTTTACCGGTTTTTTCCTGCTGGGCAAGCTGATTGAATTCGATAAAACGGAAAAAATCTTTACCAATCCCTCTGACAAGCGTACAGAGGACTACATTACAGGCAGGTTTGGCTGATGCGCACACGATTCCAACTGGGGCTGGACGAACTGCGGGAAAAGTTGCTCAAGATGGGCGGCATGGCGGAACAGGCGGTGGATCGCGCCTGCCAGGCCTACCGCGAGCGCGACCTCACGCTGTGCCACCGCGTGCTGGAGAACGAATCCCTCATCAATGCCGCCGAGCGCGAGATTGACGGCATCGCCCTCGATCTGCTGGCCATGCAGCAGCCCATGGCCATTGACTTGCGCTTCATCCTGGCGGTGGTAAAGATCAATGC
This sequence comes from Terriglobales bacterium, assembly GCA_035280205.1. Taxonomy (GTDB): domain Bacteria; phylum Acidobacteriota; class Terriglobia; order Terriglobales; family Acidobacteriaceae; genus JAICWP01. The sequence goes on along the minus strand of DATEGI010000103.1, from coordinate 9,021 downwards.
CGATCTGGAGCGCGTGGGCGACCAGGCGGTGAATATCGCCGAACGCGTCATGGACATGATGGAATTGCCGGCGGCCGAACTTCCCGTGGATGTGCCGCGCATGGCTTCGGCAGCGTCGGCCATGGTGCAGCGTGCCCTGGAGTCTTTCATCGAGGGCAAAGCCGAACTGGCGCAGGCCGTGCTGGAGATGGACAATGTGGTGGACCGCATGCGCGACGAGGCTTTCATCTCCCTGGTGCGCACTATGAACCAGAACCCCGCGATCACCCGCCAGGCCCTGGATGCGCTGCTGATTGCGCGCAACCTGGAGCGGGTGGCCGACCACGCCACCAATATTGCCGAAGATGTTATTTTCTGGGTGCGTGGCGCCGACGTGCGGCACTCCTTCGGCTTGCAGTCCAGCCTGGGCGGGGCCGGCTGAGACAAGCCTGGCCGTTGCCTTTTGGGCCTTCAGATCTGCTCGATATCGTGTGATTTCTATTGATATCTCCAGGCAACCCCTGCCGCCTGCCCACGCCTCCTACTGCTAAATCCCGAAGTCCGATCTGCGCTGTGCCTTCTTTCCGTCGTTGAGCCGGCGTCCACCGGACGGGAAAGAGGTTACTCGTGCCCCAGCCAAGCATTCTCATAGTTGACGACAACGCGCTCATGCTCCTCACCCTGACGCGCATCCTGGAGCAGCATGACTACTCCGTGCTGGGCGCCAGCAGCGCCAATAGCGCCATGGAATTGGTGAAGTCAAAGCCGGTTGACCTGGTGATCACGGACTACAACCTGCCCGGCGGCGGAAGCGAACTCGGCCTGACTTTAAAGCGGTTGCTGCCGCGATTGCCGGTTGTCGTGCTTTCCGGAGACCCCGAAGCCGCGCAGGCCACTGATTATGCTGACCTGCTTCTGCCCAAGCCGCAGGAACCGGAAAAGCTGATGGCCGAGATCCACCGGTTGCTGCAGAAAAGCGCCGAACAGGCAGCCTGAAGAGAAAGGGTGTGGACCACGTTCTTCACTGTGCCGAGCAGTTGACAGTGGTGGCCGTCTGCTCTATCCTGCTCCCCGCATCAGGAGCGGCTCGGCCAAGTGCCGGGCCCGGCAACCGGGCAAGGAGACGCCGCGGTGCCACGAGTGCGAACCACTCGATGTGCGGGACGTGAGTTCCGAACTAAAGTCTCCTGCGAGATCGCCGCCTGATGAAGGCGGCGTTTCCATTTTTGGCGAACTCCTGATGCCAAGGAGAGCGCCATGCTTCCACATCCTCGGTTTCCGGACGGTCTGGACCAAAACTTCACCGCCAACATACCGCGGCAGCTCACCGCCTTCGATTTGCGCCTCGCCGCCGCTTCTCCGGAGGCGGTGGGATTTCCATGCCGCATCACTTACGCCGGCTATCGGCCAGCTCTGACCACGCGCGAGTTGCGGCCCTTTAAGGCAGAGTACCGGCCACAGCTTGAAACCTTTATCCACGCCGGCTCCTGCCGCAAGCTCACCTATGGCTGGATTGCCCGTGGCCCCTTCCATGTGGACGTGCTGCATAACCGCGAGACTGGAGAGTGGAATGTGTATAAGTTCAGCGCTGGGCGGCTGCTCAGCCACACTTCCGCCCAGGGCTATGGCGAGGCCATGATTCGCGCCACTGGCATTGGCTTGCATGCCGCAGAACCGGCGTTCACTTTCACCGGCGATCCGAAAGAACGCCGGCGTGAAAATTTGGCGCAGGTGGAGGGCGTCACTCAGGTTGAACTGGAAGCCGGCGCGTCTGAACCGGGCGGCGAGTCTGACCCGCAAACCCTTGTGTTTGGCGTTGTGCCTTGCGCCGTTGGCGGCAGCACTCTGGTTTTTGCGCCCCTGGAGAAGGCCAAAGAACTTGCCGCCATTCGGGAGGCGTTGACCGCGAAAACCTGGGGTGAATTCAAGCTGAAAATGCCTTCTAGCCGTCTGTCGGAACTGTTGACAACCTTTCTGGAATGTGGCGCGTGGGCATCCTTCGATTTGTTCTACCGCGCACATGCAGAGACAGGCACGCCGGCAGAACGCGATACCTTGTGGCAGCGGTACGAGAAGCTGACGCCGGGAGAGCGCATGCCGCTCGATGGGGATCCCTTCCAGCCGGAGTCCGTTCCCGGCTCCGGCGACGGGACTTGGCCGGAACGGCCGGAGCAGGCCATGCTGCGCTGGCTGCCGCCCCTGATTTGCGGCCGCTGGGGAGACCGCGGCAACAGCCGCCGGCGGGGTGATTACGTGATCTTCGACCCTGACTGCGCCCCGGAGATTCTGGCCGTTCTGGAAGCCGCGGGCTATTCCTGCTGCTGGAATGAGCAGTTGGTCCGGCAAGCCTGCGCAACCCGAGCCGCTGCCCAAACCATTCGCGCCTGAGATGTTACCAGCAACGTCTCTGCGCTTTTCGCACAACGACTTCCTGCACCAGAGACGTCGAATTATTTGCTGAGCTCAAAATTGAGCGTGATGCGGATTGGCACTTCCACGGGCTTGCCGTTGAGGCGTGACGGACGATAGCGCCATTGCCGGACGGCACGCAGCGCAGCGGCTGCCAGCAGGGAGTTCCCACTGGCTACGCGCAGATCGTACACCTGACCGGAGGTATTAACCAGCGCCTCCAGCACCACCGCTCCCTCAATCCCACTCTGTTTGGCCAGCACCGGATACACCGGCTCTACGCGCTGAATGAGAACCGGCTGCGGAATGCCAGTCGAGACGCGCAGGTCTGCCGGCAAAGAGGGTTGTGCGGCGGAAACCGAACTCACCAGTTCGCCGAGAGGGGCGCCGGTGGAACCCGTTGCGGCAAGGAGAGCATCGGGTGGTGGCGGAGTTGTTGAGTCTCCCGATGCTGCGTTGCGGGCAGGCGCCGCACTGGCCACAATGAGAGTTTGTTGGCGGAACGGTACATCCACCGGGCGCACTCGGGCGCGACGCTGCGGCGGCGCGAGGCGGTTCGTGGCAGCTTCCTCAGGTTGAACTGCTCTGGGCGCTGCCGATGCGGCCTGGGGAGCGATCCAGGCGGACGCTGCCGGTCCCGAGGCTCGAATGGCGCGCAACAGCAGGAACAGGCCCAGGGTGAGCACCAGAACTCCCAGCACCGCCTGCCAACTCCTCGAAGAAAGATGGAGTCGAGTCAGGAGACGCTCCTGCGGAGGTCCAGGCGTCCAGGAAGGCGCCAGATCCCCGGTGGTGCCCAGGTCGGCAACGCTGGCAACGGCGGCCCGGGCCAGCGCTTCCTCGGCGGCAAAGCAGTTGGCGATTTCTTCCGCTTTCGCGTGCAGGACTGCGCTGTCAATATTCAGAAAAGCGTTAGGCTGGCTGGAAAAAATCTCGAAGATGCCCACTACTTCGTTGCCCGCGCTCACCGGCACGCAAACCATGGCGCGAATGCCGAGGGCGCGGCAAACCTGGCGGTCCACGCGCGTGTCTACTTCACTGTCATCGCAGCGCAGCAGGGTGCCGGTACGCAGGCAAGCACCGGTTAGGCCGGAGCGCGCATCAATGCGCGTGCCCAACGGCGGCGCGACGCCGCTGGCGGCGCGGCAGCGCAACTCGCCATGTTCAGTCAGCGCGATGCCCACTCCGTCGCCGCGGGCTAACAGGAGGATCTCGTCCGCCAGGCTTTGCAGGTGTGCCTGGAGGCTTTGGGCGACTTCGGCCAGCTCTGGGGAAGGCGGAATCTGCGCCTGGGGACGCGCACCATTCTCCTTCCGCACACTGGGTGACGGTTGTGGTGTCGCAATGCGGTTGGCCATAACCGGACCTCAAGGCTGGGGGATGCCACACAGCCGGTCAGCAACCGGGCAGGCGCGAGCCACGTCACCGCCGCATCTGGTGTGAAGGTTTCGTAGAGTTTACTCCTGGCTGCCGGGGCGCGCAATGAAAGCTGAATTTTTTTAGCCGCCCGCCCGGCTCGCCATTTTGGCTCGAGAGTTGTTCAGTTAATCCGCAGACCCGCGTTTTGCCCGGCAGCTTTGTGCAGGTGCAGTTGCAGGTGCGCACACCCAGATATGTGGAAGTACCTTCCGGCGCGCTCATCGCGCACAGCAGCCAGACCCCTGGCAGCTCTGGTGACCTCGGACAATCACGTAAGTTTCAGCCGGTGGTGGTCAGGATCCGCAGCATTTGAAAAGGGCGGGCGCTCACATCTCAGGCTGTGCGCTTCTGCTCCAGCGCCAGAACGTATCCCAGCCCGTAAACCGTGTGGATGAGTTTGGGCCCGAAGTCCCGGTCTACCTTGGCCCGCAGGTAGTTGATGTAGACGTCCACGATATTGGTGGCGCTGCTGCGGGCCTCGCTGTTCCAGACTTCCTCGAAAATGCGGCTGCGGCTCACCGGTTGCCCGGCGTGACGCAACAGGCATTCCAGGACGGCAAACTCGCGCGAAGTGAGAAGAATGAGTTTACCCTGGCGCGTAGCCCGGCGCCGCACCAAGTCCAATTCGAGATCGCCCAAGTGAAGCCTATGCTGCAATCGCGCCACGCGTCGCAACAAGACCCGCAGCCGCACGGACAATTCCCGGTCGGACAGCGGTTCAGTCAGGCAGTCATCTGCCCCGGCTTCCAGCAGTTGCAAGCGTTCCTCCAGGGTGCTTCCCCCGCTGACAATCACAATGGCCGCCAGTTCGTCGCGCTTGCGCAGTTCGCGCACGGCCGTCACTGCGTCCACAATGCCGCGCCGCAACTTGAGCACAAAAGCTTCGAAATACCGCTCATCCGCCAACTTGAGCGCACCCTCCAGGCTAGGGGCACATTCCACCGTGCCGTGCTCCGCCCGCAGGATGGAGAGCATGGAGTGGCCATCTTTACCCGGGAATTGGACAAGGAGAATTGGCAACGGAGAAAGACCCCAAATCTGCAGGCGACCTATGCCTGCAAGTCGGTTACCATGGTCACCGGCGGGGCCCCGGAACAAGGATTAATTTACTCCCATAATTAGCTGAAAAGATTGGGGATTCTTAAACAGGACCCAGCGGATGACAAGGCGGAGGGCGGCTTGTGCTCCGAATCCGACCGCCACCTGCAAGCCTTTGCGGAGCATCTGCAAGTATTGAGACTTGCCGGCCCAAATGGCAGGTAGGCCGAGAGCGGACCCCGCGTCAAGCCCAGCCCCCGAAAACAACGTCAATGTCAGCCAGTTGCGAACTGGGGTCATTGCCCTGGTGGCCGCTCATTCGGCGAAATCCTGGCCACGGTTCCCCAAAGCGATAGCCAGCACTCTCAAAAATGTGGATCTTCATTCACCAACTCGAAGGAGGAGTTCTTTGAAGACCAGGGTGTCAGTCACATGGTCACAGCCAGGGGGTTCAGGCATCACTTTCAGCAACGCGACCAAGGTAAAGAATGGAATTGCTGGGTATGGGAGGGAAGCGGCATCCCGCTCAACCGCGGATGCCGGCTGGTGGGTTCTTCCTGTACCCAGCGTGGCGGCCCTCGCTACTACGACTGCTCGCAAGAGTCCTGACCCTGCACGTACTCAGTCCATTCCCAGCCTCATGGCGAAGACGTATTGCATCTTTGTAGTTGTACGAAGCTGAATGCCGCCGTGATGGACATCACCTTTGGCCGTGATGTTGCGTTAACTGATTTCGTTGCCAATTTGTTTCCAGCGCGTGTCAGCCCATTGTCAGTGGATTTGCTACCATCGCTGGCGGTCGCATCGACAGATATCAGTGACTATTCTGTTTAAAATCGCAATAGTCAAAGAATATCATTTGCTATCTAAGTGAAGAAAATAGTTGCACCGCTGAGTGCACTGAGATATGGTCACTGAGTACCGCCACCATCCTTGCAGCTGTTCCACCCACCTCAGCAATCGGGATGGTGAGTACGGGAGTCTTCACCTGATGTACTCAGGCGAGGACGCGCGACGAGCGCCGGCTCCTGCTCTTTTCTCCAGCTCTCTCCGCCAACGTGCTCGAGGATGCCGGCTTATATGCCTTGTCCGCAAGGCGTTCGCGAAAACTGAAGCTGGAACTTCAAGCAGAGCCAGATAGGGCAGCGTTGCGAAATATGCACGCGGCCAAACGCTAACTATCGAGCCAGAAAGAGAGATGCGGTCATGGTTACCAAGTGCGCGAATCCCTCGTGCAGCGCATCGTTTCAATACCTTCGCGGCGGAAAATTGTTCTTAGTGGAGATGCCTCGTTTCTCCTCGCAGCCAGGGCGCAACGGGCGTACGGCCGAATACTTCTGGCTCTGCGACCAGTGTTGCTCCGAGCTGACTGTGACCGTGGATGCGAGGGGGCAGGCTGCTGTCGCCAAGGCCCGGGCCTCAGGCGGAGTTTGATCTGCAAAATCGCAAACCGCGCAACGTGCTGTTTAAGGAATCCCAGTACCACAAACAATTCAATCAGAGGGCCAGTCTAAATGAACGGAAAGGTGAAATTCAGAATCGGAGACACCGTATATCACAAGGGTCTGGATCTGGGCCGCGGCCGAGTCCGGTACATTTACCGCACCGAGTTACTGGTTGCATTCGAGAGCTCTCCTGTCGGCCGGTATCCCAAGGAGGATATCTGCAAGAGCGAACCTCATCCGGTTGAACTGCCGCAACTGGCGCGGTTCATTCGTGCCGCTTGAGCAGCTAGTTGTGCCTGCGGCGGGGTATTGCGAGACGCAGAACTCAGCGTGGCCAGAGCACAACCACACGCTGCAGCAAGGAATAAAAGCAGAACAAGGTAAGCGCTGGTCCGCCCCAGATATAGAGTGCGGACTGAAACGCTAAGTTTTTCACCACCTCCTGCTGGCTGAATGTGGAAATGAAAAACGGTGTGGCACCCTTGGCCAGAATGACCGGCGGATAGAGGTCAAACTCAGGGGAGGAACTCTGTGTCACCCGGGAGCCGCCCAGCGGGTGTAAATCAAACACGGCGCGGTGTTGCAAGTCAGCGGCCGCCTCGCTCAAAAAACCCGGACCGATGGGAGCCACAGGGTCTTGCTCTGGCGGCTTCGGCCACGGATTTTCCTGCAACGTTCCAAAAACAACAATTCTGTCCTCTGGCCTGATGCAGAACTCCTCCACCTTGACCAGGTCCGCCACGGAAATGCCGTGCTGGACGAGGAAGTGCCGCAGGTAATTGGGAAGCGAGCCGGAGTCGAAGGTGCCCAGCGGGGAGAATTGAATTTCCGCCCCGGCGGGATCAATCATGAGCTTACCCGTGCCGTCGTTCAGGAAAAACGGGGCGCACTGTTCGAATGATTGTTTCTTGTTTCTGTCTTTAACATGGGTAGTGACCAGGCGATAGTAGAAGCACTCGGTTTCCGAAAGCGGCGCGATTAAGGTGTATGGGCCAGTTGCCTGCCCGCTGGCCTCCACCGGGCCCAGCGCCGCCGCGCGCACTGTGGAACGCGGCGTGTTCATCACCAGGCGTTTGCGCTTGAGCAGCGAAAATCCCCGAAAAAACACGTAGACACCGAGCACGGCGCCCGCCGGACCCCAGAAAAGGGGGTCGTTCAGCAGCCGCAGAAGAGGATCCCGCGGCATTTGCCCGGTAACTCGGCTGAGACATGTGAGAAAAATCATCACGGCGGCTGAGTTTTAGCACAGGTCACTGGAAAGTTGAAGGGGATGCCCCGCGGCATAGCGGAAACGGCTAAAATACACAGGAATATGAGGAAAGGAGTGATGGTTATGAAGACGGCCATCAAAGCTTGCCTGGTAGCACTTGTCACGATATGTGCGGCCAACGCGCAAACTGCGTCGAAACCTGCATTGAGGTCGGGCATTTCGGTAAAAATGCCGGTCGCCAGTCATGCGGTAGAGGTGCCCGCAGCCGACCAACAAAACGCGGCCGTGGTGAGCGTAACCGCGGATGGCAGGGTGTTTATCGGCACACGGCAGGTGGAAACAAGTGCACTGACCAGTTTGACTGAAGGAACTGTGTACGTAAAAGCGGACTCTCGGGTGCCATACCAGGAAATACTTACGGTATTAGACACTCTACGTGGCCGGCCTGTGGTCCTGCTCACGGCGCCTGGGTCCAATGTTGAGAAGGGTAATATCGTGCCGCCGTATGGAGTGAAGGTGACTTTGGGCGAACGGTGAAGCAATCTGACTTCTCCGCCCAGTCGGAATCTTGCGCGGTGCACCGTGGCCGCAGGCTTTTCGCAATCCTTCCGGGGAACGCATTAACAGCAGTTATCGTCGCGAGTCCGGTGGTACCAGATTGTTCGCACGATAGTAGACCACAAGCTGGCCATAGTGCTCGCCGCTGTGCTCGATCGCGAAGGTCCATATGGTGGCGTTGTGGGCCATCCGGTTGCCAAAAAACTTCGTGGTATGGTCCAGTCCCGCGTCGCCCTGCTGCTGAATCACTTTGGCTCCATCGGCGACGGCCTCCTGCACGAACTTGACGACGTCGGCCTTGGTCTTGAAACGGTCACGCGAAGGATTGTCGCCCGTGCCGAAATCGGGCCCGAGGTTTGATCCAGAAATCATTCTTATCACGACGAAGTCCAGTGCGGCGGCATGGAGAAGATTCAGGGCAAAGGTGCGCTCGTCCTTCTGCACTTTGAAATCGTACTTATCTTCGGGAAAATCCTGCGCCATAGCGACTAGTTTGTTCCCGATGCCATTCCACCTGTCCAACATCTCATCGGATCGAGAGCGCGCCGGACTCGGAGGCTGATTCTGGGTTTGGGCCTGACCATTAAGACTCATTACGGCTGCAACAAGGAGAATGACCGCAACTAGGGTAAGGGCAGACCGCTTCATTTGTAGATCGCTCCTTCATCTTGATCCGGCATTCAGAAACTCGGACTGACCTTAGACGTAGCCCTGCTTCCAAAGTTTGAGCAATTTCGAATCAAAAATTGTAAAAACTGTCAGTGACTGGAAGGTTCCTTCAACGCGTAGACGGCAACCAGGCGATGGACTAACGGAAGTAGTGCGATATCAATGACATGGACTGGCGATGCGCAGGTGATGAGTGCGCGCCCGCAAAGCCTGCCCTGGGCTTCTCGAAGGGCGAAATCCTGAGCGCAGCGAAGGACCTCTTGGCAATGGCGCGCCCGGAGGGACTCGAACCCC
>DATEGI010000102.1:0-10713 GCA_035280205.1 Terriglobales bacterium | reverse complement strand
TCCGTCTGGATGTCAGAAGGAAGGTCACTGACCTCGATCGTCTGGCTCACCGTGCCCACTTTCAAGGCAATATTCGAAATGATCGACGCCCCGACGGTAAGGGTAATTCCATTGCGGACCGCACTTTCAAACCCGTTTGCGGAAACCTTCTGCTGATACGTTCCCGGCAGCAGATTGGGAACGCTGTACAATCCCTGGGTGTTAGTGGTGACAGTAGTTGTGACTCCGGTGGCCACATTCCTCATGACCACGGTCGCATGGGGGAGTACAGCGCCAGAGTTGTCGGTAATGTTGCCGGAAATAGTTCCGCCCACCACTTGTGCCTGGAGAGGACTGGAGCAAGCCATCAACGCCAGCAGGGCCAGCAGTGCTCCAAAATGAACCCGCAATTTATCGAATTTTGAGGCCATAATCGTCTCCTTGTGCGCTAATGCACCCTGAATGGTGCCGGCACTGTGTGGGACATCAAACGTGCTGCGAGTGTGTGGGGGTAGATACTGGGCCAAACCCTCGTTTGTCGTTCCTCGGGGCATGGTTGTGTACCGGGTTGCGGTGTTACGGCGAGGCAGAGGCGGCATGCTGCCGGTCTGTCGGGCAAAGCCCGGCCCGCGCATATTGGTCCCGTTGGCCTATGTTGTCAAATAATAATAGGGTATGTTAGCCATCATTCCGCCATATGGCTGGAAAGGATGCTTCCACAAGTGCTGGGAGGCCTTCTCGAAAGCCGGGCGGGCAACTCAGTCAGCCACTCATGCTGGCCGTCTCCGATGATGCCAGCAGCTCCGAGTCAATTTCCTCCAGGCGTCGTTTTCTTGGCTCCACGCCGAAGAACAGCACCACGAGGATCTGCACTAGCAGCAGGGCAATCATAAAGCCGAGGACGCCGCCGATGCCCCGCGCTCGGAGAAGCGCGACTACGATAAATGGAGTGATGATCGTCGCTCCACGCCCGAACGTATTGCAGATCCCGGCGGCCCGCATGCGCACTTCTGTGGGGAACAGTTCCGGAATGTAGATCGCGAAAAGCAATGTGACCAGGACGTAGATGGGAATGATCAGCAGAAATCCAACCGTCAGAAACACCGCGGGATGAGTGACGAAGGGGTAAATGGCGCCCATGATGATGGTCAGCAGCGAGGCGCCCAGAATGGTCGGCTTGCGCCCCCACGAATCGGCGGTGTAGGCGCCAATCGCTGAACCTAGCGGTGCTCCCAGCGAAATCACTAACGCATAACTGAGCGAAGAGGCAATGCTCTGCCCTTCCTGAACGAAGAAGGTTGGCAGCCATGTAACGAAGCCATAAATCAGCGTGTTGATGACAATCAGTGTGGTGGCTCCCAGGATCATGCGTGGGAGCAGGCCGGGACTAACAAGCGATGCCAGCCGGCGAGAAGGCGCTGGCGATGGAGGCATCGGCGGAGGCAGGATTTCGCCCAAGAGGGAGGCCTCGCGCTCGATGCCTTGCAGAATCGCTTCCGCTTCCGCCCCGCGTCCAATGGATTCCAGCCAGCGCGGTGATTCGGGCAGGGCTTTGCGCAAATACCACACCACCAGCGCTCCCACACCGCCCAGCACAAACATGACACGCCAGCCAAAGCGCGGGATGATGAGCGTTCCCAGCAGGCCGGTGACCGGTAGCCCACCAACCACAAAAACGGAAATCGCGCCCAGCCATTTGCCTCGCGCTTGCGGGGGGACAAATTCGGTCATGGTCGCATAGCCAACAACGTTTTCGGCGCCCAGACCCGCACCCATAACGAAGCGCAGCAAAATGAGCGTATTCATGGAAGGCACAAAGGCGCTGGCGATGGATGCCAAACCAAAAATTGCCAGATTTCCCTGATAGGTAAAGCGACGGCCATAGCGGTCGCCCAAAAACCCCGTCAGAAACGAACCCAGCATCATTCCTACAAAAGTGACGGAAACGAACTCCGCGTTCTGGCCCAGGGTGGAGAAGCCGCTCTTGAGCGTGGCCCCGAGCACGCTGGCGGACACGTAGATGTCAAAGCCATCGAAAAACATGCCGACGCCGATCAGCCACAAGATGCGGCGGTGAAAGGCGCAGATGGGGAGGCGATCGAGACGCGCTCCCGCATTTACCGGTGGGAGTGAGTTCATTTCCGTTTTTTCAGCACGGCGAGGCTGTCGCTTGTGAGCACTTTGGTAGCGAGGCGGCAGTTCGCGGCGAAGCTATTCTGCTGAGCGCTCAGGAAAAATTCCTTGCAGCCGCGGACGGCGGCTCCGTCCAGGCGAAGAATACGCTCCACCAGCGCATCGGCATCGTGCGCCAAACGTTCTGCGGCGCATACCTGGGAAATCAGTCCGATCTGCAGGGCATAGGCCGGAGTAATTGCATCGCCGAACAAGACCAGCGGGAAAGCGAAGCGGGGCAAGGTGTACTCACCCAGATAGGCCATGATGGCCGACGGCGGTAGGCCAGAACGCATTTCTGGGAATCCCAAGGCCGCACTCTCGGCAACCAGGGCAAAATCGCAGACGATAGCGAACCCGAAGCCGAAGCCCAAAGCGTCACCCTGAACTTCTGCCACACTGATCAGGGGCAAGTTTCGCAGCCGGCGCTTGACCTCAATCAGCCGCTTCGATTCGCGGCGAATGCCGGCTGAGTTGCGGCCGGCACGTTCGCGTCCCGTACAGAACACATTGCCTCGTGCCCGGATGCGCAACACTCGCGCCCGCGGGCGCCTGGTTTCCATGCGAAGCTCCGCCAGCATGGCGTCAAACATGGAGCCGGTGACCGCATTCCCGTGTTGGGGATCATTTAACGTGAAACTGAGAACGTCTGCTGTACGCTCGATGATCAGACCGGAAGTGGCAGGAGTGGAGGGGGAACCCTTCTGAGCCGACACGCCCGACACGGTATACAGGAAAGCAAAGCCGTGTCAACCAGCGGCGAAATCCACGAGCAGACGGTTCGAGGTTCAACCTTAAGCCAAGCTTAACGGAATTCTTTTTCTCGGCCACTTGCGCGTGAAAAATGCTGAAGCTCCAGTACAATGCTGCCGCAGACGCCGGATTCGGGGGGGCGCATGAGCGAAAAAAGGACCACTGTCTGAAAAGTGTTAAGCACAATAAAAAAAACAGCAACGGAACCCAACCACGGGCGCTTCGACCCGCGCACAGCGCGCGCGGCTTGGCTCGTGGTCTCACGTTGCTGACTATAGTCCGCCAAGGCCGCTACTGCCTTTGAGTGAAGATAGACCGGGGAATCCTGGATGTCCCGCGCGCCGCACAACTGTTGCATATGCCCGCGCCAGCCACCATGGATGAACTGCTGCAGAGTGAAGACGGCCCGCGGCTGAATGCTCTGGTAGACGCAGCGCGTCATTCCTACGTCGCTGCTGATGGCGCGCTGCTGGAAGAAAACAGCATCAGGTACGGCCCGGTGGTGACCCGCCCGGAAAAAATTATCTGCATTGGGCTGAATTACCGGCGCCATGACCAGGAAGGTCAAAATGGCCATCCCCACCAAAGGGCTGGGCGAATTACAGTTTGACCTGGCTTGATTCTCGCGCGACTTCGCCATGGGAGGCCCGGCGAAGGCTCGTACAGCTAGGCTTTGAGCCGGTGGCTTTCAACGACGTGGCCAAGCGTGGCCTTGAGTCGGTTCAGAAAGTCCTGGCAAGCCGCCGAGGGCAGCGCGTCCTTGGTGCGTATGACGTAGAAGTCAAGCCAAAGCTCAGGTCCGTAAATCGGTTCAGCTACGAGCCGGCCTTGCTTCACGTCCTGCATCACCGCCGTGCTGCCCACCACTGTGGACCAATCGGAGTTGCGGACCATCTCCAGGGTGCCCAGCATGCCGTCAATTTCCAGGATTCTGCCTGAGCCGGTGGTGCCGAGCCGCACCGCGGCGTTTTCAACTATCTGCCGCAAACTGTGCCGGGGCGAGGGCAGGATAAGCTTCAGTCTGTTGAGTTCACTGGCCGCGCGTGGCCGCACATGGTGCCTTTTCCCCCCGACCCGCTCAGCGCGCGACGCAAGAACCAACCGGTCGCGAAAGAAATGAGCTGCCTCCAATCCCAGATGAAGCGGAGGACGGGTGACAATCGCGGCTTCCACCTCGCCGGATACCACCCACTCTGTAAGCGTGCCGCTGTAGGCTTCTGCCAGGCGCACGTCCACAAAAGGATGTGCCGTCATGTATTCCGGCAACATCTGGTAAACGGCGCCCTTGAATAAGGTTGGGGGCACGCCGACATTAATCTGCGTGGCAAAACTGCCCGCCATTTCCAGCATTTGTTGCCGAGCGATGCCCACGGTACGCAGAACGTCGGTGCAGTAACCGTAAAAACGGTGGCCGGCGATGGTGGGCGTTACCCCGCGGGCCTGACGGTCAAACAGACGGTGCGACAATAACGATTCCAGCCGCTGGATATAAACGCTAAGACCAGGCTGGGTGCAATGTTCCCGTTGCGCGGCCTTGCTGAAACTGCCTTCCTCGTAAGCCGCCACGAAGCAGCGAATCTGCTTCAAGTCCATGTCATGCGGCAAGGAGCCTTGCAGGGGAGCAGGGGCGGGGCCTTGGCCGTTACTTTTATCGAGAGGACGATTCGCATTGGGTCGCAGGGCCGGGTTCATGGCGAGCCATAATACGGCCCTATGGCTACCATATCAACATATTAATGGCGAAGATGGCAGAGGCAATCTAGGATGCTGGGCGAAAGCGAAACCGCGACCGCAGGGCGACCCGCCCTGCCGGTCGCATTGTGGCCAGACGCCGGGAGCGCCGGTTCGAGGTAACGGCATGAAGGGATTGAAAAATGGCATAAAGGCCTCCAATAAAGAGGCGGGAAATTCGCACATGGACATTCGCTTCATCGGCAAGCCCCACGAATGGGACCCTCGCCGGGTTTACAGCCAGACTGGCGCAGACTGGCAGCACCGGGTCGATTTCTCCCGCTTGCGCCAGGACCGCCTGCAGCGACTTCGAGAGCAGATGACGGCGCATGACTTGGGCGCCGTCGTCCTGTTTGCCGGAGCAAACATCCGCTATGTCACCGCCTCTTACCAGGGAAACTGGAAGTACAACATTAATATCCGCTACGCCGTGGTGCCGAACGGCGGAGAGCCTGTGCTTTTTGAAACGGCGGGTTCGGACCTGCACTGCGCGGAAATTGACCTGCCGTGGTTGGAAGGGCGCATTAATCCCGCTATCACCTGGCAGTGGGCGGAAGGCGCGGTGCCGGTGATGGCCGGACGCATGGCACAAAGCGTGGTGGATGTGCTGCAGGAGAACGGATACCGCAAGGAACGGTTGGGCATTGACAACTTCGATTGGCCAGCACTAAAGGCATTTCAAAACTGCGGCCTCAACCTGACCGATGCCTGGCCGGCGATCTCGGCTGCGCGCGTGGTTAAGACCAGGGACGAGATCGAACTGCTGAAGCAAGCGGCCAGCATCGGCGACGCTGCCATGTGGAGGATCAAACACGAATGGCTCAAGCCGGGCGTGCGTGAGCGCGAAATCGAAGCCAAGGTGCACGAGTTCATGCTCGAGCGGGGTTGCGAGATCATTTACGACATCATCGTCGCCTCCGGTGGCAATACCAGCCCGTATCGCCGCTGGGCAACGGAAAAAATCATTCGCCAGGGCGATTTGGTCATCGTGGACATCAATGCGGTTGGGCCTTCCGGTTACTTCATTGATTTTGTTCGCTGCTTCAAGTGCGCGGCCAGGATGAACCAGCAGGAAATTGATTTGTATCGCGAAGTGTACGATTCCATGTACGCGGGGCTGGAGAAACTGCGGCCAGGTAACACCACGGCGGATGTTGCAGCCGCGTTTCCCGTATACGATGACGACAAGTACAAGACCTGCACCTTACAGCAGTTTGCCCATAGCATCGGACTTACCCTCTACGAGGGTATGTGGGTTTCGCGCGCCTACTCGCCTAAGTTTCCCGCCGAAATCAAAGAGAACATGTACTTCGCCATAGAAACCTTCGCCGGGCATCCCAATCTGCAGCAAACTACGCGCCTGGAGGAAAACGTTCTGGTTTCAGCGAAAGGCCCGGTGGTCTTCACATTGATGGAGCACATGGAAGAAGCCATGGCCCGATAGTCATGCCCGATCCGGTGATCGCCGTCTCCGACTCAGTGTTTCCCGACTTGAACCCTGCCCGGATGGTGCTGAGCGGGATCGCTGCTAAGTTGCGGATGGCGGAACAGAACACTCCCGCCGCTATCCTGCAGGTCGCGGCAGAAGCGGACGGCGTGCTGGTCACCTACGCGCAAATCACCGCCGCCATGATTCAGCAGATGAGCCGGTGCCGCATCATCGCCCGCTTCGGCATCGGGGTGGACAATGTGGATGTCGCCGCGGCCAGCAAAGCGGGCATCGTGGTCACCCGCGTGCCCGACTACTGCATTGAGGAAGTAGCGGATCACGCCATGGCTCTGCTGCTGGCGCTGGCACGCAAGGTTCCTCTGGCCAATGCGCTCACACATGCCGGTCGCTGGGAACTGGCCGTGTTGACGCCAATTCACCGGCTGCGAGGACGAACTCTCGGCTTGGTGGGGTTCGGCAGAATTCCGCAGGCAGTGGTCCCCAGAGCAAAGCAATTCGGGCTCCATGTGGTCAGCCACGATCCGTTTGTGGCCGGTGAAACCATGGCCAAGGCGGGTGTGGAGAAGGTGGAATTTGCCGCGTTGTTGAAGAACTCCGACTTCATTTCCATCCATGCGCCCCTGACGCCAGAAACCACACAATTGTTCAACGCCGCCGCCTTCGCGCAAATGAAGGCCACCGCTTATCTCATCAATACCGCGCGTGGTCCCATTGTCGACGAGATTGCGCTGGCGCGTGCGCTCGATGGCGAGCAACTCGCGGGGGCAGCCTTGGACGTCTTGTCTCATGAGCCTCCGGTGGATTCTCCTTTATTGCGGCGGGAGAACGTGATCCTGACGCCCCACATGAGCTTTTACTCGGTAGAGTCGCTAGTTGATCTGCAAACCAAGGCAGCGGAGGAAGTGGTTCGTGTGATGCGCGGGGAAATGCCCTTGCATGCCGTGAATCCTGAGGTTCTGAGTTCGAGGCGAGAGCGGCATGCCATGGTGGATGGCTAGGGCGTAACGCATTTGCCGGTTGTCGCGCACCTTTGAGGTGGCTGTGTTACCAGGCATCAGGAAAGGAGAACAGAACATCATGCGTCGTAATACTAGGTTAGCAATGGCAACCTTCAGCGTAGCCGCGTGTCTTTTGTTCGTTGGTCCCGCGAAGGCGGACCCGCCCAGTCCCGCCGGTTACCATGTCGTCAAAGTTATACACATTGGCGGGCCAGGGAGGTGGGACTATTGCGTAGTAGACAGTGCCACACGGCGCCTTTACGTTTCTCATGGAACGCATGTCGTCGTGCTGGACGTGGACACGGGCAAGATTATGGGAGACATTCCCAACACCCTGGGCGTGCACGGCATCGCCCTCGCTCCTGAGCTGGGACGCGGCTTCATCAGCGATGGTCGCGCAGATGCTGTCACCATTTTCGATCTGAAGACGTTAAAGACGCTGGGCGCCGTCAAATCGGGAGGCCGTAATCCTGATGCCATCTACTACGAGCCCAAGACCAAGCGGGTGTTCGCGTTCAATGGCCGCAGTGGAACCGCGGTTGCCATTGACGGCGCCAAGGGCACTGTTGCCGGCATGATTCCGCTGGGCGGCAAGCCGGAGTTCGCCGTGGGTGATGGCGAGGGCCACGTTTTCGACAATATCGAAGACAAAGGGGAGTTGGTGGAGATTGATGCCGCGCAACTGAAGGTTGTGCATCGCTGGTCGCTGGCCCCCTGCAAAGAACCCTCGGGACTGGCCATTGATACCAGCGCCCGGCGGTTATTTTCGGTTTGCGGCAATCAGATGATGATGGTGGTGAACGCGGATACCGGCAAAATAGTCGCCCGTCCTGCCATCGGCGAGGACCCCGACGCCGCTGCTTTCGACCCCGGCTCGCAACTGGCCTTCAGTTCCAACGGCGAATCAGGTACTCTCACCGTGATCCACGAGGATTCGGCCGACAAATATACTGTCGTGGGCAATCTTCCCACCAGGAAGTATGCTCGCACCATGGCGGTGGACCTGAAAACTCACAATATCTTTCTTCCCATTGCCGAGTTCGAGCCGGTAAAGCCGAAGGGTGATGAGGAGCCGCCCATGAAGCCAAACAGCTTCGGGGTTATCCTGGTTGCCAAGTAACTGCCCCAAGCCGCCGGAGCCGGAGGCGCCAATGAAGACCATCGAAGTGGGTATTGCCGGCACAGGCTGGTGCGGAAGCATACGCGCCGTTGCCTGTGCCGCCAGCCCCTTCGTGCACAAGCTTCACCTGGCAGAAATTAATGAAAGCCGCCTGAGGGAAGTGGCCGCTAAGACGAACCCCGCCACATCCACTACAGATTACCGTGTCCTGCTGCAGAATTCGCAGCTTGACGCCATCATTATTTCGACCACCCCGGAAACCACCCACTATCCCATAGCTCGGGAGAGCCTGCTGGCCGGCAAGCATGTCCTCCTCGAAAAACCGCTCGCGCTTGAGCTCTCTGAGGCTGATGACCTGATCGCGTTGGCCCGCTCCAGGAACCTGCTTTTCACCATTGGCTACTCCCAGCGGTTCAATCCCAAGTTCGCTTATGTGAAACGCTCGATCGAGGATGGCACCATCGGCCAACCCGTGAGCGCCCTGGTGAGCCGGCATATCACGCGCAACCTGGGCCATAAAATCGGCGGCCGCATCAAACTCTCGCCCGCTGCCATGGAGGCGACTCACGACATTGATTTCTTGCTCTGGTGCTTTGCGCCGCGAAAGCCGGTGCTCGTGTATGCGCAAGAAGTGAGCAAGATCATGCAGGCGGATCACAACGTGCCCGATTGCGTTTGGATCATCGTCACCATGGATGATGGCTCCCTCCTCACCATTGGCGCCGGCTGGGTGCTGCCACCCGGCTACCCTAATTTTTCCTCCACCTGGATTGAAGTGGTTGGCACCGAAGGCGCTGTCATGGTGGATGACAGCCACCGCGACGTCACCCTGATGACAATGAAGCGGGGCACAGAGTTTCCGCTTTCAACCATGCCCGGCGAGAAGGTTGGGCATGTATACGCCGGACCCATGGAGGCGGAGACCCTTCATTTCCTCGAATGCGTCGCCACTGGCCGCCCGCCTCTGGTAACCGCCGAGCACGCCCGGATGGTGATGCAGGTGTATCAGGCGGCCGACCTCTCGGCGGAACAGGGGTGCGCCCTCGAGCTTCAGGCCGCACGCTGTTCTCCACCGCAACCGGGAGCATCGTCCGCTCGCCTCGCTGGAAATGTGGCCGCTGCGACCGTGAAGAAGCCGTGAGTTTATTGGCTGGTTCTCCCGCGCAGGCTCCCCCACCCGCACCTACCCGAACCCGCTGGCTCATTCTTCTGCTGATCAGCCTGATGTACCTCATCACCTACGTTGACCGGACCGGTATTTCGGTGGCCGCGCCTGAAATTGGGAAGGAATTCGGACTCAGCCAGACGGAACTGGGCATCATGTTCAGCGCTTTCCTCTGGGCTTACGCCATCGGGCAGTTGCCCGCTGGTTGGTGTGCTGATCGCTTTGGACCGCGCATCGTATTTCTCGTCATTGTGCCGTTCTGGTCTTTGATGACGGCGTTAACCTCGGTGGCCTCGGGCATCGCTTCTCTGGTTGGAATACGCTTTATTTTTGGCTTGGGCGAAGCCGGCGCCTTCCCTACGGCTACCCGGGCCATGCAACTCTGGTTTCCCAAGTCAGAACGTGGCACGGTGCACGGAGTCACCCACTGCTTCAGCCGGTTCGGGATCGCTATCACTCCGTTCGTGGCCATAAGCATTATGCTTGCCCTGGGTTGGCGCTCGATTTTCTACATTTCCGCCACGGCTGGATTGCTCTGGTCGTTGTTGTTCTACCTGGTGTATCGCAACCTGCCCGAGGAGCATCCCGGAGTGAACCGATCGGAGTTGGCGCGCATACGCGGATGGGAGCTAAATGATTCAATCCATCCGCCGGCCAGCGCCGCTAAGCCGGTAGTGCCATGGCGAGAGATACTGCGTTCAGACAACATGCGCTATATCGCGGCCGGATATTGCTGTTTCTATTACGGAACCTACTTCTTTGTCACCTGGTTTCCTGCTTACTTGCTTGAATATCGTCACCTGTCGCTTTCTTCCGTGGGCAAGATGGCTTCCATCCCCCTGCTGGCAGGCATGCTTGCCGATCTGGCGGGCGGCAGCCTGACCGATACGATTTACCGCAGAACCGGCAGGCTCAGATTCGCCCGCCGCGTGGTGGCGGCACCGGCCATGCTGGCCTCCGGATGCTTTCTCATTCCGGCCGCCTTGGTCTCGAATCCTTGGACGGCGATCCTTTGTCTGACTGGGTCGCTGTTCTGCCTGGAACTGGTGATCGGGCCCGCCTGGGCTGTCTCCATGGATGTGGGAGGAGAATATAGCGGCACTGTTTCCGGAGTAATGAATATGGCGGGCAGTCTTGCCGCCTCGCTGTTTCCCATTATCTTCGGCTTGCTGGTGCAGAGAGGGCTGTGGATTGCTCCTTTCTTTGTTTCCGCGGCAGTCCTGCTTTGTGGCGCGGCGATTTGGACGTTTCTGATCGATCCTGAGAAGTCGGTGGTCAAACATCTTTCCGCTCAGCGCGACCTTCCCGGTCCCGAAAATGTTTGGACAACAGAAGAGCTTTGAGC
>DATEGI010000101.1:0-4336 GCA_035280205.1 Terriglobales bacterium | reverse complement strand
TGGAACGGGTGCGAGGTCCTACGGGCATGCCTGCGGTCACTTGCTGAAGCGAATTATCCAGCTCTGGACGTCGTAGTCGTGGATAACGGCTCAAGCGATGGATCCTGCCATATGGTGCGAACCGAATTCCCGGACGTTGTGCTCATCCGCAATCAAGAGAACCTTGGTTTTTGTGTTGCGAATAATCAGGGGGTAGCGACAGCATTTGAGCGGAAGAACGAGTATGTGCTGATCCTCAACAACGATACCGTGATGCATCCGGAATGCATCAGGCGGCTAGTGGCGCGCGCGCAGGCGGAGCCCGATGCCGCGGCGGTCTCTCCCAAAATTTACTTCTGCCAGCCACGCGATCGCATTTGGTTTGCGGGCGGCACTTTCAGTTTGTGGACGGGCTGCAATGGCCACGTCGGCTATCAAGAGCAGGACAAAGGGGCGTGGAACGCACCGAAATCAATGAACTTCATCTGCGCCTGCGCCATGCTTGTGTCGCGCCGCGCCTGGCAGGAAGTTGGAGGTTTCGACGAATTGCTGTTTCGCTCGGCCGAGGATATTGACTGGTCGCTGCGGGCACGCCGGGCGGGGTTCCGCCTGCTCTATGAGCCGGAGGCAATCATTTGGCATCGTGAGTCGTTCGACATTCTGCGCAACGAAGGGCGGGGCCGCCAGTTCTACTTCTATACCCGCAACCGGCTGGCGGTGATGTGGAAGCACGCGAACCGGCGCCAATGGCTGACGTTCCTGCCCGGTTTTGCCTTGCGCTGTGTGAAGCAAGTAGTTTCTGATGTCGCCAGGGGCAAGGGCGACACCGCCAGCCAGATTCCTCGGGCGTTCATGGATTTCATCCGCCTTAGGCGGCGCCTGCAGCGATGGCCAAGGGATGCGCATGCCGTCTATAACCTGCGCGATTCCCGGCAGCAATGGCGCCGCGCCTGGAGAGAACGTAACCTGCAGCGGGAACTCGAGCTGTGTCGGCATCGGGAACTGCGGCGACACCTGGCGAGTGCGCTCTCCGCTGTGCACAATCCGGTCATCGTGGAAGCAGGCTGCGGCAACGGGGCGTGGGTGGCTTATCTGCAGGAGGATTCGCGGAGCCGTGTAATCGGCGTGGACAACTACCTGCCAGCGCTGCAGGAACTCAAGCGGCAAGTTCCGCAGAGCGCGGCCGTGGCCGGGGACGTGCGGCACATGCCGTTTCCCGATGGGTTTGCGGATGTCTGCATCTCGCTGGGCGTAGTGGAACACTTTCCCGGCGGGCCACAGCAAGTTCTTACCGAGATGTGCCGAGTGCTGCGCCCGGGAGGGCTCTTGTTTCTGACCGTCCCCTATTACAACTGGCTGCGTCGGCTGTTCATACATCCATTGCGCGCAGCTTATATGGCCGGATTGAAGCGAGTGCGGCGGCGTTCACTGCATTTTGTGGAATACAGGTTTACCCGCGAGGGCATCACTCACAGTACTGCCGCCGCAGGCCTGCAAGTGAGGCAAGTGGCTACTGATGAATATGACCGGGCAGAGGCCGCCCTCAGCCTCGGCCTCTACGTTGACCTCCCTGCGTTCCGGGGAAATTATCCCGGAGAGCTGAACTGGCTGGGACGCGTGGTCCGCACGCTGGGAAACGCAGTGAATCCCTGGCTGATCAGCGGCGGAGTGCTGGTCGTGGCGCAGAAGCAGGCGCAGGACGCAGGTGCGGCCATAGGCACGCATGAACTCCTTGCTGAGAGCCTGGCGTGATGAATATTTTGTTTGTGTCCGGTCATTTGCCTTCCCCAAACTCCCGGCAAGCCGGACAGAAGGTCAGCTATCATCTTTGCCGGTTCCTGGCTGGCCGCCATAGAGCGGATCTGTTGTCGTTCGCAACTGCCGCCGAATATGACAGCTGCGACCCCGGGGCGATGGAGATCTTCGCTACTCGTGAGGTGGTTCCCATTACCACCGCCAGGCGTTTGCTGGGCCTTGCACATGTGCCCACCCTTCCGTTAGCCGTGGCGGCCAGGAACAAGCACAGCTTTCGTGACACGATTTCCTCGGCGGTGCGATCCAATGGTCATGATGTCGTCCTGTTCGACAACATGGCCATGTGGCAGTATGCGGGCGACGTAAGTTCCGGTATTTTTAGAGTGGGCCTTGCTCAGGACGTGCTCTCCCAACTCTGGACAAGAAGGGCGGAGACCTGGCAAGGTTTGGGCGCTTTTGCTGCCTGTGTGGAAGCGCAGCGGCTGCGCAGGTGGGAAGCCAACACTCTGCGCCAGCTGGACCTGGTCTGCGCGCTCAACCTAAAAGATTCGCGACTGCTGTCTGCGCTGGCAGAAGATGTTCCGCAATGTGTGCTGCAGCCGTGGTTTTCGCGGCCCTTAGAAGTGAACTCGGCTTCGCCCGCCAAAGACGACAACAGCATCGTGTTCGCCGGGGCGTTCGACCGGAGCGAAAATGTGGATGCGGCGGCGTTTGCGGTGACCGAAATCCTGCCGCGGGTTGCGGCCGAAGTCCCAAATGTTGAATTGCATCTGGTAGGCGCAGCGTGCGAGAAGCTACCACGCCGCGTTGCCAAGCACCCGCGAGTACGCGTAGGAGGCTTTGTGCCCGATCTGCAGACCTTTCTTGCGCGCATGCAAATTGCGCTGCTGCCTCTCCGTCTGGGGGCAGGGATCAAAATAAAAGTCCTGGAGGCAATGGCAGGGGGATTGGCTCTAGTTACAACCCCAGTCGGAGCCGAAGGCATAGAGGCGCAAAATGATGTCCACTTTCTGGTGGGCAACACGGCGGAAGAACTTGCCCGGCATGCCATAGCCCTGCTTCAGAATCTCAGCCTGCGTGTGCAGTTGGGTGAACGCGCGCGGGAGTTCATCCAGAATAACTATGACTTCGAAAAATCCGCCCGGGACTTCGAGTGGACTTTGCTGCAGCGCCTTAGCGAACGGCAGTTTCGAGCGCGTCGAACAGGTGGTCTCGCGATCCGGGATGGGGCTGGCTCGTGTGCTCCGACTCGAGAGCAGGTCCCGGGCGGTTGAGAAACGCTGCTGGATTCTGCGAGATTATCAGCGCAACTCCCCGCAACAGCCAGAAAAGGGCCAACACTTGCCAGACGGCAAGTGAATTCTCCAGCAAGCTCTCCAGCAGGATGGCAGCCGCAGAACAGAACAGAGCGGCTCGCAGCGGGCGCAATTCGGGAAAAGCGGCGAGCGGCGGGCGGAAATCCGCGCCCAAAACCCGGACTACCAGAATCAGGAACGCCGCCAGGCCAAAGACTCCGAGTTCGGCGAGATTCTGAACTAGCGAATCGTGAATGGAAAACTCGGCCATGGGATCAGCGCCCCGCGCGCGATCGGGGTAATTGCGCATGCCAATGCCAAAAACGGGGCTGGCGCGGAACAGGCGCAGAGCTTCACCCTGTGTCATCCAGCGCATATCGAGGGTGGCGGTGTTGTTTGATTCCTGCAGTTCCAGCCGTTCCGCCAGAGAAAAACTCTTTGGCAAGAATGCTTTGGAGCCCACGTCCGGCGGGGCAAAGTGAAAATGGAACATGGAGAGCGTGACCGCCACCACCAGAGCGCCGGCCAGCGCCGTCCAGACGCGCCACCGGCATCGGGCAAGTAACAAGAATGCGACAGAGCTCAGCACAAATGCCAGGAGCGGCGTACGCGTGCCGGTAAGAGCGATTCCGGCCGCAAGAACAAGGTAGCAAGCGATCGCTAATGCGCGCCGTGTGCCGGTTTGGGCGCGAGCGCAGTACAGGAGCGCAAAGGGAGCCGCTATGTTCAACACCGACCCCAAGTAACTGGGGTGAAGCCAGTTGCCTGCGAGACGGCCACGCCAGCCCCAGCCCACAATCCACCAAAGGTCTTGCAGACGATAGAGGTGTTGCAGCACGCCACGCAAAGGAACAAAAAACACGACCTGCAGGATGGCGAAAACGACGGTGGTCACCGCCAACGCCACCACAGTTTCCAGGCACAATTCGAGTTGCTGGCGGCGCTGCAGAAAATAGTAGGGAAAGAGAAGAAAACAGAAAGCTATCCCCAGTTCCATGACGCCACGCAGCCAGTGCAGATGCGAAACGCTGTGCCAGCCCGAGAGGCACGCGGCGAGGAAATACCCAGCCATCGGGAACAACAGCGGGAATCGCCGCAGCCGGAGAAGATGGAAGGCATAGAAGGCGCCGCAGAGGAGCGCGAACGCGCCCACGATCACGAGCGAAGGTGGAATGATGGTCCCTTGCCCGACAGAAAATTCCCGGATCATTCCCATATAAAGAGCGGGCAGCACCAGAAAGCAAAGAACTCTCCAGGGATAGCGCTGCCAGGCGTTGCCAGCGACCCCGACGGGATAAGCGGGAGCG
>DATEGI010000100.1:0-4219 GCA_035280205.1 Terriglobales bacterium | reverse complement strand
CAACACCGCACCCGGAGGCACGGCGGACGAATATTTGATCTTCTCAAAAGCAGCCAGGGCGGTCTTGGGCAGGTCGCAGAAGAAGCGTTCCGAGCGCAGGTTACAGATCAGGCAATTCTCGATGATGGGCAGACCGTAGGGTGAACCCATGCGCACCTCATATCACACGCCACTGTGACAACTATATCATTCACCGTACACTTTTTTCCCTCTGACACCTTGTAAGCCAATGGCCGTAACGGGTTACGAAAGGAGCGGTCATCAGCCTGAAAGGCTCGGCCACTTCTCCCCAAAACTGCTACGCGCACTGACAAATACTGTCACTTACCTTCGCCGAAGGGCTCATCAGTTGTTCGCCAGGCTCGGGCGAGATTACGTATTTTGTTTGAATTGAATAGCTTGCATTCGATGGCGTGGAATGGCCCCTGGGATGCATATTCCTTCGCGAAGATTGTGTGCCGTACCACAGCGCGGGATGGCGCTGCAGCAAATGGCAAGAGACGACGGATTTTCGCTGATCGAGCTGCTACTGGTGGTGGCGATCATTCTGGTTATCGCCGCCATTTCGATTCCGAGTTTTATCCGCGCTCGTATTGCAGCCAACGAGTCGTCCGCGGTTTCCTCCGTCCGCACCATCATGACGGCGGAATCGGCTTACAACACCACTTACCCCAATATCGGATATGCTGTGGCATTGTCGGACCTGGCGGGCTCGCCTCCCTGCACTCCAGCCGCCAATAATGCATGCCTGATAGATTCCGTCCTGGCCACCGGCTTTAAGAATGGCTTTATATTTGACGCTCAGGGGGGAACTCCGAACCTGCTTGGGGCCAACACCACTTTTTGGGTCGGGGCTGCACCTTCGGCTCCCAACTCGTCGGGCATCCGCCGGTTCTGTGGCGTGAATGATAACGTGATTCATTACGATCTCAACCCGGGGCTCAGCTCCGCGGTGCCCAATGGCGCAAATTGCGGCAACGCCCCGTTTGCCGGGCAGGTGATTCAGTAGTTCTCAGCCTCGTTTTTCCAGCTCTGCATTTTTCGGCCTTCCACCCCAGAGTTGTTTGATCATTTACGTTGCCAACCGACAGACCAGGCGTGCTGAGTTACTATGAGGCGGTAACGCTCCCACCATGCCTGAGCACGC
Organism: Terriglobales bacterium; assembly: GCA_035280205.1. GTDB lineage: Bacteria > Acidobacteriota > Terriglobia > Terriglobales > Acidobacteriaceae > JAICWP01. The sequence continues at coordinate 3,072 of DATEGI010000100.1, read as the reverse complement.
CAGCCGCGCGTCCGTTGTGTTCCACGTGGATATGGACGCCTTTTTCGTGTCGGTGGAGGAACTGTTCGATCCGGCGCTGCGCGGCAAAGCGGTGGTAGTTGGCGGGCAGCGGGATGAGCGCGGCGTGGTCTCCGCCGCTTCTTATGAAGCGCGCAAATTTGGCGTGCACTCCGCCATGCCCCTGCGCACGGCCGCCAAGCTCTGCCCGCACGCCATCTTTGTGAACGGCCACCCCGACCGCTATCGCGAATATTCGCACAAGGTGCACGAAGTTCTGCAGAATTTCTCGCCGCAGATCGAGATGGTGTCGATTGATGAAGCCTACCTGGACATGAGCGGCACGGAGCGCCTGCATGGGCCACCCCTGCGCGCGGCTAATGCTCTGCACCAGGCCATTCATGCCACTACGCAGCTCAACTGCTCCATCGGCATCGCAGCTTCGCGCCTGGTGGCGAAAGTTTGTTCCGACCAGGCCAAGCCCAACGGCGTGCTTTGGGTGCTTTCCGGGAATGAAGCTGCTTTCCTGGCGCCGCTGGCGATACGAAAGATCCCGGGGGTAGGCAAGGTGACGGAACAGAATCTGCATGCCCTGGGGATCAGCTTGGTGGGCGACCTGGCCCGGTTCGACGAAGCTTTGCTGGGAGAGCGATTCGGAAAGTGGGGACTGGCCCTGGCGGGGAAAGCAAAGGGACTGGACGCCGGGGCGTGGTTCGATGCTGAAATCGGCGCCGAGGAAGACCCCAAATCCATGAGCCACGAGCACACCTTTTCCACCGACACCTCCGACCCGCAGCGGCTGGAATCCACGCTGCTGCGGTTGGCGGAGATGGTGGGCCGGCGCCTGCGCGAAGCCGGTTTGCACGCGCGCACCGTGCAGTTGAAGCTGCGTTACGAAGACTTCACCACTATTACCCGGGCCCACACCCTGCCGCGCTCAACCCAGCTTGACGGTGAACTGTTCGCAGCCGCGCGCAAGCTGTTTCGCGATAATTGGAAGCAGGGCCGGCCTATCCGCCTGCTGGGCGTGCATGCTTCCTCCTTCGATCATAAAGAGGGGCAACTGGACCTGCTGGATGGCGATAAGCAGCGCCGCTGGCGGCAGGCGCTCTCCGCCGCCGATCACTTGCGCGACAAATACGGTGAATCGGCGGTGGAACTGGGAGGCGGCATGAGCGCCCGCTTCCGGGAGCGGGTTCACGAAAATCCCGCCAGCCTTCCCGGCAAAGGCAAGAAACCGGGGCCTCCCGAATAAAAAGCCCGCGCTGCCGCCAGCGCGGGTGTGCCGTTCCGTCCAAACCGGTTTACCAGATCGCGGCGTTTACCTTATCTACCCACTCGTACCAGGGGTCGCCGGCGCTGTCGGTGTCCTGCTGGAATTGCACGCCGAAGTCATCGCCCCAGCTGGTGGCCACTGCCGGCACCCAGGTGTTGATGTTGTATTGCGTGTTGTCCACCTGCAGCGCCACGTAATGCAGGTACTTGGTGTTCTGGTCGCGTTCAACGTACCAGGTTATTTTGTGCCACTGTCCCGGACCGAACCTGTTGCAGGCGACCGCGGTGTGCTGCCAATAGCGCCCGGTGTTGTTCCAGATGTCCCAATGGCCGCTGGCATAATCGCATTGCGAGCCAAACATGTATTTGAAGCCGTTGGTGGAGAAATAGGTATCGAACTCCAGCGCCTGCACCACGTAGGCGCCATTGGATTGTTTGGTTCTGGAGGCATTCCACAGGAAGCTCATGGTGTACTCGATGTGGTTGGCCCAGTCCTGATTGCCGAACTTCTTCACGAACAGGTCGTCGGCCCAGGGCACATAACCTCCAATCCAGGCTTGAATGCCGCTGCCGTCCAGGGACGGGCTGCTCACAAACTGCTTCATCCAGTACTGCGCCACAGGCCCGTTGGCGCAGACGGTACAGCCGATCCAGCCGGTCATGTTGTCAATGTTGCTGTAGGAGCGAGCGGTTGAAGGGGGAGTCGGAATCAGGCCGCCGCCGGTCAAATTGCTCGGGCTGTAGGCGCCGATGTTGACGGTCAGGTAGGCGCTGCCGAAGCCGCCGGTGATATCCCAGGCGCGGACCACCACCTGGTGCGTGCCCGGAGTCATGCTGATCGAGTCGGTGATCCTGGCGGCCGAGGTGTTCTGGCGAAATACCAGCGTCGAATCCACGTAAATGCACCAGCCGGTGATGGGGTTGGAAGAACTGGCCGCGGCGACAATGTTTGCCGGCGAGGTAGAACCCACGGGCTGCACGCCCACGGATATGGAGGCCAGGCAGGGCGCGGCGAGCAGCAGCAGCCCGGAAACAATTTTTAATGCGGAACGCATAAGAGAGCTCCCCGGAAACATGAACTGGCGACTGTGCGCCGCGCAGAAATTGGCGGCCAACCTTTCCGGCGCGAGTCATGGATTGAGGAACTCAGGAATAGCAGCGAAGCGGCGCTTATCCCATTGGCAAAAAGCCTCAGAAGATCCGGCCGCATACACCGATGTTCAACTCAGATTACCTAGGTAGTTGATCTGAACAGTGGGGAGTTTCACAGGCCTGGTGGAGCGACTGCCTTCGCTACCCGGAGTGACACGGGCGAGGTTCTTGGCATCATATGTTCGAGTTATGAAAAAGGGAGAATTGAAGAACCGGCTGCGGCGGCGGACTGCCGATAAGCTCTACGACCTGGCGCGCAGCGCCGGGCACGTGCCCGCGCACCTGCCAGCGGCGGCAGATTCCGCCCGAGAGAGCGCACGCCGCACCCGCGCCCATGCCGAGCGGCCGCGTGGCCGCGGTCCGTCCGCTGGCTCCTGATCACTTCAAAGGTCTTCCCGGCAGTTCCGTGTCTGTGTCAAAACGTTCTTTCGCCCCGCTGGGGCTATGAATTTACTCCGCTTTGTACCCCGGACTTACGTCCGGGGCTACATTCTGGTGCCGCTCCGCGGCTCAAGATGATGCTATTGTTCCACCGCCGCCTAGATTTCTGAGTTCTCACACAGACTCTTCCGTCCTGGGCTTTACTGTTCCGCCCCTGCCGGGGCTACAGCGGTGACATTCACCGCATTCTGTTTGTGTAGAGTTTCA
>DATEGI010000099.1:0-20662 GCA_035280205.1 Terriglobales bacterium | reverse complement strand
CGGCACCGATGATGGCTTGGTGCAGATTACCCGCGATGACGGCAAAAACTGGACCAACATCACTCCCAAGCAGATGCCGCAGTGGAGCCGTGTGGATCTGATTGAGGCTTCACCCCACGAAACCGGCACCGCCTACGTGGCCGTGGATAACCATCAGAACGACGACGACCACCCCTATATCTTCAAGACCACGGACTTCGGCAAGAGCTGGAGCAAGATCACCAGTGGCATTCCTGAGAATACGTTTGTGCGCGCCGTGCGCGAGGACCCCAAGAAGAAAGACCTGCTCTTCGCCGGCACCGAGACCGGCGTGTTCGTCTCCTACGATGGCGGCAAGCAATGGCAGTCGCTGCAACTGAACCTGCCCACTACGCCAGTGCACGATTTGGTCATCCATGACAACGACCTGGTACTGGCCACCCACGGGCGCTCCTTCTGGGTGCTGGATGACATCAGCCCGCTGCGCCAGTACAGCTCCACCATCGCTCAGCAGGACGTCCACCTCTACACTCCCGCCACGGATTACCGCGTGCGCTTGCCGCATAGCTGGGAAAAGCCCACGAATGAAGGCGAGAATCCGCCCAACGGCGCGGAAATCTATTTCAATCTGAAAGCCGTGCCCAAGCAGGCTTCCATTGAGATTCTGGATTCCAAGGGCGAACTGGTGCGCAAAGTCACCAGCAAAGACGTAAAGGACCTGGACGAGCCCGCCGACCCCGACGACGAAAAGCCCAAGAAGGAGATGGAGCTGCAAGCCGGCATGAATCGCTTTGTCTGGGACCTGCGTTACCAGGAGGTGCCGCGCCTGCCTAACTACTATCTCTACGAATACCAGGGTGGCACCAAAGGTCCCATGGCGCTCCCGGGAGAATATCAAGTGCGGCTGACGGTTGACGGCAAGAGTTATACCGCACCATTAGAAGTCAAGCTGGACCCGCGGGAGCACGTTTCCCTCGCCGACCTGGAAAAGCAAGTCACTCTTACCCGGCAGATTCAGGCCGAGCTGACCCGTGTGTATGAAGCTGTGAATCAGATTTGGGATTTGCGTGCCCAGACCCACGAGCTGCAAAAACACCTGGCCAGCAGCGAGGGCGGCGCCAGGCTGGTGTACACCGCCAGCCAGCAGCTCGATCAGAAAGTAGGGGACGTCGAGGACGCGCTGGTGCAGATGAAGATTTCCGCCAACGAAGATTCTCTCCGTTACCCTCCTGGGCTCGACGCCAAGCTCTCCTACCTGGCCAACTACGTGGAGGGCGACAATGACTCTGCCCCTACCGCGGTGGCCTATCAGGAGTTCGACAACCTGAAGAAGCAGAGCGACGAGCAGCTTGCCCGCTGGTCCGGCATCGTGAACACCGACCTGGTCAACTTCGAAAACCTGATGCAGCAGCAGAACGTGCGGGCGCTGTTCGTGACGGGCTCGGCTGCCAGCTCTCCCGGCCCCGCCAAATAGCGGACGGGTGGAGGCGGGGCTCTGCCCCGCCCTTGTTTTCCTTTGTCATCCTGTGGCAGTGCGAGCCATGCTGCAGGGTGAGCGCAACGAAGGACCTGCTTTTGCTCGGGGCTGGCCCACTCAAGCCCGCTTTTGGCTTGAGTGGGGCAGTTCAGCCCCCTTCAGCATGATGTCAGTTTTGTCTCTGGTGAATCAGCTACGCCCCGGCGCGGCGGTGGAGTCGCGCGCTTTCAGCGTGGCCTTCATAACGATGTGCCGGGTGGGAATCTCTTCGCCGCGCAGGCGCTCGAACAGCAGCCCGGCCGCTCGCGCTCCCATCTGGTAAGCGGGTTGGGCGACGGTGGTGAGCGCGGGATTGGTAAAACTAGCCAGTTCCAAATCATCAAAGCCAACCAGCGAAACATCCTCCGGGCAGCGCAGGCCGAGTTCGCGCATGGCCGCCAGTACGCCCAGAGCGACCAGGTCATTGGCGGCAAAAATCGCGGTTGGCCGGGGTGAAAACTGCAGCAGCATCAGCGCCTTTTCGTATCCGCTCAGCCGGTCAAAGCGGCCTTCCTGGATATATTCCGGGGCAATGCTGATGCCGGCCTCGCGCAACGCCCGTTTAAAGCCCTTCAGCCGTTCCAGCCCACTGGTCACGTGCAACTGCCCGGCGATACAGGCAATTCTGCGGTGGCCCAGCTCCAGCAGATAGCGGATAGCCTGATAGGCCCCTTCTTCGTTGTCCACGGTCACCGTATCGCCCTTCCAGCCATCGGGGCACCGGTCCAGGCAAATGACGGGTATCTCGCCGCCATGGCCGCTGGCTAATGGCACCAGCCGGCTGTCGGCCGAAGGAATCACGATCAGGCCGGCCATGCGATATGCCCGCAGCTCGTTGAAGTACACCTGTTCCTTCTGCGCGTCGTTATCGGTGTTGCACAGCATCAGGCGGTAGGAGTTCTGGTAGGCGATGTCCTCCACCCCGCGCACCACCAGGGGGAAAAAGGGATTGGAGATGTCGGGAATGATGACCCCGATGATGGTGGTCTGATTGCGCCGTAGGCCACGGGCTAGCAGGCTGGGCTGGTAACCCAGGCGTTCGATTGCCTCCAGCACGCGCTTACGCACCGGCTCGCGTACGCCAGCGGTGTTATTGATTACGTGGGAGACGGTCCCTACCGACACGCGCGCCCGCGCCGCTATCTGGCGCATGGTGATGCGTTTGCTTTCGCGTGCCGCCATCAACCCCCCGGAGAAGCTTGCGCCCGGCCTCGAGCGTCGGGCGTTACCCTACACTTCAGTTTCCACTTTGCTCAAGCCGGGCCGCTTCGCGAAGCTTTTCTCACTCCCGCCCGGCTTAGTTCCGATTCTAGTATCCGGCGCAGATCAAAGCACGAAAATGTTGGCAATCCACGGCAGGGCGGTTTAGTATTACGCGCCCCTTTCCTTTCCCTGTTTGGGAAAGGGGCCTCTAAACCTTTGGCGGCAATGCCCAAACCCGTGGTGGTAATCGGCAGCGTCAACCTGGACTTGGTCGCCAGCGTTCCCCATATTCCGGTTGCCGGGGAAACCCTCACCGGTACCAGCTTGGAAAAATTTTACGGTGGTAAGGGCGCCAACCAGGCCGTAAGTGTGGCCCGGCTGGATTACCCAGTGCGCATGATCGCCAAGGTCGGAGAAGATGAAAATGGCGAATTGCTGCGCCGTGGCCTGCGGGAGGCGGGAGTAGACGTTCACGGCATCACCAGCGCACCCGAAACACCCTCCGGCACCGCCCTTATCTTCACTGATCCCGCCGGCCAGAACAGCATCGTCATTGTCGCTGGCGCTAATGGCTGCTTGCTGCCGGTGGACCTGGCCAAATTCGAGCACCTGATCAATTCTGCCGGCATCATCCTGCTGCAGCTTGAGGTGCCGCTGCAAACCGTGATTTACGTCGCGGAGATGGGATATCGGAAGAATATTCCGGTGATGCTGGACCCGGCGCCGGCCCGTGAATTGCCCCCCAAGCTCCTGCTGCAAACCGCCTGGCTCACTCCTAATGAAGTGGAGGCCAGCGCCTTGTGCGGCCATCCCGCGGCAGCCCTTTCTCCCGCCCAGGTTCCACAGTGTGCTGAAGATTTGCTCTCTCGGGGGCCGCGCCATGTGATTATCAAACTGGGCGCGCAGGGCGCTTACCTGGCCACCCGCGATGGCCTGCGCCAGTACATTTCCCCCTACAGAGTGCGAGCCGTGGATACCACCGCCGCCGGCGACGCCTTTAACGGCGCTCTGGCCGTCGGCCTGCTTCAGGGCAAGGGCCCGGTGGAAGCTGCCAGTTTTGCCTCCGCGGTGGCCGCTTTGTCCGTCACCAAAAAGGGAGCTCAGCCCTCTACGCCCACCGCGCAGGAGGTCAGTAAGTTCCTGAAAAAAGCTAAAGTGTGTGAGGCCGCAGCGGCAGCCGTCTGAAAGTACCAGTAGAGACGTTACTTGCAACGTCTCTGAAATGTGGCAGTTATGCCACCAGGTGACGTTCGCGCCTTGGTCAGCGTGACATCGGCGAAGACGAAACCATCCCGCGTGACCACCTCGCCTGCGGCTACCCCTATCGGCCGGCGAAACATCGGCCCGGCATAAGCAAAGGAATGAAACTCTCCCCGCTCGCCGCAAGCATCCACCTGAGCCGGCAAGTCCTCCAGTAACTTCGGATCAAACTCCCGTCCCGCGAAGCTCGCATCCAGCACTTTGGGATCAACGCAGGTCAGCTTTGCGCGCAAGCCGGCAACAATCATCTGCCGCGCAAGCGCCGCCGTCGGCAAGCCCCAAATCGGAAACAGCGGCTGCAATCCCGTATCGCGCATCTGCTTTTCGCGATAGGTGCGCACATCCTCGAGAAACAAGTCCCCGAACGCCACCGCCTCAATCCCCTGAGCAACCGCCTTGCTGCAGGCAGTACGCATCACTGCTTCATAATCGGAATTGGAACATGGCCAGGGCAACTCCACCGGCCACAACGGAATCCCCGCCTCTTCCGCCTGTGCTTCCACCAGTTCCCGGCGCACCGCATGCATGGCAACGCGATTCGCTGCCCGGTTGAACGTGGTCAGCAAGCCGGCAATTTCATATTTCCGCTGCTGCTTCAGCACGTGCAGCGCCCAGGCGCTGTCCTTACCGCTGCTCCAGGAAAGAAGAATGCGCGTCATCGGTAAAACTCGTCGAAGGCTGAATGCTGATTGCTGACGGCTCCTTACGCCCCAGGATGGACGAGATGGATCAACCAGAACGTTAACGCCGCCATCAGCCCCGCAGCAGGAATGGTCAGAATCCATGCCCACACAATGCGCCCGGCCACCCCCCAACGCACCGCCGAAAGCCGGTTGACCGCGCCCACCCCCACAATGGCGCCGGTGATGGTGTGAGTGGTGCTCACCGGAATTCCCGCCAACGCCGTGCCAAACAGCGTGATGGATCCTGCCGCCTCGGCGCAGAAGCCGCCAAACGGTTTCAGCTTGGTGATCTTCTGCCCCATGGTATGCACAATGCGCCAGCCGCCAAAATATGTGCCCAGCCCCATGGCCGTGTGCGCCAGCAGAATGATGGGCCAATGCCAGTGGCCCCAGTTTCCCGAGAGCTGCGCCTTGCTCATGTAGCCGGCGGCATAGAGAGCTCCGGCCACGATGCCCATGGTCTTTTGCGCGTCGTTGCCGCCGTGGCCGAGGCTGTACCCCGCTGCCGAAAGCAATTGCAGGCGCCGGAACCAGCTGTCCACCTGGCGAGGCGATTTGTCTTTAAACAGCCACAGCACAGAAATCATGAAGAGCAGCGCCAGCACCAGTCCCATCACCGGCGCCACCACGATGAATATCAGCGTCTTGGTCCAGCCCGAAGGAATGATCACTCCAAACAGCGCCCGGCCCACGCCTTCGTGCAGCGCCGCCTTGGTCATGGCCGCACCCGCGTAGCCGCCGATCAGGGCGTGCGAGGACGAAGTGGGCAGCCCCCACCACCACGTCAGCACGTCCCACACGATCGCTCCCAACAGCGCCGAAAGCACCACGAACTGGGTCACGTAATCCAGGTTGATCATGCCCTTGCCGATGGTGTGCGCCACCGCCGTGCCCAGAAAAAATGCGGCTACAAAGTTGAAGAAAGCCGCCCAGAATACGGCCTGCGTGGGCGAGAGCACGCGCGTGGAGACGACCGTGGCAATGCTGTTGGCCGCGTCGTGGAAGCCATTGAGGAAATCAAAAACAAAGGCAATGCTGACGGTGACGAGAACCAGCGTCAGTCCCGAGTTCACCTTCTCTGCCTCGCCATGGTGGGATCCGGAGAATTCAGGGCCATTCAGGCGCTCTTCAGCACCACCGCTTCCAGCACGTTGGCGGCGTCTTCGGCCTTGTCTGTGGCGGTTTCCAGGACTTCGTAGAGTTCCTTCATTTTGATGAGCGAAATGGGGTCTTTTTCCTGTTCGAACAGGCGGGCAATGGCCTTGCGGCTCACCAGGTCCGCCTCGTTTTCCAGCCGGTTAACCTCCACGCAATGTTCCAGAACGTGCTGGTTTTTCTCCAGGTTGGAAACCGCCTTGGCCAGTTCCTCGCTTTGCTGCACGATAATGCCCGCCAACTCGGCCGCCGGCGGCGGTGGAGCGCTGATGTTGTACATCACCAGCCGTACCGCCGCCGAGTTCATGAAGTCGAGCACGTCGTCCAGCGAAGAAGCCAGCCGGTGGATGTCTTCGCGGTCGAACGGAGTAATGAAGGTCTGATTCAGCTTGGTGATAATGGCGTGGGTCATATCGTCGCCGCGGTGCTCGAGCTCCCGAAACTGCTCCACTGCACGGGGAATCTCATTGTGATTGCTCAGCATGCGCTGCAGCAGGCGCGCCGCGTCGGTGAGGTTCTGGGAGACCTCGGCGAACATCTCGAAGAACTTCATTTCCTTCGGGATAAATCGCACCATTTAGCTTGTATGAGCTCCTTAGCAAGGGCTTGAAACGGACACGGCTACTATTCCATAGGCTTGCGGGAGCGTCAATGATGGGAATCACGGGTAGACCCATTCGTAGCGACGGCGTCTCGCCGGCGGTTACGGTCTGGGTGAGGCGCTGATCACATCCGCCAGTACCGGACGTGCATAGTACCCCTTGCGGGCATGTACGCGCAGCTTCTTCCCGAATCTCTTTGCCATGATGCGTATATGCCGGAAGTGCCCGTCCGGCTTGAATTCCGCCGGCCTGTAAGAGACCGCATAGCGGTTTCGCAGCTCGTCACGAATCTGCGCGAATGCTTTCGCCACCTGCTTCTTCGACCCGGCAAAGAGCGGTCGCCCACCGCTTTGTTCCGCCAGTTTCTGCAGCGCCTCGTCGCCAATCGGGTTCAGACCATGAGGATTTGTGCTGATGGTGTAGATGGTCACTTCATCCCATTGGGCTATCTGGGCGGCATCCTTCAGCGACTCTGTGCTGGCGTTGTCATCGCCGTCGCTGATCAGCACCAGCACACGCGCCACCGGTTGCTGGTCTCCGCTCTCCGCCAGCTTTTTGCAGGCGCTTGCCACCGCGTCGAACACCGCCGTGTCGCCCTGGTCATCGTGCAGCTTGCCTAATCCCTTGCTCACTTTGGCCGTATCATTGGTGAAGTCCTGCGTCATTCGTAGATGGTGCGAAAAACCGGCCACAAAAATCCGGTCGTGCTGCTGGTCCACCACCTGCTTTACAAACTGGCTGGCGGCTTGCATTTCATAGCGAAATCGGTTGTCAACTGAGCCGCTGGTGTCAACTACCAATCCCAATCGCAGCGGCAGGCCTTGCTCGGTGCGGAAGTCCATAACCTCTTCCGGCGGCCTCTTGTCATCCTGCACCTCCACGTCCTGCCGCTGCAGGTCGGCTACGTACTTGCCCTTTTGGGTGGCGGTGAACATAACCGTCACTTCATTGACCTGCTTTTGGAATACCCACTGGCCATTGCTGTCCACCTGAGGAAGCTGTTCGGGCGCGCTCGACGTCGCCGAAACAGCGGTCCTGCTGGTGTCCGATGCTAACTGCTGAGCCGCTGCGAACGTTCCCTTCAACTGCAAGAGTCCCAACCCTAAGACCAGGACTACCGCTGCGAACCAACTTTTACCGTACATTGTTCAATTACCGGGAAGAAATGACCTAATCTGTTGCGCGATTGGGAAGATGCCCGCGCATAAGTGGGTGTTGGCCAGACTTCTTTCAATTTTCCCAGCCCCAGCCCGGAACTCGCAGTGGACGATCATTCTGAAGGAGCCGGAACTGAGTTCAGCGGGCGTGCGACATAAGAAAGAGTGAACCCATGAGGAACAGGAAACACTGGCTCTTGCGACTTTCAATCATCAATCTTCAATCATCAATCGCTCTTCTTCACCCGCAGCAACCGCCGCGCCGCCTCTTCCAGTGTTGCGTCCTTCTTGCAGAAAGCGAACCGCACCTGTTGCTCCCCCTGCCCTGGCTGGCTGTAGAAGCTCGACCCGGGCACCGCGGCAATTCCCACTTCTTTCACCAGGTACCGAGTGAAGGCCACGTCATCCTTAAAACCGAAGCGGCTGATGTCGGTCATCATGTAATACGCGCCTCTTGGCACATACGCCTTGAACCCAGCCTGGCTGAGCGTGGCGTGCAAGCGTTCGCGGCGTCGCCCATAGCCCCAGGCCAGTTCCACATAGTAGCTCCGGGGCAACGACAGGCCGACCGCCGCCGCCTCCTGCAAAGGCGCGGGCGCGCCCACGGTGAGAAAGTCGTGTACTTTACGGATTGCGTCGCTCACCACGGCCGGTGCGATCGCCCACCCCACCCGCCAACCCGTCACACTGTAAGTCTTGGAAATTCCGTTGATGGTGATGGTGCGCTCGCTCATGCCCTCCAAGCTGGCCATGGAGATGTGCTTCGCCCCGTCGTAGAGGATGTGCTCGTAGATCTCGTCGGTGATGGCCAGCGCATTGTTCTGCTGGCAGAGGTCCGCAATCAGCTCCAGTTCCTTTCGCGTGAACACCTTCCCCGTCGGGTTGTTGGGCGTATTGACGATGATCGCCTTGGTGTGGCGGTTAAAGGCACGCCGCAGCTCGTCTTCATCGAAAGTCCACTCTCCCGCAGGATCGGCAGGCGGCCGCAGGCTCACGAACCGCGGCCGCGCTCCCGAAAGAATCGCGTCCGGACCGTAGTTCTCGTAGTACGGCTCAAAGCTGATGATTTCATCCCCGGGATTGGTCACCGCCAGCAGCGAGGCAATCATGGCCTCCGTCGAGCCGCAGCAGACGGTGATGTTCTTCTCCGGGTCAACTTCCATGCCCTGCCACGCCTTAGCCTGCCGGGCAATCGCGTTGCGCAGGTTCTTCGCGCCCCAGGTGATGGCGTACTGATTCACGTCGTTTTCGATAGCCTGCTGCGCCGCCCGCTTCAACTCCGCCGGCGCCGGGAAATCGGGAAACCCCTGTGCCAAGTTCATGGCTCCGTAGAGCTGTGCCTGGCGTGTCATTTCACGGATAACCGATTCCGTGAACCGCTCCGCCTTCTCGCTGACCAGGCGCTTGCTCTGGACCTCGCCGGGTGCGGCTACCGCCGTTGGTTCTCTGGACTCGCCCCGCCCACTTGCGATTGAGTTTTTCAATCTCGGAGACTTCACCTTGGCCGCCGCCGCAGCACTGCCTCTTCCCGCGGTGATGGTCGCCTGTGATTTCCTGGAGCCGTTCTTCGCCATATTCAGATTGTGATTCTACCGACGAACTTTTGCTCCTGTCACCTTGAGCGAGCACAACGCCGAGCCTGCAAGGCCGGGCCAGTCGAAAGATCTTGCACTTAAGCAAAGAATCGCATTACTGCTCTCCCTTGAACGCCGCATCAAACGCTACTCCCGAGGGCGTCAGCTCCAGCCGCCGCACCAGCGCCAGCGCTTCCGGCGCGCCCTGCTCGCGGTCCATGCCGTTATCCTCCCACTCGATGCTCAGCGGCCCGCGGTATCTCACGTCGTTCAGGGCGCGGAACACGCGCTCGAACGGTACCCCGCCCCGCCCCGGCGAAACGAAATCCCATCCTCGCCGGTGGTCGCCGAAGAAAAGATGCGATGAGAGAATTCCGTTGCGCCCGTCCAGCACGCGCACCGATTCCTTCACGTGCATGTTATAGATGCGGTCGCCGAAGCGGTGGGCGAAGGCCACTGGGTCCACCATCTGCCAGTGCAGGTGGCTGGGATCGAAATTGATGCCAAATGCCGGCCGCCGTCCCACCGCTTCCAGCGTGCGCTCCGTGGTCCAGTAATCGTAGGCGATTTCGCCGGGATGTACTTCCAGCGCGAACTTTACTCCCGCCTGGTCGAAGACATCGAGGATGGGATTCCAGCGCGCAGCAAAATCCTTGTAGCCATCTTCAATCATGGCCGGGGGCACCGGCGGAAACATGGCCAAGGCGTGCCAGATCTTCGAGCCGGTGAAGCCGTTCACCACCTTGACGCCGAGCTTGGCCGCCGCGCGCGCCGTGTCTATCATGCGCTGCGCCGCCCGCTGCCGCACGCCCTCCGGCTTGCCATCGCCCCAAACCTCCGGCGGCAGAATGCCTTTATGCCGCTCGTCAATGTTCAGGTCGCATACTGCCTGTCCGACCAGGTGGGTGGAGATGGCAAAGCACTTCAACTTGTGGCGATTCAGAATCTCCCAGCGCGACTGGCAGTAGCCGGATTCTGCCAACGCTTTATCTACCTCAAAGTGGTCGCCCCAGCAGGCCAACTCGAGTCCATCAAATCCCCATTGCTGCGCTTTGGCCGCCAGCCTCTCCAGCGTCAAATCCGCCCACTGCCCCGTAAATAAACAGACCGGTCTCCCCATCTCTACTCCCGCGTGTAGCGCCGGCGTCTCGCCGGCTGTCGCGAGGACATCTTGCCCTCGTGACGATCGTTTCTAACTTTGTGGCGCGGGCGCCCTCGCCCGCGACCGCCATCCGTAGGAGGGCGTGAGGCTGAGGGGCTTCAGCCCCAAAGCATCACGCGTGCGCCACCACCTTTGTGGCGCACGTTTTAACGAAATGCTGCTCCTTCATTCAAACCCAATCCCCTTCATCACCGGATACAACTTGCGGTATTCGCGGTAACGCGCTTCCATGTGCTTCACCGTGGCCGGGTCCGGTTCAACGCGGGACGCGATACGAATCGCCGCCTCGCAGGCCGCATCCACCGAAGGCCACGCACCTCCGCCAACTCCCGCCAGCAGCGCCGCCCCGTACGCCGCGCCCTCTTCCGCCGCCGCCACCTCCGCCGTCCTGCCGTAAATTTCGGCTTGAATCTGCTGCCACAGGGGCGACCGCGCTCCCCCGCCCCCTAGACGGATGCTCTCCACCGGCACTTTCATCTCCTCAAAAATGGTCAGGGTATCACGCAGGCTGAAAGCTACGCCTTCCAGGATGGCCCGCACCACATGTGCCCGCGTGTGGCTGGCGGTGAGCCCCACCAGCGCCGCGCGCGCCCCGGGGTCCAGGTGCGGCGTGCGCTCCCCCATCAGGTAAGGCGCCCACAGCAGCCCGGCGGCTCCCGCCGGAACTTTGGCCGCCTCGGCGCACAATCGCTCATAAGGATCGCGGCCATCGTCAGCCCCGGCGCCAAACTGGTCGCGAAACCAGCGCAGCGAAAGCCCGGCTCCCTGGGTCACGCCCATCACATGCCAGCGCCCGGGAACCGCATGGCAGAAAGTGTGGACCCGGCCCTGAGGATCGAGGGCCGGCCGGTCAGTGGCGGCAAATACCACGCCTGACGTGCCGATGGTGGCGCTCACCGTTCCCGGCCTCACCACTCCCAGCCCCACCGCCCCTGCCGCCTGGTCTCCGGCACCCGCCACCACCAGCGTGCCCGGCTTGAGCCCTGTCGCCTTGGCTGCTTCGGCAGAAATCCCTCCCACAACTTCCGGTGATTCGACCACTGGCGGCAGCAAAGCTTCATCTATCTCCGTGGCCTGCGCCACTTCTGACGACCAGCGCCGGTGCACAACGTCGAATAGCAGCGTGCCGGAAGCATCGGCCACATCCATGCCGCGCTCGCCTGTTAAGCGGAAGCGCACATAATCCTTGGGCAGGAGCAAGGTCCGCACACGCGCCCACAGTTCCGGTTCGTGCTCGCGGACCCACAACAGCTTGGGCAACGTGAACCCGGTGAGCGCCGGGTTAGCGGTCAGCTCAATTAGCCGCTTGGCGCCGATTTTTTCGGTGATCTCCCGGCACTGCAGCGCCGTGCGCTGGTCGCACCAGATGATGGCCGGGCGCACCACCTCGTCGTGCTCATCCAGCAAGACAGCGCCGTGCATCTGCCCGGAAAAACCCACGGCGCCAATACTCTCCGCCGCCACGCCCCCGGCTAGCGCCGCCCGAACCGCTTCCTGGGCGGCCCGCCACCAGTCGCGCGGGTCCTGCTCCGCCCAGCCGGTTTGCCGCGAGGTGAAGTGGGCGTGCTCTGCGCTGGCCGCGGCCACCACTTGCCCGCGCTCGCTTACTACCACAGCACGGGTGCCTCCCGTGCCCACATCAATGCCGAGGAAGTTCATCTCTGCCCGCAGATTTGATTCGGTTTGGCACGATTACACGCCCGCGCAATCCCCGTCAACACCAAGACGAATATCCGTAGAGACGTTGCTCGCAACGTCTCCCGCAGCGGCATTCAAGAGACGTAACAAGTTACGTCTCTACCGGAAATCGAGGCCTCGGGGCTGAATGCTGACTGCTGAGTGCTGAATGCTGACTGCTGAGTGCTGAATGCTTATCCGCAACGCTTCAATGTTAAACTGCCTTCAATCCCATGCCCCGCCATTTTCACGGCACTCCCCGCCAGGAACGCGCCCTCTCAGCCTATGTCAAGCTGCTGCGCGCCAGTGAAACGGTGCACTCCGAAGCTGCGCGAACGCTGGCCGAGGAAGGTCTCTCCACCAGCCAGTTCGCCGTTCTTGAGGCGCTCTACCATGTTGGTGCACTGTGCCTGAGCGACCTCGCGCACAAGATCCTGAAGACCAGCGGCAATCTCACCATGGTCGTCCGCAACCTGGAGAAGAGCGGCCTGGCGACCCGCCAGCAATCGGCGGAGGACCGGCGCTTCGTCAGCGTCGCCATTACCGAAAAGGGCCGCAGGCTTATGGCGCGCATCTTCCCGGTTCACCTGGAGCGGATCGTCGAGCTGATGAACCGCCTCAGCCCGGCTCAGCAGGACGAGCTCGGCCGGCTATGCCGAAATCTGGGCAAAAACCTGTAGTTGGTATTTGGCAGTTGGCAGCAAGTCACCTGCCTAACTCCCAATCCAGTACCAGCTCCAGCTACTAACTGCCAGCTATCGTCTTGTTGAAACTATTTTAACGTTAAAGCATCTAACACTTTTGAAAGGAGGCCGCCCATGATCACCCTGCGTCCGGCCGACCAACGCGGCCAGGCCGATTACGGCTGGCTGCATACCCGCTATACTTTCTCTTTTGCCGATTATTACGACCCCAAAAACGTGCATTTCCGCAGTTTGCGCGTGATTAACGAGGACCACGTCGAGCCCGGCCACGGCTTCGGCACCCATCCTCATCGTGACATGGAAATCATCACTTACGTCTTGGAGGGCGCCCTCGCCCACAAGGACAGCATGGGCACCGGCTCCACCATCCGCCCCGGCGAAGTGCAGCGCATGAGCGCCGGCACCGGGGTGCTGCACAGCGAGTTCAACCACTCGCCTTCCGACGAGGTCCACCTGCTGCAGATCTGGATTCTGCCGGAGCGCAAAGGCATTGAGCCCAGCTACGAGCAGAAGGAATTTGGCCGCGAAAGCAAGCTCAATCGCCTTCGTTTGGTGGCTGCTCCGGGCGGCGAGGAAGGCTCGGTTACGATTCACCAGGACGCCCGCCTCTACGCTTCCATCCTGGAGCAAGGCAAAAGCGTGCGCCACGAACTGGGCAAGGGTCGTTACGCCTGGCTGCAAGTGGCGCGTGGTGAGGTGTCGCTGAACGGCACCACCCTGAATGCTGGAGATGGCGCCGCTGTCGAGCGCGAAGCCGTCTTGGAGATTACCGGGCGTGTGCCCAGCTCGGAATTCCTGCTGTTCGATCTGGCGTAAACGTTCCCGCAGGCGTCCTGCTGCGGGGCTTAGCCCCGCAGCATCTCACGTGCAACATGACTTATCTGTTAAGGAGAGAACTATGTTACGTAAGCTGCTGCAAACCAATAACGACCCTGCGCTCACCATCGTCCGCCTGGTTCTCGGCGTGGTCTTCTTCGCCCACGGCGCCCAGAAGATGCTGGGCTGGTTTGGCGGCTATGGCTTTTCCGCCACTATGGGATTCTTCGAGCACAGCGGCATTCCTGCCCTGTTCGCCTTCTTGGCCATTGCTGCGGAGTTCTTTGGCGGCATCGGTCTGCTGCTCGGGCTTCTGAGCCGCGTGGCCGCCTTTGGCATTACCTGCAACATGCTGGTTGCCATCGCCACGCTTCATCACCGCTTCGGCCTGTTCATGAATTGGACCGGCCAGCAGAAAGGTGAGGGCTTCGAATTTCACCTGCTGGTTCTGGCGATTACGTTTCTGATCATGCTCCGCGGCGCCGGCGCCTTATCGCTGGATCATCTGTTGAGCCGGAGTCCCTCGGCGGAAGCCGACTCCAGGCCGCTGGCAAGAACGGCATAGGTTCGGACCCACCATACTTGTGGCGCGGGCGCCCTCGCCCGCGTTACCGACTCCTGACTACTGCCTTACTTCCACTTCCACCGTCACTTCCGGGGTCGCAACTGCGACCGTGCCGTAGAGCGGTCAACGTCCTTTGAACGCCCCAATCAGGCGCTCGCCCTCCTGCCGGCTCACTCCCTCCAGGCGGAATTTCACATGCACGGAGTTGAGCAGGCTGACGTCCGGCCGCACCGGCCGCGAGCGGTCCTGAGTGCTGGAAATCTCAACGACCGCCTTCTTCAGCGGCAGCTTTTCATCCTTGGCGATCACCTGCACCAGCTCCACCCCGCAGGCTGCCACCGCCGCCAGGAAAACTTCGACCGGCGTGATCTCCTCTCCCGGACACCCGTTCTGCTCCGGGCCATCCACCACCACATGATGGTTGCGCGCGCTGCACAGCACCCGGCCAAATGTGTCCGTCGAAGCCGCACTCACCGTATACCGCCGCACTTCGGCCATTTTCACCTCCACAAGACAACTGCTCCATTGTACTTACCGATAACTTGATGCGAGACCGGAGTTACGGAGCGCCGGCCTGGCCGCGCCCCTGGCTGAGTGCCCATGGTCCTTGCCCATGACTTCTGTCACAGACACTTCGTGTCACGATGTATATTCTAAGCACGACAAGGAGGAAATCATGGCAAGTCTTCCACAGAATCCTGGCCCGCAGCGCGTGCCCGACGTCACGGCAGGACCTTATCTCGAATTTGACCTGGCAGCAGAAATTGACAAGCTGCGCCGGGAGCCCGCCTACGAGAGCGGGCGGAATTCCAAGACGATGGTTAAGTATGAGGACTTCCGCGTTGTGCTGACGGCCATCAAAGGCGGCACCCGCGTCCACGAGCACCACTCCGCCGGACGCATTTCCGTGCAAACCGTTGCCGGCCACATTCGCATGCGCGCTCTGGACCGAGAGTTCGACCTGCCCCAGGGCCGCCTGCTGGTCCTCGACCGCGGCGTGCAACACGACGTGGAGGCGCTCCAGGACAGCGCCTTCCTGTTGACCGTCGCCTGGCCGCAATAACCCAGTGATCAATTGTCAGTGGCCAGTGGTCAGTTAGCCTGCCGGAAAGAGGAAACGCGGCGTCTCGTTAATCGTGATGAAAACCTCGCCTTGCTCCGTGCCTCTGTGACCCTGTGTCTCTGTGCTGAACCGCTCTTCGTTTTATAGCTCCACATTCCGCAGGCGCAGCGAATTCGTGATCACCGACACGGAACTGAAGCTCATGGCCGCTGCGGCGATGATCGGGCTGAGCAGCACTCCAAAGAACGGATAGAGCACTCCCGCCGCCAGAGGCACGCCCAGCGAGTTGTAGATGAAGGCGAAGAACAGATTCTGCCGGATATTGCGCATGGTGGCCTGGCTCAGCCGACGCGCCCGCACAATGCCGCGCAGGTCACCCTTGATCAGCGTGATGCCGCCGCTTTCTATGGCCACATCTGTGCCCGTGCCCATGGCGATTCCCACGTCCGCTTGCGCTAGCGCCGGCGCATCATTGATGCCGTCGCCCGCCATCGCCACAACTCGGCCCTGCTGTTGCAACCGCCGTACCGCCTCCGATTTCTTATCCGGCAGTACCTCGGCCTCAAATTCTTCGATGTCCAGCCTGCGCGCTACCGCCTCCGCCGTGGTCCGGCTGTCCCCTGTGAGCATCACCACCCGCACACCCGCAGCGCGCAATTCGCTGATGGCCTGCGGAGTGGATTGCTTGATGGGATCGGCTATTCCGATCACTCCGGCCGGCCGGCGATCCACCGCAACCAGGATCACCGTCTGCCCCTCCTTGCGCTGCGACTGAGCGCGTGACAGCAGGCCGGCGGCTTCGATGCCGAGTTCGGCAAACAGCCGTTCGTTTCCCGCCGCCACTTCCCTGCCGTCCACTTGGCCGGTGACGCCACGTCCCGTGAGATAGCGGAATTCGCTGGACTCGACCAGAGACAACTTGCGTTCCTCCGCTGCCCGCACCAGCGCCGCAGCCAGGGGATGCTCGCTGCCCCGCTCCAGGCTGGCGGCCAGGCGCAGCAACTCCGCCTGCTCCAGGGAGTCCGCCGGCAGCACCGACATCACCCGCGGCTTGCCTTCGGTGAGGGTGCCGGTCTTGTCCACCACCAGCGTGTCCACCTTCTGCAGGATCTCCAGCGCTTCCGCATTTTTGATGAGCACGCCGGCGTGCGCCCCCCGTCCTGTTCCCACCATGATGGCTATCGGCGTTGCCAGCCCCAGTGCGCAGGGGCAGGCAATAATGAGCACCGCTACCGCATTCACGATGGCGTATGCCAGGCGGGGCTGAGGGCCAAAAATCGCCCAGCAAATAAATGTGACCCCGGCGATGGCAATCACCAGCGGCACAAACCAGGCCGACACGCGGTCGGCAATCCGCTGAATCGGCGCGCGGCTGCGCTGCGCCTGGCTCACCAGGCGCACAATCTGCGCCAGTAGGGTTTCGCTGCCCACGCGTTCCGCCCGCATCACCAGCGAGCCGGTGCCGTTCACCGTGGCGCCCACTACGCGGCTGCCCGGCCCCTTCTCCGCGGGAATGGGTTCGCCGGTAATCATGGATTCATCCACTGCGCTCGCGCCTTCCTGCACCACACCATCCACGGGCACCTTTTCACCTGGCCGCACCCGCAGGCGGTCGCCGGGCTGCACGCGATCGAGCGTGACGTCTTCTTCACGGCCGTCTTCGCGCAGTCGCCGGGCAATTTTCGGAGAAAGGTCGAGCAGGGCGCGAATGGCGCTGGAAGTCTGGCTGCGCGCCCTCAGTTCCAGCACCTGCCCCAGCAGCACCAGCGCGGTGATGGCGGCCGCCGCCTCGAAGTACACGTGCGCGGCGCCGTCCATCCCGCGGAACGATGCCGGCAAGATTCCCGGCGCAACCGTGGCCACCACGCTATACACGTAGGCCACGCCAATGCCCATGGCGATAAGCGTGAACATGTTGGCGCTGCGGTTCACCACCGACGCCCACCCGCGCTGGAAAAATGTCCAACCCGCCCACAGCACCACCGGCGTGGCCAGCGCCAATTCGATCCAGTTCAGCAGACGTGGTCCTACTCCTATATGTGCCACCATTTCTGCCATGGCAATCGCCAGCAGGGGCGCTGTGAGCGCCACGCTTACCCAGAAGCGGCGTTTCATCCGGCGCAATTCGACGTTTTCTTCCGGCGCGGCCGTGACCGTGCGCGGCTCCAGGTCCATGCCGCAGATGGGACATGTGCCCGGTTGATCGCGCACAATTTCCGGGTGCATGGGGCAGGTGTACTCCAGCTTCAGCGGCGCAGGCGCTATCACCTCCGGCTCCAGGTCCATCCCGCATTTGGGACACGCTCCCGGCCCGGGCTGGCGTACCTCCGGATCCATGGGACACGTGTAGATGGCGCCGCTCACGGTTGGTGCCGCCATAGGCTTTGCCGGCGCGGGCGCGATCTGCGCCGTGGCGCTCGAAGGCGAGGCGGTCATCCTGGGAGACGCTTTTTCCACGACCGCGCCTATCTGCACCAAACCAACGCCCGTCGCGGCTTTGGGCACAAGGTACCGTTCCGGCTCGGCCTGGAACTTCTGCGCGCAACCCGCGCAACAGAAGTAATAAGTCTTGCCCTGGTGCTCCGCCTGGGCCCGCGCCTTCGCGGGATCAACCTTCATGTGGCATACAGGATCCTGTACCAATTCCGCCATCGCCCACCTCACCGCGCATGCTTGAAGAACAGCTCCGCCAGTTCGTCATACACCTGGTTGGAGCGGCTCTGGTCTCCGGACCGGACTGCCCCCGTCACACAGTGCTGCAGATGATTGCGCAGCAGCAGCTGGCCGGCGGCGCGCAGGGATTCCTGCACCGCCGAAACCTGCTCCATCACGTCCGGGCAATAACGCTCCTCTTCCACCATGCGCTGCAGCCCGCGCACCTGGCCTTCAATGCGCCGCAGCCGCAGCAGCAAGCGCTCCTTAAGCGCTTCGCTCACGTGCGCGGCGTGCCGCGGCCGCCGGCTGCTGCCGTTGTGTTTGCCTGCCATGTTGCCTCCATAATGCCTAGATACATTATACCCCTATGGGGTATAAGACAATTTAGCGGCAGCACTGGGCCGGGCCTTTCCTGAACCTGACGAAAGCCCATGTCACGAGGTTTTGGTTGGTTGGGAAGGCACAAATCTAAGAAGGTTTGCAGCTCCAAAGCGGAGCTGCAAATCACTTTCAGGAATGCCAATTTAGAACGGAAACTTCCCTTGCCGCCTACTACGCGACCCGCAATAGATTGGTGGTGGTGCCGGACTCTTCTACCACCTCTATAAAGAGGCGACGCACAATGCTGTAGGCGGCTCCCTCCGGCGAGGTGCGAACCCACTCCAGGATCGGCTCTTGGCAGTAGCCACGGTCAAGGTAACTCATGGCGTCGGCCAGCATGCGAACTGGTTCCAGCCCGTGTTCCATGTTCCTCTCCGCAATCGGCCAGCACTAAATTCGATGCAGAATCGGGCAAAAAGGTCTCTTTTCCCATCCACCTTTGCTCCTGGAATGGCCTTCTCCCGGCTAACCCGGTTCCCGCGGCATGCTTCGAAGGCACTGAGGCGCGCTTCATGGAGTGCCCTAAAAATGTGGTGGAATTCGTGACCGAGTGGTGGGAATTGAGCGGCAACATTGTCACCACACTTGCGGCGCTGCGGCGCATCAAGGAAGCCTATCCCAGCGATTACGTCTCCATGTTTTGCCCAACCGATGAAATCGCCAGCGGCGCTGCCGCTTTGCAGGAGATTTGTGCGTTTCTTGAAAACCTCGCCCGAATGGGACTTGAAAACGTTGACGCGCAAAAAATAACAAGGCGCGGTTGACTTGGCTGGGATTCCAACAGAACAGCTAGATCGAAACTCTGGTTAGCTGGTAAACGCTTTGACCTACATCACTAGTTGGGAGAGACCGCGCCAGATGGGGCCAGATTATACGCTCCCTGGCAAGGGCTGGCTATCTCTTGCTCATCTCAGGTTGAGACACTTCCGCCCGCCATCAGGAGCAACCGGTAGACAACCAGCTTTCCCATCTCCTTCACCACAAGCATTCGGGAGTTAGCGTCGCGCCACCAGTCGCTACGGGTTAGCCAGCCGTCGTTAGGCGTGGACAGAAAACGCAATTGCACGCGCTCCGGCAGCAAGGCGCGGCAGCAGGCGCGTACCCGCCGCAGGTGTGGCCCGCTGCTCACAACCACCAGGGAGCGGATATGTGGCCGCCGTTGCAGCCAGGCGGCCAGCGCGCGAATTTCGCTTAGTGTGCCAAAGCGGCCCCTGGAAATCAGCTCCACCTCGCTCTTTCCGGCCTCCGCGCTCACAAAGTAGTGCCTCATCCCGGCCGGGGTGGGAGCCGCCACACGTACGAGGTCAATTTCCGCCGGCCAGGACAACTGAGCGAACTTGCGGATCTCAAACCTGCCCACACTCAGCAACAAACTGTTTCCCACCCCTTGTCGGAATAGCTCCAGGGCGTAAAGCTTTCTGCTCTGGCGCCCCGCCAGGGCAAAAATCACATCGCCGGAGCTTACGGGGTCGGAAGGAGACAGCCAGTCGTAGAGGCGTTCGAGCAGGCGGGTCAGCATGCGGATGCGGCGCACATCATGGTAACGACACGAAGGGAACGGCGCCCGAACCTGCCGCTCTCAAGCGCTCCCTCCCTCGTAGACGCACGGCAACAATGGCTGTACGATGAACCAAAGCTACTGGCACTATCCGCCGAGACACGCATTGCTAATTTCTCACCCCAGCGCTCCCCGTGCGGTGACAGGCGTGAGCAGCGATACGCCTTCTGCCACACTAGCCTCGTACGTCACCGGCAACAGGCAAATCTCCGGCACCATAATATTGGTTTTCATCAATCTGGCCATCTTTCTCGCCATGGCCCTGAGCGCAGGATATTTCCTGCGATTCAGCGGCGACCAGGTCTTGCGCTGGGGAGCGAACTACGGGCCCCTGACCATGAACGGCCAACTGTGGCGGCTGGTCACGGCCATGTTTGTTCACATTGGCCTGGCGCACCTTCTGATCAACATGTGGTGCCTCTATGAACTGGGCGCCCTTACCGAGCACATCTACGGCCGAGGTTCCATGCTCGTGCTCTACGGGCTCACCGGCATAGCCGGCGGCGTTGCCTCCCTGGCGCGAAATCCGACCATCGTGAGCGCGGGCGCTTCTGGGGCGGTCTTCGGACTGGCCGGCGTCCTTATCACGAGCCTGGCCTTTGGCAAGCTGGCCGCGCCTCGCCGCGAACTGATGGTCGCACTGGCCAGCCTGCTTGCCTTTGCGGCCTACAACCTGACCTATGGCTTCCTGAAAGGCGGAATTGATAACGGCGCCCACGTGGGCGGTCTGGTCTCCGGGTTGCTTCTGGGGATAGCGGTCAGCCACGAGGCGCCGCAAAAGATGCGCCGGGACGTGGCTATCTATGGCCTCTCACTCCTCGTTCTGGTCGCGGGGTACGCCTCAGTTAAGAGAATTCGCGGCCAGGTTGTGGGCATAGAAGCCGCTCGCCTGGCCCTGGCGGCCGGCGACCCCGGCCAGGCAATCCACCGCCTCAATACCCTGCCGGGAGCT
>DATEGI010000098.1:0-6662 GCA_035280205.1 Terriglobales bacterium | reverse complement strand
TGTAGAAGCTGGGCCATCCGGTGCCGGAGTCGAACTTGGTCTGGGAGCTGAACAGCGCGTTGTCGCAGCAAATGCAGCGAAAGAGCCCGGCCTCGTGCAGGTTCCAGTACTGGCCGGTGAAAGCGAGTTCTGTGCCGGCCTGGCGGGTAATCTCGAATGCCGCCGGCGAAAGCTGCCTGCGCCACTCCTCTTCGCTCTTGATGATTTGTGGAACACGGACTCTTCCCAGCCGCTTGCCGGCGTCGGAAAAGCGCACGATGGTGACCTCCCGTGCGGCCTGCGACGCAGATTTCGCCTCCACGAGCGAAGAACTTCTTTCCCAGTTCCAGATAGCCAGGCCGGCAAGGGCAGAAACCGAGCCCAGGAGAAACGCACGCCGCCCCAGTTTGTTGCGTCCGGCTTTCGCGGGGAAATCACTTGCGCTCATACGGTCCCTTCATTGTTTCCCAACATAGAGGCTGGGAAATTGCTCGCGCAAATGGGTGAGCTTGGGCAGATCGTTGATCACGATATAGGGGCTGTCGGGGTGCCGCTGCAAATAATTCTGATGGTAGGCCTCCGCCGGATAAAAAGCTTTGAGCGGAACCACCTGGGTCACGATCGGGCCACTGAACGCCTTGGCGGTGCCGAGCTGGGCAATGTAGGCCTCGGCAATGCGCTTCTGCTCCTGATCAGCATAGAAAATCAGGGAGCGGTACTGAGTTCCGTAGTCCGGCCCCTGGTGGTTCAGTTCGGTGGGATCGTGCGCCACGGAGAAGAAAATTTGCAGCAACTGGCCATAGCTGATTTGCGAAGGGTCGTAGGTGATCTTCACCGACTCGGCGTGCCCGGTACTGCCGGTGCTGACCACTTCATATTCAGCGGCGCCCGCCGGGCCGCCGGAATAACCAGAAGTCGCGTTTAGAACTCCGCGAACGTGTTGAAACACACCTTGCACGCCCCAGAAGCAGCCGCCAGCCACCACCGCCGTTTCATGGCCTTTAGCCTTTGCCAAGGGAGCATCCACCCTGGGATTGGGAAGCGGCGCGCCGCCTCCGCGCACAACAGGAGCGGCGTGGGTGAGGATCACGAAAATAGGGGCTAGCACTATCAAGGCCCCTACAGCTGATTGCGGTGAAAATTTGCCGGATTTAAACACGTGAGCCTCCTCACGCCGCACTAAGTATTGGAGTGCTTGCTTTCACCGAAAGGAACATTTTTTCTGCGAGCTGAGGGAACTGCTCAGTTGCTGCGGACTTAGCCGGCAACGCCACACTGCGGACAGCGGCACTCCTCTGCATGCTTTCCGCCGGGCACGCGGCAGAGTGCGCATCGGCAATCGCTACTATGCTCCCCGCCGTACATGCCGCAAGCCTCGCACAAACAATCTTGAGTGTGCTTGCCTCCCGGTTGCGCGCAAACCGGGCAGGCGCAGCTCGCCGCATGCTGCCCGCCAAACTTGTAAGGTGGTGCGGCCGGGCCTGCAGCCGCGACGGGCCCCGCGCGTTTGGTCCGGGAGGCAACAAGCTGGACGATAGCTTCGCGCTGTGGCGGAGCGAGCTTCAGGAATTCAAAACCATGCCGGACCGCGGAACTGTACTTGGTGAGCGAGCGGATATGCAGGGGCGCTCCGTCAGGCGGCAAAGAAAACTGCAATTCGACTATCTGTTCCGCAGGGCACAGGCTGGTGAGGGTGGCGCCCAGCCCACCCTCGCTAATGTCTATGATTCGCCCGGTTATGAATTTTCCGGCGCCCAGCGAAACCAGCACGGGCGCGTCCAAAGCAATGCGCTCATGTCTGCGTTTCGCCTTCCACTGACCCGCACCCGCAGCTTGCGCGCCGTAATTCGGCACATCTGACTTCTTATCCATACAGCTATTGGCGAAGAGCTTATCACGTCAACGAGGACGATCCCGCGTGCGGAATGATAGACCTACGGGGAGCTTGAGTAGAAGCCAGAAATCGCACAGCCAACATCGCTATTCGTAGCGCAAAGCTACGATGGGATCTACCCTGGCAGCGCGCCGTGCCGGTATATAACTGGCCAAGATGGCCACCGCAGCCATCACCACCACCATGGCCAGCAGTGTGATGGGGTCGAACGCGCTCACTTCAAAAAGCTGCCCGGAGAGCGCCTGGGCCAGAGCAAAGGCCACCACTAAACCTGCCGCCACACCTGCCGCCAGCAGCCGCAAACCTTGTCCCACCACCATGCGCAGCACTTCCAGACGGCGCGCCCCTAGAGCCATGCGGATGCCTATCTCCTGCGTGCGCAGGGCCACGGAATAGCTGATGATGCCGTAGAGTCCGAGCGCGGCCAGCAGCAGAGCGATTACCGCAAACGTTCCCAGCAGCGTGACCGCAAAACGCCGCGGCCCCAGAGAATCCGCTACCCGCTCCTCCATGGTTTGCAGGTCGTAAGCGGCCGCCTGGCTGGGGTCAACATCTTTGACCGCCTGGCGAATGGTAGGAGCCAAAGCTGCGGGATCTTCGATTGTGCGGGCCACCAGGAAACCATTGGATGCTCCCGTCTGCAGCAGTGAGTAGTACCGCATGCCCTTGCTCGATTCGCCCACCAGGGCGGAGCGCTTAGTGTGCGCTACCACCCCAATAATGGTGGCCCAGGCGCTGCCCATGCTGAGGCTGTTATACCGAATGCGTTGTCCCACGGGGTTCTGGTTCGGCCAATACTGATTCGCCAGGTTGACATCAATGACGACTGCCACTGGACCCCCTTGCCGATCCTGGCCGCTGAAATCGCGGCCGCTGAGCATTGGAATGTGCATGACGGAGAAATAACCCGGCGTGACCCGCTCTATGTTGCTGTGCGGCCCAGGGTCGCCGGGCGCTACCGGCCGCCCCTCGAGCTCAAATGACGACGCATCACCACCATTGGAAAACGGCAGATTACCCACCGCCGCGTCCGCCTGAACCCCCGGCTGGCTGCTCAGCCTTTGCGTAACCTGGTCATAAAAAGAAATCTGCTTGGCCCGATCTTTATAGGCGGTAGACGAAAGTGAGACGGCCGCGGTCATTACTCCGTGGCTATCAAACCCTGGGCTGACTTCCTGCATCCGCGCCAGGCTGCGTAGAAACAACCCCGCGCCCACCAGCAAAACCAGCGCCAGCCCTACTTCCGCCACTACGAGGGCAGAACGCAGACGCTGCCGGCCATGGCCAGCAGTGTTGGACCGCCCGCCTTCCTTCAGGGACTCGAAATTGCTAACGCGGCCAGTCTGCCAGGCCGGCGCCACTCCAAACAGGACCGCGGCAACTACTCCGACGGCCAGCGTAAACAGCAGGACATTAGCGTCCATGGGTATGGCGACGCTTCGGATGGTATTGTCCGGGGCGAGACCGCGCAAAGCGTCCACCGCGCTGAACGCCAGCCCCAGCCCGAGCAAGCTGCCGCCGGCGGACATCAGCAGGCTGTCGGCCATGGTTTGGCGGATGAGATGAGATGGGCGGGCGCCCAGGGCGCAACGGATCGCCAGTTCGCGGGAGCGGCCCGAAGCTCGCGCCAGCATCAGGCCAGCCACGTTGGCGCAGGTGATCAGCAGCACAAAGCCAACCGCTCCCAGCAGCACCAGCATAGGCGTGCGCAGATCGCCGTAGATAAACTCGATCAGCGGCAATGCGAACATGCCCCAGTTTGAGTCCTTGGCATAGGCCGCCGCCCGCCCTGGTTCAACCGACTGCTGCGCTAACACCTTCACAAACGCTTCCGCCTGCTCCACCGAAACACCAGGCTTGACCCGAGCCACCGCGAAGTAGCTCTCGTTGAAGCGATTGTCTGGACCGTATTCCGTGGGCGGCAGCCCCAGCGGCACCCAGATTTGCGCCTGGTTGGGCCAGTCAAATCCAGGGCCCATGACGCCCACCAATCTGTATGGCTGAGAATTGAGTTGAATAGTCTGACCTACGATGGAAGCGTCAGCACCGAACACACGCTGCCATGTGTCATAGGAGAGAATCACCTCGTGGTTAGCTCCTGGCTGGTCTTCTTCCGGACGAAAATCCTCGCCCAGAATCGGACGCGCGCCGAGGGTCTGCAGCCATTGCCAGGAAACATTCGCACCCAGCAGGCGCTCCGGCAGGCCGTTGCCCACGTAGTTGTAGTCACCAGGGGTGGCCACCGCGGCGGAGGAAAACATCTGCGTGCTGTCGCGCACATTGACGAAGTCGGGCAGCGACACCGCGATGCTCTTCAGATTGAGCTTGTCGTATTTGGCGCGGATGGCCAGCAAGCGGCCAGGATCGGACACTCCGGCGGGATGGAAGAACAAGCCATTGATCACGCTGAAGATCGCGGTGTTGGCAGCGATGCCCAAAGCCAGCGTGAGCACAGCCACAATGGTGAACGCTGGCGTCTTGGCCAGGCGCCGGATGCCGAATTTCAATTCCTGCCAGAACATGCGGTGATCCTTGGGCGGACAGGCCGGCCCTGGAAGTCTGCGGGCAAGATGCGGGCCACGTTCGGGAACCATCTAATTCTTTGATTATAAAAGTGCTTTCGAACATTTCCTCACCCGTCGAGTGTCCGGTTGCGAACAGTGGTGTGCGGAAATGAACGGCAGAATTAACGACCGGAATTGTTGGCCGTCTAAGTTCTGTGTGAGTTATGGCCGATCGCACGCCCCTCTCCCCCAGCGCATGGTAAGGACGCCGGACGTGCCCCTCCAGTGCTGTGGCACGGAGGAACAGGGGCATTGGTAATTGATGGGTTAGTGTTCACATCTTCGTAACATTTCGTGACACGAGATGATTTGTGTAAAATGCGGGAAGCTGCTCAAGAGCCTCGCGTACTTTTCAGCACTCATGCCGGTCCAAGGTAAGCAAGCAGGCACAGCATCATGGCGCAGACTAGTCATCTGCCTGGCCATGGCAACGTTGCTTCTGGGCGGCATCCGGCTGCATGCGCTGCACTTTACCTCGGTCGCCGATGTGGCGATCAGTTCCAACCATCAGTCGGCAAAGCGGCAGAGCTTCGATAGCGACGCCTGGTACTGCGTAGCGCCGCCTCGGATTTTCGCCTTCGAACCGGTGCCGGCGGCATTTTTCCGCAACGTCCAGGCACAGGATGTCTTCCTTCCAGCACTTCCTGACGGATCGTACTCCAACCGTCCTCCTCCCTCGCTTTAGTCAATCCCGTTTCGCAAAGCGACCCTTTGTATTGCTGTAATTGTGCGCACCAAGCGCGCAAACAGGCTCTCACCCGCAGCCCTTCCCTTCAGGAATGCTGTGGGACTGAGAGACTCGGGAGGATAGTTTGAAACGCAAGCATCTGCTGCTCGTCGCCGGCGCCGTGCTCCTGGTGATCACCGCCGTGTCTACGTTTACTGTTCGCGCCAAGAACCAGCCCGACGCACCCGCCCCATCGCCGCTCTTGCGGCCGGTGGCCGTCGCCCGCGTAGAGCGCGCTCCTATTACCCAGACACTGGTTCTCTCCGGCGAATTCAAGCCCTTCCAGCAGGTGGATGTGCACGCCAAGGTGGCCGGCTACATCCGCCACATTTACGTGGATGTAGGCGACAAGGTGAAAAAGGGTCAGACGGTGGCCATCCTTGAAGTGCCGGAGTTGAGCGCGCAACTGCTGGCGGCGGACGCTGCCGTGCGCCGCGCCGAGGACAGTATCCGGCGGGCGCAAAACGAGGTAGCGCGGGACAAGTCTTCGCACCAGGCCTCGCACCTCGACTACAACCGATTGAAGCAGGCTTCGCTCGAGCGCCCCGGCCTGATCGCCCAGCAGGAACTCGACGATGCCTTCGCCAAGGACCAATCAGCAGAAGCGCAGGTGGACGCCGCCGGAGCAAGCTTGTCGGAGTCCAAAAATGAGTTGGGGATAGCCCAGGCCGACCAGAAGCGGCTGCAGGCCATGGCCGATTACACCCGCATCATCTCTCCGTTTGACGGCGTTGTAACCAAGCGCTACGCGGATACCGGCGCCCTGGTGCAAGCTGGCTCCGCTTCCAGCACCCAGGCCATGCCGGTGGTGACTATCGCAGAATACGAGAAGCTGCGGCTGGTCCTGCCCGTGCCCGAAGACGCTGTGCCCGCCGTTCATCTCGGCAGCATGGTGGATGTGAGCGTCGTGGCCCTGCATCGGCATTTTGTCGGCAAAGTGGCGCGCTTCGCCGACGCTCTCGACTTGCAGACCCGCACCATGCACACCGAGGTGGATGTGGAAAACCCGAAGGGCACCCTGGTAGCGGGAATGTACGCCGATGTCAGCCTGGTATTGCACGAGCTCAAGGGTGCGCTCACCGTTCCTATTCAGGCGGTCACACGTAACGGCAGTCTAGCCACGGTCCTGCTGGTTGATCCTCATGACCGCATCGAGCCCCGCCAGGTGCAACTCGGGATGGAAGGCCCGAACCGCGTGGAAGTGCTTTCCGGGCTCGATTCCAGCGACCGCGTCGTAATCGGCAACCCCAGTGATTTTCACCCTGGCGAGAAAGTGCAGCCCAAACCGTTCCAGGAAGCTGCCAAGAACGAGGAGTTCTGATGTCGAAGTTTGCCCTGAAATATCCCTACTTCATTATTGTGGCCTGCCTGATGATTTCTATCGTGGGCACCACCATGCTGGTGCGCATGCCGGTGGACCTGTTTCCGCCGATAAATATTCCGGTGGTGGTCGTGGCTACCTTTTACTCCGGCATGGCGCCGGAGGAAATCGAAACCG
>DATEGI010000097.1:0-11303 GCA_035280205.1 Terriglobales bacterium | reverse complement strand
AAGTTGATGGAGGAAGCTTCCGGGAAGTACTTGGTAGGGCAGGAAACTTCACCCAGGTGGAAGCCGAAGTAAACGCACTGCGCGAGCATCTGGTTGTCGAAGACGAAGTCGTCGGAGTTTTCCAGGAGAGGCAACTCTTCCAGAACGCGGCGGCTGAAAGCGCGGTAGCCGGTGTGGTATTCGGAAAGCTTCGCCCCCAGAAACCAGTTCTGCACCAGAGTGAGACAGCGGTTGGAAATGTACTTATAAAGAGGCATGCCGCCGCGGAGGGCGCCGCCGCCCAGAATACGCGAGCCCAGCACCACATCGTAAACGCCGTACGCCACCATGCTGGCCATAGCGGTCACCAGCAGAGGCGTGTACTGGTAGTCGGGGTGCACCATGATGATCACGTCGGCCCCGGCGCTGAGAGCTTCGCGGTAGCAGGTCTGCTGGTTGCGCCCATAACCATAGTTGCGGTCGTGGACAAAGGTACGCAGGCCCAGGCGGTGGGCTACTTCCAGGGTGCGATCGGTGCTGTGGTCATCCACGAGGATACGGATGTCCACCAGATCGGGCAGTTCACGAACAGTCTGCTCCAGCGTCTGCTCCGCGTTGTAGGCGGGCAATACCACGCAGATGCGCTTTCCGTCGATCATCCGATAAGGGTTACACAACTCTGCTGCCTGACGTTATGGCTGGCAGCAGTATAGCCTCTGCACTTGCAGACATGTGAAGTAGGTGTGCTATGAGTTTAGGACGCAAAGCTGGAGGATGCAACCGCGGCGTGCCCCGCCGAGGCCCTCATTCCCAGCCTTCCCAGTGAGATTTCTTGCTGACTCCTCTGTGGTGAGGACAGCCCGCCAGCTTAGATTATTCGTGGCGCAGGCTCTCCACCGGATCGAGCTGAGCGGCGCGGGTGGCAGGAACCGTGCCAAAGAGCACGCCGACAAAGGTGGAAACGCCCAGGGCAATCACAGCCGACCAACCCGACACCGGGAGCCGGTAACTGGTGACAAAACGGACCGAAAAAGGTAAGGCCAAGCCAATAACGATCCCCAGGAGCCCGCCACCCAGGGAAATCATGATGGCTTCGGTGAGGAACTGAAAACGTATCTCGGCTCGAGTGGCGCCCACGGCCATGCGGATGCCGATTTCGCGGATGCGGGCGCTGACCGTGGCCAGCATGATGTTCATGATGCCGATGCCGCTGACCAGCAACACCACCATAGCCGTGAGCAGCAGCACCAGCGTAAGCGCGTTAGCGGTCTTCGCCGCCAGGGTGAGCACCTGCGTCAGATTGCTAAGGCCATAAACCGACTCTGGACGGTGACGCGACTGGATCACCTTGCGCGCCTGCTCCGTCACCCGGGGCACGTCGGCCATGTCGGCCACGCTGAAGTAGATCTGCTTGACGGTGGTTCCATTCTCGGTAAAGTAGCGGCTTACTGTGTAGGGTATGAGGATCGTGTCCTGCGTGACCTCGGTCTGCCCGAAGGTTTCCACTCCTTCCTTGAATGTTCCGATCACGGTGAACGGCAGGCCGCTCAGCTTCATAACCTGGCCGATCGCGTAGTCCTGCGAGCCGTAGAGCCGGTCGGCCAATTTTTCCTGGAGCACGGCCACCTTGTTGCGCGCCTGCTCGTCTTCATTGTCGAAGAACCGGCCGGCTACCACATTGATGTTGCGGATGTAGTGATATTCAGGATTTACGCCCAGGATGAGGACTTCGCGTTCCTTGCCGCCACCGATGGGTATGCGGTCATTCAGATTGACCACGGGAGTGGCGGCAGTGATTCCCGGCACCTGCTCCTGCACCGCCTGCATGTCGTTAACGGTGAGCGGGTCAGGCGGTTCGGCGTTGACGTGCTGGCTGCCGCCTTCGTATTCCGCCCACACCAGGTTGGAGCCGATGCCCTGAATCTGCCGCAGGAAGTATTGCTTGCCGGTGAGGCCGATGGTCACGACCAGAATCAGGGAGGCGGTGCCGATCACCATGCCCAGCGCGGTGAGCAGGAAGCGTACTTTGTTGCTGCAGAAGGTGTCGTAGGCGAAACGAAAGATTTCGTCCAGCACCAGCGACGGTTTTTGACCTTCAGCCACGCGTTTCTATTACTTATGGATGAGACTGGGGGCCGCCAAGCTTCAGGCTACACCCGCTCCAGCTTGCCCGGAATGGCCTGCCTTGCACCTGGGTGTACATACCTTTAGCGGCTTGAATCTAAGCCGCCGCTGCGCAACACTGGACCAGGCCCAACAGCCCTTAGCCCATGGAAAAGGCGATAACCACTGAGAGCGGCGCACCTTCGACTGCTGTCGGCAGCCCTGCTCCCGCCCGCTTGACCCTGGTAATTCCGACCCTGCACGAGGCGGCAAACATTGGCCGGGTGCTGGAGCGCATTGGCGCAAGCCTGGACCCGCTGGGCGTGCCCTATGAGCTCATTGTAGTTGACGATGACAGCCAGGACGGCACGGAAAATATTGTGCGCGGGATATCGGCGAAGGATGGGCGGGTCCGCCTGCTAGTTCGTCACGGGCAGCATGGCCTGGCTGGCGCTGTCAGCGATGGATGGAAGTGCAGCGAGGCCGAAGTGCTGGGAGTTATTGATGCCGACCTGCAGCATCCCCCGGAACTGCTATCGCAGCTGTGGGAGAGGATGCAGGCTGGCTATGACATCGTGGTCGCCAGCCGCTACGCTGAGCCCGGCAGCATGAGTTCCTGGAACCCGCTGCGGCGGGCCATTTCCGAGCTGGGAATCATGCTGGCCAAACCCCTGCAAAGGCGTGCCCTCCGGGTGAGGGACCCCCTTTCCGGCTTCTTCCTGGTGCGGCGGCGATGCCTGGAGGGAGTAGAACTGCAGCGGCACGGCTTCAAGCTGCTGTTGGAGATCCTGGTCCGCGGCAACATCGGCTCGGTTGCAGAAGTGCCATTTACCTTCGGCATGCGCCAGGGCGGCGAAAGCAAAGCCAGCCTGGCCACCGGGCTGCACTACTTCTATCTGCTGGGACGACTGTGGCTGAAGAAGTAGCTTTTTCACCACAGAGACACCGAGGCACCGAGAAAGCCAAGTTAAGGGCGGTTTCAGAGTCGCGAGTGAGCGGTCGTTGATTGGCCGGTCACGCTTCCCCGAACCATCTTCCTAAATTTATGATCTAGAATTTCTCTGTGTCTCTGTGTCCCTGTGGTGAGAATGATCTTTTACTACATTACGGACCGGATGCAGTTTCCCGGCACTGCCGCGGAGCAGCACGCTCGCCTGCTGGCCAAAATCGCAGAAGCCAGCCGCGCCGGCGTGGACCTGATCCAATTGCGCGAAAAGGATTTGCCGGCGCGCGAGTTGGAAGCTTTGGCGCGAGAAGCGGCGCGAGCCATCCGGAAAAACGCTGGCAGGAAGAGCACCCGGCTGCTGATCAATTCGCGCATAGACGTTGCCATTGCGGTGGGAGCTGACGGGGTCCACTTGCGCGCCGATGACATCGCCGCCAGCGAGGCGCGGGTGATCTTCAGCAAGGCCGGGGTGGACAAGCCGGTGATCGGCGTCTCCTGCCATTCCGTTTCTGAGGTTCGCCTGGCGGAGTCACACGGGGCTGACTTCGCGGCCTTCGGGCCAGTATTCGAGAAGTCGGGCGCTCTCAGCCAGGGAGTTGCCAGCCTGCGAGCCGCCTGCGGCAAAGTGCCGGCACACGGCGTGGAGGCGGCCGTTCCCGCCGGACAGATGCCGGTATTGGCCTTGGGAGGAGTAACCCGGGACAATGCCGCCAGGTGTCTCGAAGCGGGCGCCGCCGGAGTTGCCGCCATCCGGTTGTTTCAGGAAAACGACATTGCGGGCATCGTGGAAGATCTCAGAGCCCGCCACAGTGGCGCATTGAAGATTGATGATTGAAGAATGACGATTGCGCCGATTTCCCTGTTCATTGCTCGGTCTTGCCAGGATTGAAGAAGAAGACCGGATCGGGTAGTCGCCTAGATCGCCTTGCAGGATTTTCAGTGGCAATGGCGGAGGGAGAGGGATTCGAACCCCCGGTACCCTTTCGGGCACAGCGGTTTTCAAGACCGCCCGTTTCGACCGCTCACGCATCCCTCCGGACGTGTCTTTTCAGTAGTTTACCAGTATCCGCCGAAGCCTCAAACCGGCAATTGAGTTACAGATCGCGGCGGCGAAGGATGGTGGAAGCGGCCAGAAAAGAAACCACTGTCCAGGTGAGGAGGCCGAGGACGAGCGCGAACATAGCGCTGGCGGGGCCACCCAGGAATTTGAGCAGGGCCGCCCCGGCAGCGCCAAAAATGGCTGCACCGCCGAGCGAGATGAGGCTTGCCACTCGCGTCAGGTCTACGGGGTTTCCAAACAGAGAAAAGAAGATAATCAGGTTGGCAGTGTGTTCGCGAAAGAGAAATCCCGCTCCCATGATCAGCAGGTCATAAAAGACCACGGAGAAAAACCATAATGCCAGGGCGGCGCCGATTGCCCAGGCCCGGTTTGAGGTGGCAACAGCCACCAGGCTGCCCAACACGGCAAAGACGAGAGCCAGCAAAAGGGTATAACCGACGAACAGAAGGTAGGGCCCGATGCCTTCGCCTCCGGCTTGCAAGGCGATGACCAGGCCGGAAGCGCCAAAGCCAAACAGCAGGGCGACCACCAGCGTGGCATAGATGCCGGCCAACTTCCCAGTCAGCACCTGGGTGCGGGTGACAGGTTGCGCCAGCAGCAACTCTGATCCGCCTTCGGCGCTGAAGCTCAAAACGCTCATCATCAGGGCGACCAGAGGAACAAGGTACAAGACGAGGTTGAGCAGGCTGGCAGTGGTCCGGGTGAAGCCCTGGAAGCCGACTTGCGCTGCCGTGACCATGCCGAAGTAGGAGATGACCAGCGTCAGCAGGGCAAAGACCCAGCCAAAGGCAATAATCCAGCGATTGCGGGCGTTTACCCGAAATTCTTCGCGGGCGATCAGCAACATGGTGTGCGTGTTCATGGTTCTCTCATGTCATGCCCAAGCCGCTAATGCAGGCCATGTCCGCCTGGCGGTTCACGGCTGATTAGTTGCGCAAGGCCCACCATCTGTCCAGAGCTGTTCTTCAAGAAGTGCTGAGCTGCCGACTGATCGCGGAACGCCGCCAAGCCGCCGTTCATGGGACTCCTAATCGCTTCTGACCTTACGAAAACTGCGCTTTCTGCCTCCAGCCACTGCCGATTCACATAATCCATTACGTAGAGCCGCCGTTGTGGGAAAGTGTGATTGTTCAGGTATCGCAACATGCAGCCAATGTCGTCGAACTTATAGGCGGTACCTTCCCTATCCACCACCTGCGCAGCGTACTGCGGCTGTGAAATGGCCATCCTGCACGAGGCGCAGGCATCATGCGCTTCAATGGCCTGTGGCCTCTGGTCGGCCTGGCAGGCCAGCGCCAGCAGCAACA
The DNA here is from genome assembly GCA_035280205.1 of Terriglobales bacterium. Lineage (GTDB taxonomy): Bacteria > Acidobacteriota > Terriglobia > Terriglobales > Acidobacteriaceae > JAICWP01. Next base: position 5,908 of record DATEGI010000097.1, on the reverse strand, counting down.
GCACTGCGGTTATGATTCTCATCAACGTACCTCACATAAATGTCTTCCAGAGTCGGCTCCTGGGTGGCGAAGCTGACTATGGAAGCGCCAGCGGCCCCTAAGGCGCGTATCACCTCCGGGCGCTGCTCCGGGCGGCAGGTGACGACCAGGCACTCGCCCTCAATTTCGGCACCGGTTGCGCCGGCGGAGCGGGCCGCAGAGCAGAGGTTGGGAGTGACCACCTGGAGTTTCACTCGCATCCGGGAGGCAGCCGCCAATCTCTCGCGCAACCCGCCAACCTCCTCAATTCCCGCCAAGCGGCCGTCCAGCAGGATGGCAACACGGTCGGCGATAGATTCCACATCCGCAAGCACGTGACAGGAGAACACTATTGTTTTCTGACGGGAGCGCAGTTCTCTGAGCAGTTCCCGCAAACGGGTGCTGGCGCCGGGGTCTAGGCCGCTGGTGGGTTCGTCCAGCAGCAGGATGGGAGAGTCTGGCAGCAGTGCGATGGCCAACCCCAGGCGCTGCAACATCCCGCCGGAGTACTCGCGAATTCGGCGCTCGCCGAAACCATTCAGCGCCGAACTGGCGAGCAGATGGCTGACGCGGCCATTTGACAGCCCACGCAGGCGAGCATAAAACTGCAGCACCTCACGCGCATTCAACTGGTCGGGCAGGCACACCTGCTGGGGCAGGTAGCTGAAGTTGGCCTTCGCGAGATGGTTATCGGGAGTGAGATCGAGGCCGTTGATCCTGATGTGCCCGGCCGACGGCCGTGCCAGACCCGCCAGGCACTTGAGCAGAGTGGTTTTGCCGCTTCCGTTGGGGCCGAGTATGGCGAAGATCTCGCCTGCGTTGATTTGCAGCGAGACCTCTGCCAGGGCGGCGCACTCGCCGTAGTGCTTGCCGAGACCGGTAATCTCGATCATGAGCGCCCCACTTTGAACATAACTATGGCAGAAAAGACCAGCAGGGCCAGCGGGAAGAGAGCGGCGAGAATGCGCCGGGGAACCGGAATTGAGGCCTGTGGAGCCGAGAAGCCAAGCTTCGCCGGGCGCATGAGCGGTTTCATGTCCTGCTGCGGGTCCTGTTCCAGCAACGGAAAGCCGCGCTCCGCCAGGGCCAGCGCCTGTGCCGCGGGGCTGTTGAGATACAAGCGCAGGCGGGGATAGCTTCCTTCGAGATGGGCAAATAAATTGGCGATTTTGTAGGGGGCATCTCCGATGCCGTCGCCATCCAGATCGTAGCCTTCGTAGTCGCTCCAGTAATTGCCGACTGACTCGCCATTCCAGCGCGTATTGGCGGGAGCGCCAACCTCGAGGATAGGGCTAAGGTTCTCGACGAAATTGTTGTATTCGAATTGGTTTTCAGAAGCGCTGCCGAATGCCTGGATAGCGACGTCATTGGCAGAAATCAGGTTGCGGCGAACTTTGCCTCGGCGCATGGCCTCCATAAAGATTCCCACCGCGTTGTCGCTGATGATGTTGTCTTCGAAGATGCAGTCGTCGTTTTCCTGGAAGAGAATCCCGTAGGAACTGTAGCCGCGGTTATGGCGGAACACATTGCGCCGCATCTGCACGCGATGCGAGTACATGACGGCAGCGCCGGCTATGTTGTCGTAAAAGAGATTGTCCTCGAAAGTGTTGTCGTCGGACCACATGTAGTGCAGTCCGTAGCGCAGGTTGAAGATGCGGTTGCCGCGAATCACACTGTGATAGGTGTTCTGCAGGTACATGCCATCACGCACTTGGGTGATGGTGTTACCGGTCAGGGCGTTGCGTTCCGAATTCCAGATGTGGATGCCGCTGCCCCGGCCGCCCAGGTCGAGATATGAGCGGCCCGTAATGCGGTTGTTGCTGATCAGGTTGTCGTCAGCGTGGTAGAGGTAGATACCAAATAAGATGTCGCGCAGGTCATTATCCTCTACGCGGTTGCGGTTGGATTTGAGCAGCATGCCGGAGTCTTCCGTGGCCAGCATGGTGCCGCTATGCTCGACCACCAGGCCGCGCAGGGTGCAGGCGTCAGCCGTTACGGTGATAACGCTGCCGTCCCCCCTGCCGCGTATCACCGCCTGTCCCCTGCCGATGAGCGACAAGGTGCGATCGAGAAGGAGATTCCCGGCGTACACACCGGGGCCAATCTCGATGGTGTCACCCGGCTGTGCCGCGGCGATTGCCTGAGATGGGGATTGAAAAGGGCCGTTTGGGCTGACTGCCAAAATGCGGCCCAGCGTGGACGGCGAGGCCAGGACGCAGAACCACACTACCAGGACGGCCCTCCACCCGGTGTATTTGAAGACCGTTGCTCCACGGTGCGCGATCACGCCCTTACATGCGGTTTGCCGCTCCCGCCCGCCCCTTATTGAAGTTCCCGTTGCCGTTGGCTCGCCGTAAGCACGATTCCCGCCAGCAGCAGCAGCAATACCATCAGAATGAAATACGATCCCAACGCCGGATAGTTGAACACGGTGAAGTTAGCCAGCTGCTTCGAGCCCAGCACAGGCGGCGTAAACGGCGCCACCTTCACTGGAGCGTCGGGATCCAGATTGTGGCCGTAGGCATAAAGCTTGCTATAGAAGCTCCACAGCGAAAACATTCCAAACCACATCATGGCCACGGTCACGTCTACCAGGTTCGACATGCGGCCCAGCACCACCGCACGCAGGGCCAGCAGCACCAGGATTCCCAAGGCCAGCGGCATCCACTTGAACTCGTGGAAATCCTCGCTCTGCAGCGGGTGCATGCCGATGTAGTGGTTGAGGGTGTTGATCTCCTTCAGGTCGTCGCGATCGCCCTGCACCGCTCCTCCCACCAGTTTGTGGGTGTAGATATAAAGATTGAGCCCATCGGTGTACTGGTTGGAGTAGAGGGTCATGTGCCACAAAGGCAGGAGGACCGCGATGGCCAGGAGCACCGCGGCGATAACGACCACCACCCGCGTGCGCATCGCAAGTGGCAGCTGAAAAAAAAGATTGGTCCGTTCCAGCCATCCCGGCCCGGATGCTGCCGCCATCGCCGGCGCGCGGGTGGTTGGAACGGAACCAGTGGTGCTAATGCTCGACATAAGTTTTGCCTGCTTTCCTACTGGCCGAGGCCAGCTACAGCAACCGGCGTTTTAGGCTTGCCCTTGCTGGCCGCCGCCACTCCGCCACGGCCCTTGACCAGCACGTACCCCTGCATCTCCTGGTGCAGCGCGGAGCAGAAGTTGGTGCAGTAGAAGGGGAACACTCCAGGTTTGCTGGCCACGAACTCGATCACCTTGGTCTCACCGGGGTCCACCACCACGTTGAGGTTGTATTCGTTCAGCGAGAAACCATGCAGCTCATCCGTGGTCTGCTCGATGTTGGTGAGGTAGATGGTGACCAGGTCGCCCTGGTTCAGTTCCACCTTGTTGGGTTCGAAGTTGCTGCGCACCGCGCTCATGTGCACGATCACGTGATTGCCCTGACGTTCGACCTTGGCATCCTTCACATCCCAGATGGCGCCGGGGTGCTTGTTTTCATTGGTGGTGTAGATTTCAATCGGCTTGAGCAGCTTGGTATCAATAATCTGTGCGTAGTGTGGTTCGGGCTCGGTGAAGGCGTCATACACAAGCTTCATCTTGTCGCCAGACACATCAATCAGTTGTGAGCTCTCGGGTTGCGATGGGCCCACGCTGATGTGCCGCCCGTGGGAAAGCTTGTTGAGGGAAATCACCCAGCCGCCGCGCGGATGCATGGTATCGCCGTGGGGCGCGGTCAAATGGCCGACGTTGTAGGAAACCGGTACTTTGTCCAGCACTTCCCATGTGCCGAGCTTCCACTTGGCGACAGCGCTCTCCACGAACAGGCTGGTGTAAGCGAAGCCCTTGTCGTCAAACTGCGTATGCAGAGGCCCCAGGCCGACGTTGACCTCGGCTTCCTTCACCGCATCGTAGTTCAGCACCGGGATGCCGTCCTCGTTGCCGGTGAAAGCTTTATCCTGAATCGCCTTCAGCATCTTGTCGAAGCTGAACGCGGTCACGATGGCCTGCAGCTTGCCGTTGCCGATGAAGTACTTGCCATCGGGAGTGACGTCCACGCCGTGGGGGCTCTTGGCGCAGGGCACCAGGTACACCACGCCGGGAACGTCGCGCGGCTCGATTACCTTCATCCCGCCCATCGTCTTGTACTTGCCGTCTTTAATGGCCTGCTCGGCAAGTTTCCAATTGACAGCAGCGATGTAGTCGCGGTCTTTCTGAGAAGCGGTAACCTCCAGCTTGCCGGTGGCGCGCTCGGTGTTATATGAGGTCCAGAAAGCCCAGCCATTGCTCGGGCCTTTGCCGGCATCACCCAGGTCGTAGTTGAAAGGAGGCATGACGATCTGCCAGCCCACAGTCATGTGCCCGGTTTTGGGATCGACCGCTATGCCCGAAACTACGCCCTTGTACTGAGTGGCGTATTGCTCGACTGGTGCATAGGTTCCCTTGGGCAGGGGAATGGAGAAACGGGAGCCCGCCAGGATGTATTCCGTATTAGGAGTGACGAAAGTCGAGCCATGATTGCCGGAGACATTGGCGATGGGACCCAGAATTTCTTTGGTTTTGAAGTCGCGCAGATCAATGCGCGCCACGCGGTTATTGGCGTTGTCATTGATGAACAGCCAGCGGCCGTCGTAATCGCCGTCGGTCTCGCTGAGCGCGGGGTGATGCGTGTCGCCCCAGGTGAAGCCGCCCAGCATCTCCTTGGATTCCTTGTCGAATCCGTAGCCGGTGCCCGGGTAGGGTGTGAACACCGGTATGGTGGCTATGTGACGCATGGAGGGTACGCCGGCCACGTAAACGTTTCCGGAATGGCCTCCGGAGTAGAAAAGGTAGTACTGGTCCAGGTCGCCGGGAGCGACGTACGTGGCAATAGCCGACTGGGTCACGTCGCCGGTGCGGGCCAGTTTAGGTTTCTTGGCGCAACTGGAAGACGCGGAGGCAACCACCAGCACCGCCAGGGCAAGGCCGGAGACCACCCACGTCCACGATGTTTTCTTCATTTCAGCCTCCTTCATGCTGGAGCAGCCAACATGGTTTAAGTCTTAGGAACTGCTTGCGGCAGCTTGGCCTGCTGCTCCTGTTTTTTCTGATATGCGATCTTGAGCTTCTCGATAACCGTTTGCTTTTCCTCGGGCGTCAGCCGGATTTGCGTTGATAACACCACCGACATGGTGCCGGTGGGATTGGCCAGGAATGATTCCAGGGGAATGCCGAAGCGCCGCGGCACATCTGCTACGGCGTCCGCCAGGTCGGGCCCGATATTGGCCGCCGATTCGATGCCCAGCGTGCTCACGCTATGGCAGATGAAGCACGTCTTCTGCACGAAGAAGGCGCCTGGGCCGGTCATCATCTCGTGCTCCTTGGCCAGTTCCTCCGGAGTAGGACGGTCCGCAAGTTGCGCGCCGGGAAGGTATTGCACCGGCGGGTTGGAGCGCCGCCAGCTCATCACCAGCATGGCCAGCGATTGCGCATCGCGGCTGTCGAAGCCGAAGTTGGGCATCACCGTGGTCTGGCTCATTGCTTTAGGATCTTTGAAGTGGGCCAGGTGCCAGCCAAAGACGGAGGGCACGCCCGACATGCGCGAGTAGTCGTACTGCTCCGGCGACTTGTCGCCCACGTACGTCAGGTCCGGGCCTATGACCCCACCCCGGCCGTTGATCGTGTGGCATGCGCGGCACCCCTTGGCTGCCACCAGCTCTTTGCCCCGGTTGATGTAGTCCATGCCGGCGGTGCTGCGATCGTAGCGGTGGCAGACGTTGCAGTTGATCTCCATCAGCGCTTCGCGGTTTCCGATCAGGTAAGCCTGCCCCAGTTCCTTGCCCAGCAGCGGCTCATCCCAGTGTTCGAGGGTAGTGGCGTGGGCGCGCACCATGTCGGTGGCATAACCTTGCCCGCCGTGGCAGCTGGTGCAGCCATACTCGGCAAT
>DATEGI010000096.1:0-5846 GCA_035280205.1 Terriglobales bacterium | reverse complement strand
CATTGCCGCGCCAGCGCCCAATCCCGCCGCCATCCTTTAGAGCTCAGCACGGCAGAATCCAAAAAACTGATCGCGGAAGTGGCTGCCCTGCAAGCGCCCGTCTTCGTGCTCACTGGCGGCGATCCCCTGAAGCGCCCCGATATTTACGAGCTGGTGGAATATGCCACCGCCTGCGGCGTGCGCACCTCGCTGACTCCCAGCGCCACACCCCTGCTGACCCGGGAAGCCCTGGTGCGCCTGCGGGATTGCGGCCTCGCCCGTCTGGCCATCAGCCTTGACGGTCCCACCGCCGAAATCCACGACGCCTTTCGCCGCGTGCCCGGCTCTTATGATTGGACCCTCCGCGCTGTGCGCTGGGCCCGCGAAATCGGCCTGCCGGCGCAGATCAATACCACCATCACCCGCCACAACCTGGGCCAGCTGGATGACGTCATCGCTCTGCTGGAAACGCTCGACATTGTTTTATGGAGCGTCTTCTTCCTCGTGCCCACCGGCCGCGGCCAGAGCATTGACCTGATTTCGGCGGAAGAATTCGAGCAGGTCTTTGAAAAGCTCTACCAGACTTCGCGGCGGGTGAAGTTCGACATCAAGAGCACGGAGGCGCAACATTACCGCCGCTTTCTTCTGCAGAGGAGGACGGAGGCCCGGCGTAGCGGCCAGCCCGACGTAGCCATGGCCAAGGTGTTCGGCGCCACTAGTGCCGATGGCATTGGACGCGCCCCGCGAGGCATTAACGACGGCAAAGGCTTCGTCTTCATCTCCCACCTGGGCGAAGTATTTCCCAGCGGTTTTCTGCCGGTTTCCGCCGGTAATGTGCGCAAGCATTCCCTCACCGAGCTCTACCGCCGATCGCCGCTGTTCGTCGCCTTGCGCGACAGCGCCAACCTGCAAGGCAAGTGCGGGATCTGCGAGTTCCGCGAGGTGTGCGGAGGCTCGCGCGCCCGCGCTTACGCGGTTACCGGCAACATGTTCGCGGAAGAGCCTAACTGTGTGTACCAGCCTCAACCGCGGCCCGCGCCACTTCGCCACGAAAACGCCGGCACCGTTCCACTCCCTTAGTGCCCGCGCTCACCTCGCTTCGTGAGCCTTATCACTGTGTCTTAGCACGCCTCCATCGACAATTAGGACAGCCGGAAAGACCGGCCGCGCGAGGGGGATACCGTGGAGAGCACTTACCTGTACCGTACGAGCGCCATCTGGACCATGAAGCGCCGGGGCATCGTCTCGGCGGAAGACGTGCCACGCACCATTAATTTCGCCTCCCCGCCGGAATTCCAGGGCGAGCCTGGCCTGTGGACCCCGGAGCACCTGCTGGTAGCTTCCGTTGCCACCTGCTTCCTGGCCACCTTCCGCGCCATCGCCGAAAATTCCAAGCTGCACGTAGTGCGCCTGGAAGTTGAGGCTGAGGGCCTCCTGGAGAAAGAAGAAGGCGGCTTCCGCTTCACCCAAATAATGGTGCGGCCCAGGCTGGCCATCGCCGATGCCGCTGACGAGGAGCGGGCGTATCGCATGCTGGAAAAGGCCGAGCGCGCTTGCCTCATCTCGCGTTCCCTTTCCAGCCACATGGAATTGCAAGCTGAGGTGGAAGTGGCCGCTTCTGTGCCAGTGTAATCATGCGGGTAGCTGGAAGTTTCACCCGGCGTGAAGTAAGGTTGTAGGCGGGCCGGGGATGCCGGCCTGCAATGACCTCCACCCCCGCAGTTCACAGTCCTGCCTCATCCGCGGCGACGCCCGTCGCGGTTCTGCGCTCGCGCCTGCGATATGCGCTTCCTCTGGTTCTGCTCGTCGTCTACGTGGCGCAGTGCGCCTGGTTCATCCGCACCCAGTCGTTCACCTTTGACGAGCCCGTTCACATTGTTACCGGGCTGGAGATGTGGCGCTATGGCCGCATTCAGGATTGGAACGATCATCCGCCGCTGCAGCGCCTGTTGTGTACCCTGCCCCTGATCGGCCGGAAGTGGCAGGTGGATGTGGAGGGACATTTTCCGGAGTTCACGGCGCTGGCTTTTCATCCTGGCCCGCAGCAAATGGCCGATCGCGCGCGCGCTGTGAGCGTGGTTCTGGGCATCATCCTGGCCCTGGTGTTGTGGACCACCGCTCGCCGCCTTTATTCCGAGCAGGCGGCTAACCTCGGGCTGGGCCTGTTCGCCTTCTCCCCGGCTCTGATTGCCCACTACTCGCTGATTACCACGGATGGCATCGGCGTGCTGATGATCTTCGCCACCGCCGTGCAGTTGCTACGCTGGCGGCATAATCCCACTCGCGGCCAAACCGCGCTAATGGGCGTAGTCATGGGACTGCTGCTGCTGGCGAAGTTCTATACCCCTCCCATGTTTCTAGTGGCGCTGGGCTGGCTGCTGATACTGAAACCCGAAAAGATAGCTTTCCATCCCCTGCGCTGGAACTGGCGCGCGGCAGCGGCGGTCTGCGCCATTGCTTTCGTGGTTGTGTGGGCGGGCTACTTCTTCCACGTCTCGCACCTGACCATGCGCGACGGCACCTTCATCGCAACTTTCCCGCATCGAGATCCGATTATCAAGAAGATGCGCACGCCGGTGAATTTCAGTATTCCTATTCCCGCTGGCGAATACCTGGAAGGGCTGCGCAATGTCGCCTTCCACAATCACCGCGGCCACCAGGCGTTCTTCTTGGGAACGGCGTCACTTAAAGGCGGATGGCGGCTTTACTACCCCACGGTAATAGTGTTGAAGTGGCCTGCAGTCGTATTGCTTCTATTTGTAATCGTGCTTCTACTTGCTTTTACGCGGCGAATCGCCATCCCTCGTGATTTCTTGATCATGGCCAGTTTCCCCGCGGTGTACTTCGTGTTTGCCATCTTCTCTCACATTGACATCGGCGACCGGCATGTCTTGCCCATCTATCCCTTTGTGCTTCTATTTGTTGCCGGTGGCTGCTGGCAACTGGCTCGGCATTCCCGCACGGCGCTGGCACTCGTCCTGATCGCGTTGGCGCTCAATGCGGCTGACGCGCTGCGCTACGCCCCAGACTACCTTTCCTACTTCACCCCCTTCGTAGCGCCTAGTCAAAGCTACAAGCTTCTGAGCGACAGCAACTTAGATTGGGGACAAGGCCTGCTTGCCCTGCGCAGCTACGAAGCCGCGCATCCCCAGGAAAAGATATATCTCGCCTATTTCGGCAGCGTGGACCCGGGCGCTTACGGTTTGCGGGCGCAGCTCTTACCCGAGGATCAGCGGGTTTCAGGGGCGACGGTGGTGATCAGCGCCACAGAGCTGACGGGGCAAATGCTTGAGAAATTTGACGCTTACCACTGGGTTCTGCAGTATCCGCAGACCGCTATCCTGAATCACTCGCTGCACGTGTTCAAGATACCGCCGCAGTAAGTTCCCCGCGATGCTAACGACTGGGCGCAGTACTGAGACTGATGAGACGGTCCAGGGCTCGCTGAGTTTGTTCTTTCCTTCTGTTATCAGTTATTTCCGGCTTGGCAACATGGCTTAGCTTCAGCTTGGCAACGGCATCCGCCAGCTCATTGAAGGAACGCGCAATCTCGGAATTATTCTGCAACGCCACCGGATTACCGCGATCAATGGCAGGCCCAACGGCGTTGAACTGGTTGGGTATTTTCCAGAAAATGCGGCAGTTAGTGGCAGCCTGTGCGTCTTCGTCGCTGAAGCCGGCGATCTTGCGGTAGCGGTTCACCAGCAACTGCACGCGCGAACTGGCCGGATCGCCGCCCAGAAACTCGCGCACTCTTCCCGCGCTCCATAGCGAAGAAACATCTGCCTGCACTACCAGCAGCACCAGTTCGGAGAGGTCGCTGACGGTGTGGCTGACCTTGTCCATGCGGTTGGAGGCGTCTACCACCACGTACTTGTAGTGGTCAAGGAGGAGATCGAACAGCAGCACCAGGTCGCTGGTTTCAACCTCCAGGGGAGCCGGAATGCTAAGACCGGCGAGGAGCCGCAGCCCGCCCGACAATTCGGTCATAAATCCTTCCAGCAGAGAAGCATCCATGCGATGCAGGTTGCGCAAGGCGTCGACCAGGCCGAATTGTGGCCGAACGTTCAAGTGCAAGGAGGCGTGCCCCAGAGGAGCAAGGTCCACAAGAGCGACATGAGAGGATTGCTTCTGCAGAGCGACAGCCGCGTTGACGGCGATGGTGGTCGCGCCACAGCCGCCCTTGGCGCTCATAATGGTGATCAGTTTGCCGCGCGTGCCTCCGGATTTCTTGCCTTGCATAGAAGCATGAAGTCGGGCAAAGGCCTCGAGCAGCGTGCCGCTGGCTAAATCGCGGTCCAGGAACTCGCTAGCCCCTGCCCGCATGGCGCGGATAATTACCTGCGGCTGGCTGAGAGCACCCACCGCAAAAACGGCAAGCGATTCCTTGGTCAGGATTTCAATGGCCGTAATGCCCGAATCGGGGTCGTTGTTTGCAATGTCCACTAGAACGACATCGGGATGCATCTGCTGCAGCTGTCGAACCGAACTATCGGCAGCGACGGCAGGCAGGCTGTCACGGCGAAACACCACTTCCGCGGCCAGCGTGGCCTCCACCCGTGATTTGAGCTGCGAAAGATGATCTTCCTGTTTGCCGACCAGGGCCACTCGGAACGTGCGCATGTCGTGGTTGTCCTTGACTTTCAATATCTTAGGGTGGGGCTGGCCGCGCCTCCAAGTGACGAAGGTCATAGCCCAGGCAGGCTTTGGGTGGAACCCGGAAGGAAGCTCAGCGTGGGACTAATGAGCCTCCGCAAATTGCGCATTTTCATGGAGAAAAGTCTTTCTGAGGGTTATGAGTTGTGATACGGTGACGACCTATTAACGGGTACCAGGGAGATTGCGGTGCACACACCGGGCCAGCAACTGCGGATCCTGCGCGAACAACTTGCACTGACTATGCGGGACGTGGAAGTCTCCAGTACACGAATAGCCGCCAAGCACGCCAACGACGATTTTGCCATCGCTCTCAGCCGCCTTTCGGATATTGAGACAAAGGGCATCGTACCTAGCATTTACCGGCTTTATTCGCTTTCCGTAATTTACCGTCGCGATTTACGCGAGCTGCTGGCGTGGTACGGCATTGATTTGAATGACGCCGCCGCCGATTTAAATGCAGTGGACCTGCGCCGCTCACACCGGGCGGAGGTTCTTTTGGGAGCCAGCGCGGTGCGGGTGCCGGTGCGTCTGGATCCGGCCTTCGACCTCAAGCGCAGCGCCAATCTGGGGCGAATGATCGAGCAGTGGGGCCTGGTTCCCATGGCTTACCTGGCCCAGTTTGCCAGCCGCAATTACACCTATGGCTATGTGGGTACGGAGGATTTCACCATGTACCCCATCCTGCTGCCGGGATCGTTTGTGCAGGTGGATGAAGCGCGCAACAAGGTGACCAGCGCGATGTGGCGCTCCGAGTTTGAGCGCCCGATTTATTTTGTAGAAACCCGACAGGGCCATACTTGCTGCTGGTGCAGCCTGAAAGGCGATCAGCTCACACTGCAGCCCCATCCGCTTTCACCACAGCCGGTGCGCATTCTGCGCCATCCCCAGGAGGCGGAGGTGATTGGCCAGGTGGTGGGAGTGGCTATGAGGCTTGCGGACTGGTACGAGTCCGAGCGCGCGCCAGAGACGAAATCGCGCGCAGCACTGAATTGAAGTGGAGGACAGGGCCAGCCCCGGCCCCCTGCGGAGCCAAAACCGGGCGACGCTCGGCGAGATACTGCAGGTACTCTTCCAGCCCTACGACAGATTGCGATTGAGCCGTATCGTCCAATAGAACGCCCAGGGGGGTATTCAACACCCTGGAAAACAGCAGGCGATGAGCTTCCGAGGCGGCCTGGTGGGCCGCCATTTCCCCGTGTAACCTTGCT
>DATEGI010000095.1:0-22882 GCA_035280205.1 Terriglobales bacterium | reverse complement strand
TCAGTGCCGTCGAGCAGATAATTATTGGAGCGGCCGCGGGCGCCGTTCATGCTGAATTCGCCAAAGGAACCGGGGGAGTCCGAGATCTGGTCCGGCGAACCGGAAACTCCCGGTGTCAGAAAGATCAGCTTGGTGTAATCGCGTCCGTTGATGGGCAGATTCTCTACTGTCGGCGCCGTCAGGACGCCGCCGAGTTCGTTGCTCGTGGTCTCCACCTGCGGCAGTTGTTCCCCTGAAACCACCACGGTTTCCGCAACCTGGCCCGTCTTCAGACTGGCGTCCACGCGCCGCTCGGCAGACACGTTGACCGGCACATCACGCACAGTAAAGGTCTGGAAGCCGGGCTGAGATACGGTGACCGTATAAGAACCGATAGGAAGTTCGGGAATGCTATAAGTCCCATCAGCGCTGGTTTGTGTGCTGCGATCCAGGCCGGTGGCGGCATTGTGCACCGTAACCTTGGCCCCGGAAATCACGGCCCCGGAAGGATCGGTTACTGTTCCTAGAATAGTTCCACGAAAAGTCTGTGCCATTAGGCCAGTTGCTGCTAACAACAAGAATCCCAGGACTAAACGCAACTTCATGACGTTTCTCCTTTGTCCTCGTCCGCAGCAGCAGACGCGAACACACCAGTTCCAGATTTTAAGAGGGATTGTATGCTTATCCCGCAAGCCCGGCCACGCCGGTCAGTCGGGTAGAAGTTTAAGTGCAGCATTGCCAGTTGGTTGAGCGTACAGCCACTCCAAATACCGCACAATATTATGTAAGGGAAAAAACGGGGCCAGCCTACTGAAAGTAGGGACGGGCGTCAACCATCAAAACGCAACTTGCAAGCATCTGATATGCTGAACCGGCCCAAAATGGGCCAATTGGGGGGCCAATGGCGCGATGCATCGCCTTCGATAAGCCGACAGCGCAAGCCATTTCCAGAAACCTGCACCTGCTCACAGTTTGCGATCCGGAAGCCGATCCTGTGCAGACTGCACTGCACAGCAACGCCCCCACCTCCTTGCTGGCATTGCCATCAGAAAACGGTAAGCACGTGCTGGTTGCGAAATTCCGGCGCCCAGCCCTGGCCGCTGCCAACAATAACCTTGTCGGCTTCGAGGCCAGCGGGTTCCTAGGTCTCAGCGATGAACCAGTCTATGTGCCTGAGCCGCCAGCCCGGAAGTGGTGGCAGAAGATCCTGGACTAACATCCTGTAAAATCAGCAGGTTAGATTAGAAACTGAAGGCCAAACCGCCGCGCAGGGTGCGAGGCGCCTGGACCAGGTAAACAGTGCGGCCATCCCTGGCCACGACCGGAACATAGCCCTGAGCCAGCAGGTTATCTACTTCCAGCAATGCCTCCATGTGGTTAACCACGAACATAGAGCCGGGTAACGGCTGGCGAATAAAGAAGTTCCAGTAAGCGCCAGCCTGGCCCGGGGAGGCGTCGAACATATCCACCGGGGTAACGGCATCGCCGTTGATCCAGCGGTAAGAAGCAATCCAGCGGGTCTTCAGCTTTGGCGCAGTCCCACTCATCTTGCCGGCGATCGCCTGGCGGCGAACCGTTCGGACTGCACTTCCCAAAGCGTCAAACGAGGTGTTGGGGAGGACGTCCAAGACGCCGCCGTAGGCGTAGTCTAGGGTGCCGGTGAGTCCGGCGGGCAGAGTACGCTGCACGACGAGGCGCAAGCCTGTGGTTTTCAGTTCCCTGCCCGCAAAGGAAAAGGTCTGCGAGTAGACATCGGGCAGAACGTTACCCATCTCCGCGCTGGCATCGCCCACGCCGGTGAGCATGGTGTTGGCGATGCGATCGTAGTAAACAGCACCCTGCACGCGGGTGTTGCCCAGGCGGCGCGAAACGGCAATTTCCTGATGGTGAGCCCGCTCCAGGACGGGATTGCCTCCAAGAACGGCCATGCGCGGGCTGGACTCGCTCAGATCCGCGGGAGCCGAGTCGAAGCCCTTCTCCAACCGCGTATTGGGTTCAGAAGTGGCGTACTTATATTCCACTACGGTATCGGGCGAGAGATGAAAGGTGACAGAGCCAAAGGGGCGCGCTGCCGTGACCCGGCCCATGAACTGAACGGCCTGCAGTTCGCTGCCGACCTTGAATTCCAGAGCATTGCCCAGACTGAAATCGTCGGAGGTGGTCAGGGCCAGGGCCTGCAAGGCGCCATCGTGCAGCACGCTATCTGGGGTGGCGAAACGGCGCATGGTGAGGGCGACTTGCGGCGTCGAACCATTTTCCATTCGGTGCGTATAGGCGGCGCGCACCACGCCGGGAGTACCGCTCCCATAGCCAACGTTGCCGTCAAACGAGAGCGTCCCCGCGCTGAACACAGAGCTCTGGACCGAAAAGGCCGTGGTCATGTCGCCGGTGGAGGCAGCGTTAAAATCATCGCTGGACCCAGCCACAAATGCCACCTGGCCTTTGAGCGCCCGAGAGTCGCTGCTCTCGCCGGAAACCATCTCCGGGTGTCCGTTGACCAACCGCAGAATGGGACGGTTGGCATAGGAGCGCAGCGTCCAGTTCCAATCGTCATCGTCGCTGGTACCAGGCTTGCGCGGCAGGGTCTGCATCGCATCGAACAGCGTGTCCAGAGTCAAATTGACGACGCGCTCCGCGCCCGCTCGCAGGCTGACGTTCTCCCGCACGGAGGGCAGGAACGAGGGGGCGGTCACGCGAATGTGGTAGATGCCGGGGAGCAGACCCTTGGCCGTGTAGTGGCCTTTCTCGTCGGTGAAGACGCGCGCAGCCTGCAGCGAGCCGGGAGCGATGATCTCCACCGCCGCCCCCATTTGTGCGACGCCAGCGGCGCTGTGCACCCAACCGGTGACAGTCGCGGCCCTGCCCGCAGCCCAGGCGGACGCCGAGAGCACCAGGGTCATGGCCGCGGCCAACCGAAAGAGCTTGCAGGTCTTCAACTCGCCACCTCGCTGGGGACGTGAGTTATTTACTCAACGGCAAAGGTCACTGTTGGGTCGACCGTCTGTTTCGAAAGGTTATCGTTCACCTTAATGCTTAAGCGATATATTCCCGGCGACAAGGCGCTGGCTGATAAGCTCTTCTCCAGCGTCAACTGGTCGCCGATGTTGCCCATCTGATCGGTGGATTCCACCCGGTGCAGCACGGCCTGGTTGGTAGCCGCGTTGACCAGATTGTACTCGATGGTGGCCTGCGGCTTGTGAGTCTGCTGATTCACCGACAGGTTGTATACCTGCATCCAGAAATTAACTTTCTGGTCGCGCTTGAACGTGGGCGGCTTGCCATTGGCCCCAGCCAAACGCGGACGAACCTTGGTAGTGCCGATCACAAAATTGCCCGTGCCTACATCGCGGTTGGGAACTTTTTCCATGTCATCAGCAAGGATGAGCGAGGAAGTAGCCAGTTTGTCCTCGCTGTATTCCGGCACCATGATGCCGCGGCTCCAGGTACCCATGCGGTCGCCATTCACATCCTTCACCACCAGGTCAATGCGGTAGCGGCCAGGGCGCAGCGGCAGCGCCTTCCAGTACACGGAAGACTTTTCCGTTTCCTTGGGCAGCAATTCCGCGGGCTCATCCACTTTGACCGTGTCTTCGAAGGTTTGCGCGATCCGCCCGGTCAGAGTAGTCGCGCGGCCAAAGACGTGGACGACGCCTGAGGAAACCCCTTCTTTGGTCTGGAAGGTCATGTCCTTGTATTTGATCTGGACTGTCACTGGCACCAGGATGGTGTCGTCAGTGACCTTCACGAAGTCGGTCTGCACATCAAAAGGCATCAGATTGACGCTGATTTTGTGGCTGACGACTTCTTCCAGGTCCTTGAACTTGACCACGGGCGGGGCCTGCAACTTGGCGAACTGCTCCAGGCGGTCGAATTCCTTGGCATTTTCCGACGTCGCCATTGGCCCGTTACCCAGTCGCTCAATGCCGCCGCTGGTGAAGCGGTTAGCCTTGTTGGCCATTCCCATCTGCTCGTAAAAGGTAAGACCGGCGTTGGGAGTGTAGAGCAGGGCGTCCTTCTCCGAGCGGTCCATCGTCATGTGGAAGTCGCCGCACATGCAGGTGTCAACGAACTCGATGATGATGTTCTGCCCGATGCCTTCCAGGTAGCGGTAGCGCCAGTCTTCGAAAGGATAGGTGGAAGTGGTGCCTCCGCCTTCGCTCATGGGCCGGTCATAGGTGCCGCCCGAGGGATGCGATTCCACCTCGTCAGCGGGACCGTACATGATGTAAATGCGGCCGCGGTCAGTTTTCCATCCCGGAATGCCAGCGGGAAAATGCTCGTTGGCATAGGCAATGCGCCGGTAAATCTCGTCCTTGTAGGGGTTATCTACGCTGTCGGGAGTGGGGTTGCGGCGCTGCCAGAATTGCTCGATAAACTGATCGCGCTCTTCATCGTTGCTCAGCTTGAGGAAAGCTTCCCGTTCCTGATCGGTGATAATCCAGCGCACGTCCTCATCGAGCCACTTCTTGTACGTCTTGCTTAACTCTATGTGCAGCGCCTTCTCGTTCTTCCTGCGCTGCTTGGTGCTGATGGGGCGCTTGAGCGGGTCTTCCTGGTTTTGCCCGTTGCTGGCGCCGTTCTGTTCTTTGGTATCTTTGGAATTTACCGCGGGATTGGCAGGAGATTTGCTCTCGGAATCGGTCTTGGACTCCTGGGCGAAAGCCATGCCGCCCAGTAAAACGAACCCCGCCAAAATCGTCGCCAAGACAGTGCGCCGAAAACCATCAGCCGGCATTATGGGGCACTCCTCCACAGACGTCTGGTCGTTTCATTGTAAGTATTTGAGGCCCGCAAAGCAAGGCGGGTTACGGGGTCTAATCTATGTAAAGATGTAAAAAAACAGCCCTTAGGCCACCTTTCGCTGCAATCAGCTTGGGTTGGGTGGACCCCGGAAGTTATTATAGGGTTGGACTTGCTCCCACCGCGCGATCCGCAGGTCGCCCCGCGCGCTCAGCGGGACTTTCCCGGGAGTGGGGCATGCCTCGTATGACCATAGCATCAGGGAACTTCCTGCGCGTTGAGACCGTATCTCCACCTGTCCGCCCCGTGGACGAGGTGAGACACAGGGGTGAGATGAAGCCCTGGAAAAAAGTGGCGCTGGGAGTAGGAGCCGGGCTGCTGCTGGCCGCGATTGTAGCCTTCACCATCTACCAAAGCCGCAAGAACGTAGTCACCGTGCAGACCGGCAAGGCGCAGGTGCAAGACCTGGCGGCGGTGGTTTCTGGCTCAGGCGAGATCAAACCCAAGACTTACGTCAACGTGAGCGCGAACGCCTTTGGGAAGATCACCAAGCTGTTTGTGCGCGAAGGCGATCACGTTAAGAAAGGACAATTGCTCGCCCAACTGGAGAACGTGCAATCCTCGGCTGATGTGGCCGCTACCCGTGCCTCGCTGGAGGCGGCGCGCACGGACGCGATTGCGGCGGCAGCGGCGCTGAAGACGGCACAGGCCAACCTGGCCCGCTCCCAGGCGGATGATGATCGCGCCAAGCTGGATTGGGTGCGCGCCCAAGGGCTGTACAAGGACGCCCTGATTGCTAAATCGGATTACGACGCCAAGAAAGCGGCGTGGGAGGCGGCAGAGGCAGGTGTGGCACAGGGTGAGGCGGAGATTGCGCAATCGCGCGCGCAACTCGAATCGGCGCATGGCCGCATCACCCAGAACCAGGCCAACCTCCGGCGCGTCACCGACGTGCTCGATAAGACCTACTACTTCGCTCCCTATGATGGTCTGGTCACCAACCTGCCGGTGCGCGAGGGAGAAACCGTGGTCATCGGCATTCAGAATTCGCCGGGGAGCACGCTGATGACCATCGCCGATATGTCGGTCATCACCGCCGAGGTCAAGGTGGATGAGACCGACATTGTGAACGTGCAACTCGGACAGCCCGCCGAAGTCACCATTGACGCCATTCCCAACAAGAGTTTCAAGGGCACGGTGACCGAGATCGGCAACAACGCGGTGGTGCGTTCCACCGGAGTTTCCACTTCGCAGCAGACCATCGCCAGCCAGGAAGCCAAGGATTTCAAAGTGGTGGTGACCCTGCAGAACCCGCCCGACAACCTGCGGCCAGGACTCTCCACCACGGCCAAGGTGACGACCGCCACGCGGCAGAACGCGCTGGCCATCCCCATCCAGGCGCTGACCGTGCGCAAAGCTTCCGAGCTGCGGGAAAATCCCGGCAAGGGCTCGGTGCAGGCTGCTTCCCTGCCCCTCAACAGCAGCAGCGATGACAAGAAGGAAATTCAGGGTGTGTTCGTAATCCGTACTCGCCGCGCGGTGTTCGTCCCGGTGGAAACGGGAATCAGCGGCACCACCGACATTGAAGTGCTGAAGGGGCTGCAGAAGGGCGACGAGATCGTCACCGGGAGCTACAAGGTTCTGCGGACCTTGCGCAACGGAGCCAGTGTGCGCATTGATAATTCCGCTCCCAAGAAGCTGGACGAGGAGAGCTCGTGACGTTTGCGGCGGCGCCGCGTCCAAGCATAGAAGGGTATAGGGTTGGCAAGTGACTGGGCAGGAGATGAAAATGGCAACCGAAATGGCCGGCATGAGCGAACGCGCCACGGTAACGCCGCCAGACCAGTGCATGATCTGCACCGAGGACCTGTGGAAGACCTACGACATGGGCTCGGAGCAGCAGGTGCACGCCTTGCGCGGCATCAACCTGCGCATCAACCGCAATGAGTACGTGGCCATCATGGGCCCTTCCGGGTCGGGCAAATCGACGCTCATGAACCTGATCGGCTGCCTGGATACGCCTTCTGCCGGCCGCTACTGGCTGAACCAGCAGCTGGTGAGCGAACTGGATGACGACGAACTGGCGCGCATCCGCAACAAGGAAATCGGCTTCGTATTCCAGACCTTCAACCTGTTGCCCCGGGCGACGGCGCTGCACAACGTGGAATTGCCGCTGATTTATGCCGGTATTCCCGCGGAGGAACGCGCGGACCGGGCTCGCGGGGCCCTGCGTGCCGTGGACCTGGAGAGCCGCATGCTGCACAAGCCCAACGAGCTTTCCGGCGGCCAGCGCCAGCGGGTGGCCATCGCCCGGGCCCTCATCAATGACCCCGCCATCATCCTGGCCGACGAACCCACCGGCAACCTGGACTCGCAGACCGGCAGCGAAATCATGGCCCTGTTCGACCGCCTGCACCAGCAAGGCAATACCATTGTGCTGGTCACCCACGAGCATGACATTGCTGGTTATGCCCATCGCGTGATCCATCTCAAGGACGGCCTGGTCGCCGGCGACGAGCGGACGAAAACGCGTTAGTCGGCGTTCAAAAGATCAACGCAGAGTGCGCAGGGAATCAAGAGCGTTTCCGGTTTTTTCGGTGCGTTCTCTGCGTTAAAGATTTTGTGTGGGCGTGCGCTACGTCGTGACGGCTATTCTTCGTACGTCTTCGCCGGCAGATTCCAGGGCGATCTCCACATCCCGCTCGCGCACAAAGCGCGCGAACTTCTCGCCCCACTCAATGAGCAGAACTGCGTTCTCGCTCATCAAATCATCGAGTCCCAGGGTCTCCAACTGGCGCGGCGTATCCACCCGGTACAGGTCAATGTGGTAGACATTCACCTGCGGGCCTCGGTATTCGTGCACCAGGGTGAAGGTGGGGCTGGTCACGTCTTCTTCCTTGGCGGCATGGAAACCTTCCGCGATGCCTTTCACCAGCGTGGTCTTGCCCGCTCCCAGTTCGCCGCGCAGAAGCACCAGCTTGGGGGGCGCCAATGAGTAAGCTAGGCTGCGGCCGAAAGCGACGGTCTCGGCGGCGGAGTGGGTGATGGTTTCGCGCGTGGGCATAGGATCTTAAGCCACAAGTAGTAGTTTAGTGAGAAAAACGATTTTGGGTGGAGCAGACCTTCAGGCCCGCAAAGAAGCGATTGAATTGACCAGGCTTTGGCCGCTGAGGTAAGCCCTCGTGGGAACGAAAAACTCAGCGGCTACAGCCGGTCTCCAGGTTAGGCTCTTAATGCAGCGCTAAAGCGCTGCACCACCCGAAATCTGCACACCGCAACAGTCGAGCAGCAGCGTGAAGGAGCAAGGGATTTCAACTGTTGGAGATGAGCAGCTTTCACATTCTCGCCGTGCTGGTGCTTATCCTCCACCTGCTGTTCATTGGTTGGGTGCTGCTGGGCTGGCTCCTGACCCGGCGTCGGCCCTGGCTGCGCTGGGCGCATATCATTTCGCTGCTCTACGGGATCATCATTGAAACCGGTCCCTGGCCCTGCCCGCTCACGCTGGCGGAAAATTATTTTCTCCAGCGCGCCGGGATAGCGTCCTATCGCGGGCCGTTCCTTGTTCACTATCTGGAAGCGGTGGTCTATCCCGATGTGTCGCCGGCCTTGTTGACCTGGTACGCAGGTGCGGTGTGCGGGTTCATCCTGGCAATCTACCTTCGCCGGTTTTGCCGCCGCGCTGACGCGGGGTGGTAGCTGCATCTCCAACAGCTATTCCATTTCGAAAAGGCGGGTGGCCCACTCAAGCCCGGTTTTGGGTTGAGTGGGAACCCTGAGGAGGCCAGGTTTCCTAACATGCCCACACAACGAAAACCGCGTTGTGTGGGCCACCCGCCCGTGCAGGATCCAACGGATTCTGCAAGAAACTTTTCGGCGAACTCGGTGTCTCGGCGGTGAAAAACGACTTTATGCGAGGAAGCGCACGGTTGGGTTGGTGGCTTCCTCGCGCACGCGGCGAAAAGCTTCCGGCAGCGCAGCCAGCAGGTCGGTGGCGATCAGAGACTGCTCGCCGGTTCTCTCACAGGCCACGTCGCCGGCCAAGCCGTGCAGGTAAACAGCCGCAAGCACCGCGGTGATCGCGTGCGTGGTTTGCGCCATCATGCCGGCAACCAGGCCGGTAAGGATGTCGCCCATGCCGCCGCTGGCCATGCCGGGATTGCCGGTGGGATTCACCCAGACTTTGCCGTCAGCCTGGGCCACCAGAGTGCGGTTGCCCTTGAGCACTGTGGTGATGCCGTGGCGCGTGGCAAAGTCGCGGGCCACCTGCAGCCGGTTCTCCTGAATCTGCTTAGTGGAAAGCTGCGCCAGGCGAGACATTTCGCCGGGGTGCGGCGTGATGACCAGGGGCCGCCCGCTCAGTTCTTGAGCGCGGCCTTCGAAGGCGTTGAGTCCATCGGCATCGAGCACCATCGGCAGCGACGACGTTTTCACCAGTACTCGCACCAGTTCCGCGGTGTCCGTGTGGCGGGAAATACCGGGGCCGATGGCCAGCACGGTTTTTCCCTTGATGATGCCGTCCAGGCGGCCGTACTCGCGGGCGCGAAGAGAAATCGTGCCGGCTTCGGTTTCCGGAAGCGGTTCGGTCATCAGTTCAGGTGCATAGCCGGCCACCGTGGGCAACACTGACTGAGCCGTGGCCACCGTCACCAGGCCGGCTCCGGCGCGCAGGGCGGCCATGCCCGCCATTCCGGCGGCGCCCGCCTTGC
Source organism: Terriglobales bacterium (assembly GCA_035280205.1). GTDB lineage: Bacteria > Acidobacteriota > Terriglobia > Terriglobales > Acidobacteriaceae > JAICWP01. The sequence goes on along the minus strand of DATEGI010000095.1, from coordinate 13,457 downwards.
CCAATGCGCCGCCAATCACCAGCACATGCCCGTACATGCCTTTGTTAGAGTCGCGGGGACGCGGCGCTGCCAGTTGGGCAATATCGCTCGGGGTGATCAGTTCCAGGTTCAGCCCCGACTGGATTGCCGCCTCGGGTGATCCAATGGACGCTATCACCACCGCGCCTCTCACCAGCGGGCTGAAAACGTGCGCCGGACGGGGCGCGGTGAAGGTCACGGTTGCGCAGGCGGGCACCGCCGGGCCGGTGTCCGTGGCGTTCATAGCATCCGCATCCAGGCCGGAGGGAATATCCACGGCCAAGATGGGCGCCTTTGCCTGCCCGAAGCGCTCGATGGCTTCGGCGTAGAGCCCCGTGACAGGCGGTCGGAAGCCGGTGCCCAGAATCGCATCCACGAGCACGTCGCAGTCGAACACCGCTTGCGCGGCCGCCCTTTTGAATTCTTCTGAAGTCCTCGCCAGCACCGGTTTGAGCGAAAGCTTGCGGAACATGGCTTCGGCGTCGCCGCGCAACTCGCCGGGTTCGCACAGCAGGAGCAAGCGCACTTCCCTGCCCGCCTCCATCAGCTTTCGCGCGGCCACAAAACCATCGCCGCCATTGTTGCCTTTGCCGCAGACCACACCCACGCGGCGCGCGCCCGGATAGTCGCCGAGCACGAAATCTGCTACAGCAGTGCCGGCGTTTTCCATCAGCACCAGCGAAGGCACGCCGAAACGCTCGCTGGTGGCGCGGTCAATGGCGCGCATCTCGGCAGAGGTAACGATTTTCATGAGCGCTGGTTGGCGGTGGCTTCGAGCTTGCGCAGCCCGGCAGGCTCGCCCATGGCGATGAGGTAGTCGCCGGTTTCGATGCGGTCGTCAGGCGCGGGGTTGAAGCGCATCTCCTGGCCGGGGTGCTTGATGGCCAGCACGATCACGCCCAGCTCCTGGCGGATTTTCGAGCCTTCGATGGTCTTGCCGGAAAAGGGCGAGCGCTGGTCAATGAAAATTTCCTCGATTTCCAAGCCCATCTTGCCGTGACGGACGGTGGCGATGTCGAGAAAGTCGAGCACATTGGGACGCAGAAACGATTGCGCGATGCGGTGGCCGGCGAAAACGTAAGGAGAGATGACCGAATCGGCGCCCGCGGTGAGCAAGTGCTTCTCCGCGTCTTCCTCGCTGGCGCGGGCGATAATTTTCAAATGCGGATTAAGGGCACGCGCGGTGAGCACGATGTAGATGTTGGTGGCGTCGGTGGTGGTGGCAGCCACCAGGCCGCGCGCATATTCAATGCGGGCCTGGCGCAGAATTGCTTCCTGGGTGGCATCGCCAATGATCGTGTGGAACTCTTCTCCGTAGCGCTGCGCCTTGGCTTCGTTCTGCTCGATTACCAGGAAGGGCGCGGGCTTGCGCGCCAACTCCCGGGCGGCGCTGCGGCCGACTCGGCCCACGCCGCAGATGATGAAGTGATCGGTGAGCCGGCTGATTTCGCGTTCCATGCGGCGCCTGCCGAAAAAATTACCCAGCTCGAATTCTAGCAAAGCCTGGGTGAGCGACCCGATGCCGAGAAACACCAACGAAACCCCGGAAATGATGAGAAACAGGTTGAAGATGCGGCCGGGTTGGGAGAGCGGGTGAATTTCCTGGTAGCCAATGGTGGTGAAGGTGGTCACCACCATGTAGAGGCCGTCGAACCAGGGCCAGCCCTCGATGAAGTGAAAGCCGGCCACGCCCACAAGGATGAGGATCAGCAGCCCCAGGCCAATCAGTTTCAGATTGTGAAGAGCGCGCAAGGCAGTGGTCAGTGGCCAGTTGTCAGTGGCCAGTTCTCGTGCTCAATTTCACCACATTAGCCAAAGGGAAGGAAAAAATTGTGGCTGGAAAACGAGCTGTCTGGCTGACTAGCTGGCTAGCTCACTGGCAGATAATCGAGGTTCATCACCTTGCTCCAGGCGGCCCCCGCTAATTGGCCAGTCACCCAAAAGGCCTGCCAGCTAGTATTTGTGGCGCGGGCGCCCCCGCCCGCGACGGTACACGTCAACTCACTTCCGGGACCCCAGCGGAATGGGCTCAAAATACTTGGGCACGATCACCTTGCTGTGCGGGGAAGCCGCCTTCACCTCCTGAATGAAAGGTTGCACAGCATCAATGGCCGGCTGCTCAGAAGCGCTGTAAGGCGCCATAAAGTTATCCCAGTGCGTGGGCAGCACCAGCGCGGGGAAGTCAAGGATGCGCATGAGGCGGCCGGTGTAGTCGTAAATTTCCTTACGCGACCCCGCGGCGCCGACCAGCACCACGTCCGGCCTCAAACCCGCAATTTCCCGTTCGATGTAGTTGTTACCGCCAAAAGCAAGTATCTGGTGGCCACCAATGCGGATAAGGTAAGCGAGCGTGCCTCCTTCAGGATGCATCTGCCCCAGGGTTAGCGGCGCCTTCATGCCCGCGGGAGCTGTCTCCGAACTGAAATAGTGTTTGTGCGCCAGAGGGCTGTGAATGCTGGGAATAATCTTCGCGGAGAACGTACCGAATTGGTAATCCTCGCCACCGCGCACGGTAATTAACTGATCTTCGGGGATGCCGTACGCTCGCATCACGTTCTCCGTGCTTTCCGTACCAATTACGGTGGCGTGTGTCTTGAGCGCGATGTGAGGCACATCCATGACGTGATCAATGTGGGTGTGGGTAACGAAGACGAAGTCAGCACGCGGGATGTGGGCGTCAATGGTGGCTATGTCGGGCTCGACAATGTCATTCCAGCCGTGCAATGGCCGCGTGTCTCCCGGCACTCGTCCGAGCGCGGCTGAGCCCGGCCCGGGCGGCGGAACCAGGATTCGCGAGAGATAAGGATCAATCAGGATGACGGTAGTGCCATCGCTGATCTGCCAGCCTGCCGTGCCCAGGTAAGTGAGTGTGACCTGCCCGGGCTTGGTGGCAGCGGGCGGTTGCTGGGCCACAGCCCCGGTTGTGAAAAGCGAAGCCAGCAGGAGAAGCAACGTCCATTTCCGCATTGAGAACTCTCTCAGTTGCCGGGGAGTGTAGATGCAAGTAAGTGAAGAGGTCAATGCTCGGCAGATAGAGGCAGAGAACAGTTGTGGCGCGCGTGCCCCTTCGACCGCGCTCAGGGCAGGCTCTCGCCCGCGAACGACTGTGGTGATGCAATCAGTAGCACCGAAGGTGTGGCTGAAAGTAGCCCGCCACTTCAGTGGCGGGTGGGCACAATCCGAGATTCGAGTCCCGTAGGGACGAATGAATTTCAGCCGTCCCTCCAGGACTTGAGCTGCAGAGGTGTACATTTCCCGCCAGTAAACTGGCGGGCTACTCTCAGCCGCTCTCTCCGAGACCGGTTGAAAGAATAGCTCGTATTTCTAGTCGGTGAGTGCCTAGACAGCCAGGTAGAAAGCTATCGCCGCTCAGTGGAACTGGCACCCACGGGCGGGGCTGAAACCGAACTCACGCCCTGCTGCACCTTGCTGTGGCGGCGGCTGTAGGTGAAGTAAATCACCATGCCGATAATCAGCCACACGATCAGGCGAAGCCAGGTATCGAAGGGCAAGCTGACCATCATCAGGCCGGAAATCAGGATGCCCATAATGGGGACGAAGGGCACCCATGGAGTGCGGAAAGGACGCGGCACTTCCGGACGCGACCGCCGCAAAACCCACACCCCGGCACACACAATGACGAAGGCCAGCAAGGTACCGATGCTGACCAGTTCACCCAACACCGAGATGGGTATCAGGGCGGCGAACATGGCCACAAAAACTCCGACAAAAATCGAGGAGATGTAAGGCGTGCGGAAGCGGGGATGCACCGCGCTGGCCCACTTGGGCAGCAGGCCGTCGTGCGACATTGTGTAAAAGATGCGCGACTGGCCCAGCAACATCACCACCATGGTGCTGCTCAGGCCGCAGATGGCGCCCAGTTTCACCAGCAGACTGCCCCAGCGCACGCCGGTCATATCAATGCCGATGGCGATGGGATCGGGCACATTCAGGTTGGTGTACTTCACCAGCCCTGTGAGCACGGCCGAAACGAGGATGTAGAGGATGGTGCAGATGACCAGCGAGCCCAGGATGCCGATGGGCATGTCGCGTTTGGGGTTCTTGGTCTCTTGCGCCGCGGTGGACACGGCGTCAAAGCCGATGTAAGCGAAGAAGATCACACCAGCGGCGCGAAAGATGCCGCTCGTTCCAAATTCGCCGAAGCCGCCCTGGTTGGGCGGAATGAAGGGGTGCCAGTTAGCGGAAGCTTCGGCCATGTGTCCTACGATGTAATTGACGCCCAGCCCCACGAATACCAGCAACACGCAAACTTTCACAATCACGATCAAGGAGTTCAGATTAGCCGATTCCTTGATGCCGATTACCAGCACTACCGTGACCAGGGCAATGCCAATGAAACCGAATAGATTGAAGAACGAGGTCTGATGCGGAAGGGTGCCGGGGTCAATGTGATGCAGGGCGAGCGTCTTGGAAACACGGCTCAGGTTTTCCCAGTGTCCGTTATATAGAACGAACGGCGTGCCGGGAGCGCCGGCCAGTTTGGGGCTCAGGCGAATACCGAAATCCTGCAGAAAGCTGAGTACGTAGCCGCTCCACCCGGAAGCCACGGTGGCGGCGCCGAAGGCGTACTCCAAAATCAGGTCCCAGCCGATGATCCAGGCAAAAATTTCGCCCAGCGTCGCGTAGCCGTAAGTGTAGGCCGAGCCGGCGATGGGGATCATGGCGGCAAATTCGGCGTAACAGAGGCCAGCGAAAACGCAGCCGATACCGGCCACTATGAATGAGAGGACGATGGAAGGCCCGGCATACATAGCCGAGGCCGCGCCCGTCAGGACAAAAATGCCGGTGCCGATGATGGCGCCGATGCCCAAAGCGATCAGGTTGCCAGGGCCCAGGGCGCGCTTCAGGCTGTGCTCGCCGGTTTCGTAGGCTTCCGCCATTACCACGTCGAGCGGTTTGGTTTTCAGTAAGTTAGACATCCATCGCTCTTTTCTCTACAGGATTTACGCTTGCGCCACCGAAGCGTTTCGGTTCAAGCGCGACCACAACAGATAAACCGGAATTCCGATGAGAACAATAATCAGGCCCGGCCAGGTGAACTGAGGTTTATACCGCAATAGTACGACATCAATAAACACCGCAAAAACTATATAGACGGCGGGCAGAATGGGATAGCCGATAGCCCGGTAAGGGCGCTCCGCCTCTGGCCGCTTCCAGCGCAGCACGAACAAGCCGCCGATGGTCAGAATGTAAAACACCAGCACCGCGAAAATGATGTAGTCGAGCAGCTGGCTGTAGCTGCCGGAGAGGCAAAGAATACAGGTCCAAACCGCCTGCACCAGCAGCGAGGCAACTGGCGTTTTGTACTTGGGGTGGAGGTCACCCACCTTGCGGAAGAACAGCTTGTCCTTAGCCATGGCGTAGTAGACGCGGGCGCCGGCGAGGATGAGCCCGTTATCGCAGCCGAAGCTGGAAAGCAGGATGGCGATGGCCATCGCCGCCCCGCCCGCCTGTCCGAACATCTGGAACATCGCCGCGCTGCCCACACGCTCCTCAGCCGCGTACTTGATACCCCGGGCGAGGACGGTGAGTCCATTGGGGTCGCCATTCAGAGGCAGAACCATGAGGTAAATGAAATTTGTGGCGATATAGAGCAGGATGACGATGCCAGTTCCCATGGCCAGGGCCAGGGGCAGATTTCGCCGGGGATTCTTGACCTCGCCGGCGGTGAAGGTCACGTTGTTCCAGGCGTCGGCAGAAAACAGCGAGCCGACCTGGGCGACGGCCACAATGGTGAGGGTGCCGACAACGGCAATCGGTCCGCCTATGCCTACCTGCACCGCGTGTTGCGCGTGCCAGCCAGCGTTGCGCCAGAAATCCGTAAAGTTGGCCGCGATGGCAGTGGCGTTGCGGCCGATTGCCAGGCCCAGCACTACCAGCCCGAACAGCGCCGAAGCCTTGGCGATAGTGAACACGTTCTGGATGAGCGCGCCGGTCTTCAGCCCGAAGATGTTCACCACCGACAAAAACACGATGATGACGATGGCAATCAGGTTCTGAGTGTTCAGGCCCACATCCATGTTGCCCAGCACCATGGGACCCACATGGATGGGCGGCACCTTGGCAATGTGCACGATCCAGTTGGTAGAGGAGATTGAAGGGAAGAAGTAACCCAGGAACTTGCCGAAAGCGACGCCTACAGCCGCGATGGTCCCGGTCTGGATGACCAGAAACAGGGTCCAGCCGTAAAGGAAGCCAAACAACGGCCCGAGCGACTCGCGCAGATAAACATACTGGCCGCCGGCGCGGGGCATCATGGCCGCCAGTTCGCCGTAGCAGAGCGCCCCGGTGATGGTCATGAACCCGGTGACCACCCAGGCCAGAATAAGCAGGCCCGGGGAGTTCACTTCCCGTCCAATTTCGGCGGAAACGATAAAGATGCCCGAACCAATCATGGAGCCCATGACCAGGGTGGTGGCGCTGGTCAGGCCCAGGCCTTTGACCAGTTCTTTGTCCTGATGAGTTGCGGTCTCCCACTCGGCAGCCGCCGCAGTCGTCACGGAATTCCGGATATCAGTGCTCAGAAATTACCCCGTAGCGCCAGCGTCTCGCCGGCTGTTGCGAGGGCGTATCGCCCCCGCTGCTGAGTATTGGCCATGACTTTAACCCAACCGACGCAGAAATTCCTCTGCTGATTTGCGAGGGTCATCTAGTAGGTCAGAGATGACGGCCACGGCATCCGCGCCCGCCTCCAGCACTTGGCGGCAGTTCTGGCGGGTAATGCCTCCAATCGCCACCAGCGGTTTCTGGGTCAGGCGGCGCGCCGCGCGCACTCCGTCCAGCCCGATTACCGGGTCGGGATTAGCCTTGGAATTGGTGGCGAATACGGGACCCACGGCTACATAGTCGGCACAGCACGACGCTTGGGCTCTTACCTGCTCCGGGTTGTGGGTAGAAACGCCAACCCACAGCTTATCCCCAACTACCCGTCGCGCCCCCTCTACTGACAAGTCATCCTGCCCGAGATGTACCCCGTCGAAAGCGGCAGCCAGGCAGAGGTCGGCGCGGTCGTTCATGATGAGGCGCGCGCCTTCCAGCTTGCGGCGCAGTTCCCGAGCCTGGCTGAGCATCTGGCGGGCGTTGCCGACCTTATTGCGGTATTGGAAGAGCGCCACGCCCGCTGCGCGCAGTTCCCGAGCAAAGTCCAACAAGGCGGGGGTATCCGCAAAGCCAGCAGCGTCAATGATGGCGTAGAAGCGGGGAAGCATAAAACCAGTAGTCGGGAGTCAGGAGTCAGTTATTACGTACCAAACTTGCCCAGTGTATCCAAAGTCTTAAGGGCGTGCTGGTTTCGCGTAGGATTGCTCTCGCCAGAACGTTTTCTAGCAGCCCAGGCACTCGGATGTCTTTTCAGACGGCTTGATTTCAGGAGATTTGGCAGGGAGAGTGGTGTTTGCTGGCTGCGCTTTTGCCGGGGGAACAACGGTCTTTGCTTTTGCAGCGCGACTCTCCAGTTCCGATAAAGCCAAGAGCTGCTTAAGGATATCGCCTTTCTCTAGTTTCTCTGCCTTTTTGGGTCCGCTGGGGCTGAGTTTAAGCAGTATGGCAAACATGGCTGCGGCGGCGACAGCTCCAATGAGGACGATGGTAATCATCCGCGCTGTTTCCTCCGGATGGGTGGTGCTCGGCAAGAGGAATTGTGCGCTGCCGGATTTGGGAGACAAAGGTTACCAAGGTCGGGGTCATGGCCCGGACCTGTTTGTCGCCGGTGTAACGTCCTCATGGCCGCTTGTTTTCACACCGGCGGTGGTGACGGAAACTGACTGTGGTGTCTTCACCAGGAGCGGCCAACGTAAAGATTGAACGTCCGCAGCACTCCATTCAAATTCGGGTTCCAGAAATCGCGGTAGCTGCCGTAGTCGAAGATCATACCTCCCTCGAGTTTTCGCGGAAAAAGGTAGTACGCCTTGGATTGGCCAACCCATTGCGGAACGATTACTTGCGAAACCTGGGTGGCCGACAATTGCAGGTTCCCCAGCGCCTGCTGGAACAGCACCGGATCGAAGGCGCTCTGCGCCATCAAGGCTGCATTACCGAACGCAGCCGGATTGCTGGGATTCAGATCGGGCCGGAAGCCGCTGCGCGCCGAGTTGTAAGTAATCCTCAGATTCAGCCCCAGGCGCTGTTTGACGGTGTAGCTGGATTCGCCCCAATAAGCCTGGCTGATCTGCTTGTACGGGACTAGCGGCTGATCCAGAACGTAGCCGGCGGCGCTATCGTTCTGAAACGCCATGTAGGTAGTGAGGTTGTTTTGCTGATAGGAATACCCCAGACCAAGATTCCAGACCGACAGCAGGCGCAAGGTGGCGCTGGCGGTGTCGGTATAGAACCTGTTGCGCCGTTGGAACACGCCGGCGATGTTGGGCAGCGGAATGGCCGGAAAGGCATTTTGAACGATGATGCTGAGATCGTTGGAGAAGACCAGCCGAGTGATAGGCGTCAAGGTGACATCGGCAAATGTGCGGTTGTTGCTTTGCGGAACGATCAGATAGCCGGGATCGTGGGTTCCCGTCCATTCATATCCCGCCCGCGCGCTCCAGTGGCCGCGGTCGTGATAGCGCAGCGCCAGGCCGGTGGTATTGCTGGTAGAAGACGGTACCACGCGCAGCAGGTCGGTGTTGTCAAAGGAATACACCTGCGGCCAGAGAAAGGCATTGGAGCGGGTGATCCCACCATGGCGATAATAAAGTTCGGCATTTAAATTGGCCGGTAATTCGTAATCCAGCCGCACGCCTTCGGAATGGTTGTGGTACGAAACGTTGCCATAGAGGTCGTAGAAGGGAGTGAAGTCGTTGATGAGATTGTGCTGGTGGTAATCAGCAGTGAGCCGCAGGCGATCCATGGGGCGCCAGCTCAGAGTCTCATCCGTATCAAAACCGCTCTGGGGATGGTTGGTCAGCGTATCGCGCAACCTCGCATAGCTGACGTGGCCGTTGACACTAAGCTGGGGAGACGCCGTCCAGTTCAAATTCACACTATCGGTAGAGGACTGGTTCGGCGCCGGAATGTTGAGGAAATAATTCCCGGGAGCCACCGCCGGGGGCACGGGTACGGGTGGAGGAGGCGGCTCATCTGCGGGGGTGAACGGGCCATAGCCGGCTGCCGGGAATACCAGGCGATCAGTGAAGCTGCTGAAAGTGTGCTGGTAGGTGAGCCGCACGGGGCCGAGGTCAACGTCGGCGCCGCCACCAATATTGCGCGTGGTGTAGTTAACCTGCTGGAAGCGCGTGGTGTAGTGACAGAGTTCACCGCAGTTGGCATTGATGTTTTCATCCAGGTAGGCAAGCTGGCTTGCGCCTACTCGGGCCTGCCAGTTGCCGTTCACGAACAGATGCACTGGCAACTTGGGCACTTTGAACTGGCCCTGGGCGTTGCCCAATCTTCTTTTCACCCCAAAAACCGCGTGGGCGGGAATGAGATTGGTTATGGGCAGCAGGTCGGGTGACATAACGCCCGCGTAAAAGGGATATGTGTCCTGCTGCTGCACGAAGCTGCGCATATCGAAGCCGACCTGCAGCCGCTGGCCGGCGGTGAGTTGCGAGGCGGCGTAGTAATCATCGCCGGTCAGAAGACTTGCGCGAGAAACGACAGTGAGGTGATTCTGCGGCGAAACATAGGTGTTGGTTGCATCAGCACCGGCTGACTGCTGCAGGCTGTCGTATTCGCCCACTCTTCCGAGGAAACCCGTACCATCCACAAAGCGGTAGGCACCGGGGGTGAGAGAGGTGATCGAGTAAACGCCCGCACCGTTGCCTTCAGTTTGGGCGCCGCCCTGCATGTTTCCCCCGGAAAGTGGCGGAATAGCCGCAGACATAGTCCCCAAGGACCCAGCAATACCAAGCCCCAGGGCGTTTGTGTGGGAAGCGACTGTGGGCAGAACCGCGACCGAAGTCGCCCCATGCGCCGACATGGCTGCGGCCGATAAAGGCTGGGCAGTTTGCGGTGGCACAGCCGGCACGCCGTACGGACCTTTGTCCACAAAGCGGCTGCCGCCGCTGGGGGTGGCCACATCGGTCCCATGGATTGAGCCATGGCAGTTGGTGCAGCGGTCGTCGAGCGGCAGGCTGGCCCCGTTGTGGTGGCTGGCATGGCATTGCAGGCACAGCGCCGGCATGCTCACCGAGAGCAGGTTGGTGTTGGGAGAGCCATGGGAAGTGTGACAGTTCAGGCAGTTTTCCGTCACTGGAGGATGCTGATAGGCAAAGGGCCCGCGGTACTGGGCGTGGCAGCTGAGGCAAAGCTGATTCACACTCGAGGCGCGCAGATTGTTGCCGGCAGGACCACCATGAGGATCGTGGCAATCCACGCAGCTCATCTTGCCTTCGCGCAGCGGGTGATGATAGGGCAAGCTAAGCTGCGCCTTCTCCGTCTGGTGGCACTTGATGCAGGCTTCGTTGGTTTGGGCCGGGGGGCGGAGAACCACGTCGGCTTCAGGAACTGCGGATTCTGCAGTAAGGGCGCCGCTGGTGGCCGTATCGAAGCGGAGGTGGCTTTCACCCGCGGCCTTCACGGCAGGGGCATGGATCTGGTGGCAATCAATGCAGCGCACCCGGTTGGCCGAGTGCGACCCGGCCGTCCAGTAGCGAACCTTGGCGTCGCGCGCGTGGCAGCTTAAGCAAACGCCATTGGCGGACGAGGGTGGGCGCCTGGTGAAGCTGATGATTTTGCTGACATCGCCACCGCCTTCCACGTGCTTGCTGCCGTAGCCGTGGCAGTCTTCGCATTGGACTCCCTGCTGGGCATGGAAGGCGTGCTGGTAGTCCCGAGACTGGTCAGCGTGGCACGTGGCGCACTGCTCGGCGCCCACCCGGGTAGCGCTGGGAATCTCCGTGTAGATGCCAAACTGCTTCTGCTGCGTCCAGCCAGTTGAGTTTTTCTGAGCTGTGCCAGGCAGCACAAAAAAAAGGAGAGTCGAAAAGACGAGGCCGAAGGGAGCGATACGCATGATGCCCCTCCTGGAATTCCCAAATTAGGACAGGCCCGAATTGGGAATCTGTGAGCCAGCACACAGTAGGGAGTGATGCAGGTTACGCGGAAAGTACTCGGGAACTACTTTGTTATCGCTTCGTGCCTGTCCGCATTCAGGAAGCGGCCCAGGAAGTTGGTATCGAAGCGGCCGGCGCGGAAGTCGGCATTGGCCAGCAGGCGCCGGTGCAGAGGGATGGTGGTGTAGATGCCCTCCACGATGAACATCTCCAGGGCGCGCGCCATACGGGAGATAGCCTCCGGGCGGTCTTTGCCGCGCACAATCAGCTTGGCAATGAGGGAATCGTAATAAGGCGGAATCACGCCTTCGGCATAGGCGGCCGTGTCCACGCGGACACCAGTGCCGCCGGGAGGATGGAAAGCGGTAATCTTGCCGGCCGAGGGCGTGAACTTTTCTGGGTGCTCAGCGTTGATGCGGCACTCGATGGCGTGGCCGCGAGTCAGCACCTTGCCTTGCAGGACCTCATCCATGCGCCCGCCCACCGCCAGCAGAATCTGGCTCTTCACCAGGTCCACATCCGTGACCATTTCGGTAACCGCATGTTCCACCTGAATGCGGGTGTTCATCTCGATGAAATACAGACTGCGATCCTCATCCATGAGGAATTCGACGGTGCCGGCGTTGACGTAGCCGATCTTGGAAAGCGTTGCGCCCAGCATGGAGCCGATGCTCTCGCGCAGTTCAGGCGTCACCTGGGTGGAGGGAGATTCCTCCAAGAGCTTCTGATGGCGGCGCTGGATGCTGCACTCGCGCTCTCCCAGGCTGATCACTTTGCCGTAGGAATCTCCCAGCACCTGGAACTCGATGTGGCGGGGCCGCTCCAGGAATTTCTCCAGGTAGAGGTCGCCGTTGCCGAAAGCGGCGGCTGCCTCCGACTGGGCAGCGCGAAACAGATTGGGCAGTTCCTCGTCGCTGCGGATGATGCGCATGCCGCGCCCGCCGCCGCCCGCCGAAGCCTTGACGATGACGGGATAGCCGATTTGCCGCCCCCATTCCTGGGCCTCGCCTTCCGAGCTGATTACCCCCTCAGAACCGGGCAGGATGGGCACGCCCGCCGCCTTCATGGCTGCGCGCGCTTTCTCCTTTTCGCCCATAAGGCGGGTGATTTCCGGCGGCGGGCCGATGAACTTGATGCGGCAGGTTTCGCAGACTTCGGCGAAATTGGCATTTTCCGCGAGCAGCCCGTAGCCGGGATGGATAGCGTCCACGTTGGCGATTTCCGCAGCGCTGATTACCGCGGGAATATTCAGGTAGCTTTGCGCGAGCTGCGGCGGGCCAATGCAGATGGCCTCATCGGCAAAGCGCACAGGCAGCGAGTGGCGGTCAGCCTCGCTGTAGATGGCCACCGCTTTGATGCCCAGCTCCTTGCAGGCGCAGATCACCCGCAGAGCAATTTCACCGCGATTGGCAACCAGGATCTTCTTGAACATTATGAGTGCAGCTATTTGCGCGGGCGCACTTCAAACAGGGGCTGGCCATACTCCACCGGCTGGCCGTTGTTGACCACTCTCCTGACGACCTCGCCAGCGACATCGCATTCGATTTCGTTCATCAGCTTCATGGCTTCAATGATGCACAGCACCTGACCCACCTCCACCGTGTCTCCAGGCTTAACGAAGGGCGGCGAACCGGGCGATGGCGCCTCGTAGAACGTGCCCACAATCGGCGAAGTGATGACGTGAAGCCCTTCCTCTTTGGCGGCCTCAGCGGGAGCTGGCGACGAAGCGGAACTCGACACCGAAGCCGGGAGCGGAGAACCCGCTCGCGGCTCGACCACGGCGGGCGATGCCATGGGGGGCACAGTCACATAGTGCACATCGCGCCCGGACGCACTTTCGCTGCCACGCTTGATGCGAACTTTGACATCGCCGCGCTCCAGCTCAAACTCGGTGACGTCTTTCTCGATTAAGAACTCGATGAGTTCTTTGAGCTCTTTTTGATTCATGATCTGGTGGAGGGACTGCGTTCTTCCTGCCGCCCCAGGAGCCGGCGGCCGGCATTATCCGCGGCGGGTTGCTTGCGGGGACCGCCTGCGAATCCGCCCTTACTACAGCACGATCAGTTCTTTGGTCGTGGAGGTGAGCACCTCGCAACCGGAGCCGGTCACAACCACCATGTCCTCGATCCGCACTCCGCCCCGCTTCGCCAGGTAAACGCCCGGCTCCACGGTTACCACCATGCCCGGCTGCAAGCGTTGCTGTTGTCCGGCGGCCACGCGTGGCGGCTCGTGGATTTCCAGGCCTACGCCATGCCCGGTGGAATGGGTAAAGTAGCGCGCCAAACCGGCTCTGCGCAGCACCTTACGCGCCGCACCATCCACTTCGCCAACCGCAACTCCTGGCCGAACAGCCGCGATGGCGGCCAGCTGCGCTTCCAGCACTGCCTGGTAAAGCCGCCGCGCCTCCGCTGTCGGACGGCCCACATACACTGT
>DATEGI010000094.1:0-19124 GCA_035280205.1 Terriglobales bacterium | reverse complement strand
GACCAACCGCGGTAGCGAGTAGTATATTTCACCACCGAGGACACAGAGAAAAAGCACGTGTGCAAAAAAACATGGCCGCGCGCGAGCGCGGCCCTGTTAGAAAACGAAATCCTCACTTCTGCTGTGACGCGTCAGAACTTTCGCGGGCCAGCTTGACCTTGGCTGACTCCAGCTTCTTCTGCGTTTTGGCTACGCTGTCCTGGTCCACCTCGGCGGGCACGGTCTTGGCCCACTCCTGCAGGGCTCGCTCCCAATGAGCGGCTGCTTGCTTCAGGCGTCCCGTCTTCTGATACAGATCGCCCAGGTGCTCCTGCACGGTGGGATCGCTAGCCATGCGCTCGGAAGCCTTGTGCAGCTGCTCCTCCGCCATATCGTAGTTGCCCAGCTTGAAGTAGGCCCAGCCCAGCGAATCCAGGTAGGCGCCGTTAGCGGGATCGAGCTGCACCGCCCGCTTAATGTAGCCCAGGGCTTCTTCCACGTGCGTGCTGTGATCGGCCAGCATGTAGCCCAGGTAATTGAGGGTCATGGCGTTTTGTGAATCCATGGCCAGCACCTGGCGGAAGAGCTGCTCCGCCTGGTCATATTTTTTCTGGCGCTCATAAATCGAGCCGTGCAGGAAAAGTGCGTATTCCTTGTCGTCGCCCTTGCTGGAAAGCTGCGTAGCTTTATCAATGGCCTCCTCGGCCTCGGGCCAGCGCTTCAGCCGGCTGTACATCTGGGCCAGCGCGATATAGATTTCGCGGTCCGCGGGCGTGCCTTTCAGGTGCGAGCGCACATCCGAGAGCGCCTGGTCTACCTGACCCTGATCGGCGAACTGCGAATCGAGCACCAGGCGCAGGTCTCGGTCCTTCGGCATTCGGGTACTGGCTTCCTTGGCTACCGCCGTTGCCTGCTGCCATTCCTTGGCGTCGCGGTAGGTGTCAATCATTTCCTGGTAGGCGCGCTTGGCATTGTCGTCTCCCAGGGACAGCATCTTGCGGAAAGTTTCAATGGCAAGAGGAACGTTGTTCTGGTCGCGATAAACGCTGCCCAGCCGTTCCAGGAAGATGGCGCGATTGTTGCGTTCGCCGCCGCTATAGTTTCCGTCCGGCTTTTCCGTCTTCTTAAGCAGGTCTTGCAGAATCTGGGCAGCATCGTCGTAGCGCCCCTGAATTTCATAAATCACCGACGTGCGGTAAGGCACCTCCACCGAATCCTGCACCATGGAGGACGCCTTCTGCAGGCTCTGCAGAGCATCATCAAAACGCCCCGTCCGGCGGTAAATGTCGGACATGTTGAGGTAGGTTTGCGGATCCTCAGGATTGGCGTCGGCAATCGTCTTGTACTCGTTCAGGGCGGCTTCCAGCTGGCCATCGTTCAGCAGGTTCTGAGCCAGGCCGCGCATGGCGTCGAGGTTGTCGTGGTCCAGCCCTACCGCTTTGCGGTAGGCCGCAATCGCGTTCTTGTAGTCCTTCTGCTCCTCGTACGTATAGCCCAGCGCCGAGTAAAGCTTGGCGGAGCGATCGCCCTCGGGAATGGAACTCAGAGTCTGCACCGCGCGATTGGCGTCACCTTCGTCGTTGTAGAGGTAAGCCAGGGTGGTCAGCGCCTCTTCGGAATCGGGCTGCAGCTTGATGGCGGTCTTGAATTCGCTCTCCGCCTTGCCCATGTCGTTGTTCAGGCGGTAGAGGCGGCCGAGCAGAAGGTGGTCTTCCACGCTGTTGGGCTCGAGCTTGACGATTTCCTGGTACTGCTCAATGGCCAGCTTGAGCACATTCTGGGACTGGGTGCCGGACTGCATGTCGCCCAGCGACCGCAGATAAATGCGCCCCAAAAGCTTGTGCGCGGCCAGATTATTGGGGTCGCGCTTGAGCAGGTCCTGGGCTTCCAGGACGGCGTCCCGAATGCGGCCGGTTTTCCAGTAAAGCTCGGCCAGGCCGTTGTTGAGATATTCAGAGCTGGGGTCGCTGGCAATGGCCGCGCGGTACTCGTCTATGGCCTTGTTGGCCAGATCACTGCGCCCATAGCTCTGCACCAGTTCTTCGTAAATGTGGGCCATGGAATAGTGGTAATAAGCAGCAGCACGGTCGGACTGCGAGGGGGTCTTGCCGGCCGGAGCAGCGGGTTGGCTCTGGGTAGCCGCAGGTGTCGCCGCAGGCGTCTGCGAGGAAGGCTTAGGCTCCTGCTGGGCGAGGGCCACAACCGCGAACAGGAACACGACAGAGACACAAATACACTTTTTCATGAGATCCTTACGACCCGAGCCTAACGTACAGACTTTGGATGCCGAGCCACTCCGGCGGGTGCGTCTCTATTTTACCCATAAACCGGCTTCGAAGCTGCTAAAGGTAAAGAAGAACCGCCTCAGCTAACGAGCCATTTGGACAGGGACTTTCGGGATCAAAACAGTAGTTGGTAGCTAGGAGAACCCCCAGCTACCAACTTCCAACTACCTCGCGTCTAATGCCTGAAATGGCGCACGCCTGTAAAGATCATGGCCAAGCCCAGGCGGTTGGCGGCGTCAATCACCTCCTGATCGCGCACTGAGCCGCCGGGCTGAATGATGGCGGTGGCGCCCGCCTTGGCAATTTCTTCCACGCCATCCGGAAATGGGAAGAAGGCGTCGGAAGCGGCCACCGTCCCCTTCAGCGGCAGCACGGCCTTCATGGCCCCGATTTTGCACGAGTCCACGCGGCTCATCTGCCCCGCTCCCACACCTACCGTCTGGCCATCGCGGGCATAGAGAATGGCGTTTGATTTCACGTGCTTGCAAACCTTCCAGGCGAAGAGCAGGGCGCGTTTCTCCTCCGCAGTGGGTTGACGGGTGGTGACCACTTTCAGATCAGCCTCGGTCAATGGGCGTATGTCGTTGTCCTGCAGCAGGATGCCGCCGGAAACGTTCTTCAGAACCCACTTCTGCGGTTCGTGCTTGATCTCCACAAGGCGTAAGTTCTTCTTGGCTGCGAACTTCTCCAGGGCGGCCGGTTCAAATGACGGGGCGGCAATGGCCTCCACAAACAGTTTGGCCATTTCAGCGGCGGTTTCACCATCTACAGGCCTGTTCACCCCAATGACGCCGCCAAAAGCTGACACAGGGTCAGCTTCCAGCGCTCGCTTGTAGGCTTCGACTAGAGTCGCCCCAGTTGCGGCACCGCAGGGATTCGTGTGTTTGATGATGGCGCACATGGTCTCGCTGAAGTCCTGAGCCAGCTCCCACGCCGCCTGCAGGTCCACTATGTTGTTGTAGGAAAGCTCTTTACCCTGAAGCTGGCGGCCGTTAGCGACGCCCGCGCCCGAGCCATCGGTGTACATGGCGGCTTTCTGGTGTGGGTTCTCGCCATAGCGCAAGTCCATGACTTTGCGGAAATTCAGGCGCAGGTTCTGGGGGAAGCCCCCGGTTTCGGCGGGAAGGCTGAAGCGGCCATTCAGGCTGACGCGCTCCAGGGTAGATGCAATCGCGGAATCATATGCGGCGGTGGTGGCAAAAGCCTTCTGGGCGAGACGCCAGCGGGTTTCCAGCGAAAGCTGGGCGCCGGAGCGCGCCATTTCGTCGGCGATGGAGGCGTAGTCGGAAGGCGAGGTCACCACCGCCACGTCGTGAAAATTCTTGGCGGCGGAGCGGATCATGGAGGGCCCGCCGATATCAATATTCTCAATCAGCTCCTCGAAGGGCACGCCGGGTTTGGCAGCGGTCTTCTCGAAGGCGTAGAGATTCACCACCACCATGTCAATGGGGGCGATGCCGTGCTCGGCCACGGCCGCCTGGTGCTCGGGCTTAGCGCGCATGTGCAGGATGCCGCCATGCACCTTGGGGTGCAGCGTCTTCACCCGGCCGTCGAGCATCTCCGGGAACCCGGTTAGTTCGGAAATGTCCTTCACCGCGACTCCGGATTCGCGCAGCAGGCGGGAGGTGCCGCCGGTGGAGATAAGTTCCACGCCCAGGCCGGCGAGGCGGCGGGCGAATTCTACGAGTCCAGTTTTATCGGTGACACTCAGAATTGCGCGCTGAATTTTTGACATAGGTCCTCAAGGTGAAGGCTGTGATCGGGCACTCTCAATTTCGTAAGTGAGCGCAAGGAATTGAGGCGAATAATATCCAATAAATGTTAGCTGTGGAGTGATGCGCATCACAAGAGCAGAAGAATTTTGCAGGAGTGCACAAGGAGGTGTGCAGATCGTCGAGGTGCGGCGGACATCTATTGCTTCGTATCTTTGCCTTGCAATAACGTGTTCCAGGCAGCGCCATCGGTTGATGTTTCAAACTTAAAGCTGTATGCCGTGGCCGAAAGCATCTTAAGGGTGAGTCGCCCTTTTATGGTCTGCGGACCCATTCTGGTTTCGCTCTGCCATGTCCAAGTGTCTCCGTCCAGTTTGCCTTTCGCGTGGTCGGCTTCGCCCAGGGTGTTGAAAGAGTCGTAGGTGTACATCTTGTCATTGCTGTCATAACTCATGTAGGCCGTTTCCGAGCCTTTGCCCATGGCGCCGTTAAACTCGGAGTGGGTGACCAGGAAGAATCCACCGTCCATCCACTGGATCTTGTTTGTGCCGGTGAATTTGCCACCCGGGCCCATGGGTCCCGGCTTTACTTCGCCTTCCGCCCGCCAGGTGCCGGCGAAGTAGTCGAGTTTCCTTAGCTCAGGAGCGGGCTTCGGCAGCTCCGTCTGGGCCCGGACCGATACCGCAAACCCAGGCAAAAGCGTCATGCAGATGAAAAGGGTGAAATGCGTTTTCATTCGTCTCTCCTGTAAGGCGGTTGGGATCTGCCGAAGGCCTCTCGGGGAGTATATTATTTTCGCTTTTTATTCGCCATGTTTGGGGTGCAGCGAGCTAGCGGGCGATGGTGGCTTGGGAGAAGGCGGTGGCCAGCGCGTCTCCCCAGGCCTCGCGCAAGTCGAGCGCGATGGCGTAGGGCAGCGTTTCCGAGATCGGCGGGGCGTTGGCGACCTTACCCAGGCGGTCGAGCCGGTCCTGCTCCACTTCGCGAAGAAAATCTCTGTAGCCGGCGATCTCATCCAGCAGCTTACAGCCGTCGGAGGTCATGGTGCGCAGCAGAGGCATGAAGAGGCTGTTAAGCGCGATCATGGTCAGCAGCGAAATAACCAGCGGCCACGAAGTCTGCATCGCCAACTCGCGCGCAACCAGCAGCGGCAGCCCGAACAACACACCCAAGCCGAAGAGCGTCAACAGCCAGCGCGACGCGTTGCTGGGCACGCGGGCGGAATGGATGCCGAGCGAGACCATAGCGCCAAGAATCTGCAAAAAGAACATAATCCAAACGGTGAGAAAGACTGACCCGAAGGTGTCGGTGGTATCGCGCAGCGCCCATACCAGGGCAAATACGAAGGTTGTGAGCATGCCCAGAAGCACAAAGCCAATATTCCAGCGGAAGTACTTGCCCTCGATCTGAGTGTGCAGCCGGCTGTAGATCATGCCCACAAAGACGTTAATGCGTGGGTCGCCTTCGCTGAGCGTAAGGCAGTCTTGCGCCGCAGACGCCTGAGAGCTGGTCGCCTCGTCGGCTATGCCTAGCGAAATCGGCTCGTCGGGCAACGGCTTCGTCGCCGATGTAGTGACCGGAGGTGTGGTGGCTGCATCAGAAACGTTGAGCGCGTTGAACTCCTCGCGCAAAGCTGCGGGTGACGAGGAACCCTCGCCAAAGTTAAACGCCGGATTGAAAAGTTCCTGCCCAATCGCGGTCTCTTCCGGCAGGAGTTTGGAGACTACGGAGTCATAGCCGGGCTGGCGAACAAAGGTGTAGCCACCTGGGGTTGGGGTGGCCGAGATCGCGCCCTTGGTCAGAAAGCGAGCCAGAACCGCGGCCACCGAGGTGCCATCCGCCCCGCCGGTCAGCACATAGCGCAACGCGGCTGGGGAAAGACCCCGCGGCGGCGTGTATTGCGGCAAAACTGTACCCCGCTCCTGGTGGCGACGCAGGACGAGGCAAACTGCCACGTAAAAAACTAGAAGCAACAGAGGAGCGATTACCAGGGGCAAATGTGCGGGGTCCCACCACTCCGGCGGACGAACGTACCCCTTGGGCCAGCGAACTACCACGGCGAGGCTCTGGTAAGGGCGCAAAGCTTCCACCGAGAATTCACGGCCATCGGGAATCGCTTGTTGGACAGCCGGAGGGTCAAGCGCGGTGCGCGGTGAGCTTACGCCTCGGCCGCCGGCGCTGGAAAAGGTCCGCACTTGGGTGCCTGGCACCCCCGTCGGAAGATGGACCCTAATGGTGGCGTTGCCGCCGGCGGAAGACACGTGCCCTGGAGCGTTCCAGTAGAGTTCGTCATAGTCCTGGAGAAACCGCACTGCCCCGGTAACCTGGTACGTGATGGCGATATTGTGCGAACCCACTGCCACCGGGAGCAACGCGTCCTCGCTGCTACCGAACACTACCTGGTAGTGACTGCCGCGGATTTGGCTGGTATGGAAAGGTGCAGCGGCTCCATCCAGCTTGACTTCCTCAAGCCGTACGCGAAGGCCTGTATCGCGGGTGTAGCCGGGGCCGTAATCGCGGTCCCAACGGTCGTCGGAGCCGATGGGCAGGCTGCGGCGCAGACCATACTTGGGCGGGGCAACAACGTCCATAGTCTCGGTCTCGCGCACCAGCAGGGAACCATCCGGCTGCACCACGATGTCGCAGTTGAACTCGGTGGTGTGCCACTCGCTGATGTGGGCGCCGAGGCAGGGCATAACCACCATAGCGAGCACGACAGCAACCCGGGGCAAAGGGAAGCGGGCCAACCTGATTCTGCAAAACTGCCGCGCTCGACGGAAAACGAAAGACAAAGCCGCCGCGCCGCTCGGGTACATTGCGGAAAACATTCTAGTGTCACATCGAAAAACTAGACTTTGGCTTTGGCCTTAAGGCGTACCTGGCCGGCTTCCATCTCCACCGAATACTCCACCGCATGGCAGCCGTACTGCTTGCGGATCTGGTCGGTCTTGCCCTGCACGAATTTTTCGAAGGATTCCAGGTTGCCGCTCTTGGATGTGTCTTCGCCCGCTTTCTTCTTGGCCTCGAGCAGGGCGTGGAAAAGCTTCTCCACTTTCTCTCGCTCACTGTCCACGTCGGAACACTGCACGGTAAAGGGCTGCAGGGTGGCATGGTGGGCGGCGGGCTTTTCCTCTTCGAAAACGCGCACGCCCTGAACTGAGAGCAAGGCGTCCTGGGGACGGCGGTAGCCCTCCTCGCGAATGCGCATCTTCTTGCGCCACAGGTCGCTGAGCAGGGCATAGCGCTGGGCCAGTTCGTTATAGCGATAGCGCTGGGCGAAGTTAAGGCGCTGCCCGTCGCAATAGCCGTCGCTCAGCTTGCGGATGGCATTGGTGACGCGCCACTCGGTATCGGCGGGAGGCCGCTTGCTGGGATTGTTGAAATAGATTTCGTACTCGATCTTGAGGCGCCGCAAGTTGGTTTCTATTTGGTTCAGTTCTTCCTCAACTGTCACGAATCACCTCAAGCGGCAGCGCCACACCCGGGCCCGAGCACAATAGTGCGGCAAACAGGGAAAAACGCAATGTAACACAGGTGATAGGAGGGGAAGCGGGGCGGCGGGCTGGAGGCAGGTTACGAAGGTCATAGCAAGGCAGCTAATTTGGCCAGCGAACCTGTTTTGTGCAGGCAACATCCAACCGTGAACGGGTGGCGTCCACCTACGAGACGTAGAAACTCGGCTCGGAGAGAAGATGAGCACAAAACTGGCAGTCATTCTTGCGGATCACCACCAGGTAGTGCGCGATTCGATCGCCGCGCTGCTGGGGACCCAGGCCGATATCGAGGTGGTGGCATCGGCGGCCAGCGGCAATCAGGTGACGGAACTGGTGCAAAGGCATCGCCCGGACGTCCTGGTCCTGGAACTGGACTTACCGGAAAGCAGCGGCTTCGAGGTACTGCGCGCCCTGAGTCAGGCGGGTCTTTCCCTTCCCACGCTCATCCTTACCGGCTCGGATAACGAAGTGGATTACGTGCACGCAGTGCGTCTGGGCGCGAGCGGGTTGGTATTGAAGCGCGACAGCCCGGAAAAACTTTTTCATGCCATTCGCAGCGTGGCCGCGGGACAACTGGCCTTCTCCAACGAAATTGCACAGCAGGTGGTGAACTGGATGGCGGGGGAACGCGCCCGGCCGGCGGCGCGAGGCCTGCACCGGCTTTCGGAGCGGGAACACACGGTGGTGGTCCTGGTAACCCGCGGCCTGCGCAACCGGGAAATCGCCGCCGAATTGAACATCAGCGAAAATACCGTGAAGCGACACCTGCAGAGCATCTTCAGCAAGACCGGCGCCCATGACCGGGTCGAACTGGCGGCTCTGGCCGCAGAGCAGAAGGCGGAAGCAGCCTAAAACCAGCCGCCAGCTATTAGCTCCTGGCTTCTAGCTCTTAGTGACTGGCGCTGGGCGTGTGTTGGGCAGGGTCCCAGGAAAATTGACTGGGAGCAAAAAACCGCTCGCAGCACTCCAGATGCATACACCGGAATAAAAAGCTAGGACTAGTGGCTAGGAGCGCGTAGCTATTTCCCCGCCGTGGCGGCCATTTTCTTGACCATGGCCAGCACCAGCTTGCGGTCGCTCTCATTCAGGGAAGAGGAATAGCGGCGAATCTGGGTGAGGAAGCGGACCTCGTCGTCCGTAAGCTGAGGCGAGGGTTTAGAGCCGTTGTCGTGATTGGAATCGCTGAAGAACTGCGCCAGCGGCACTTCCATGGCGGTGGCAATCTTGGCCAGGGTGTCGAGTGAAGGGATGGTATGGCCATTTTCCACTCGCGACAGGTAGCAGCGCAGCAACCCGGTGCGCTTTTCGATGTCGCCTTGCGACATGCCTTTATGTAGCCGGAGGTTGCGAATCGTCTCGCCGATATTCATGGTGGGCGCAGCCTGAAAACTGTCTTGAGGGTGAGTGCATAGTAACCAGAGTAGTACCGTCTGGCAAGCAGAATTTAAAAAAGTAGTCAGCAGACGGCGGGTGGTGACAGTCCCCACCCCGCGATTCCATCCTCACTGCTGTCACGTTGAGAGAAGGCATCGCGCCCGAGCCGAAACGCTGCTGATCGAGAGGAGACGCCGAACCGTTCAAGGGAGTTTCCCGGGAGAAAGCTAATCACGAAACACAACGGGAGAACTCCTTGGAGTGAAGGGAAAGATCTGAGCTGGGTAGGGGTCTTTCGACTTCGCGGGCCGATTCGCGAGCGAACCGGCCCACTCCGCTCAGGATGACAAGAGGGAAAAGGCTTTCTCGGCCCTGGCCACCCTGGCGGAACGGTGGTTGCACTTGCGACCTGCCACCGCCACCGGGGGTGGTGTTGCGCGCGAGTGCGCTATTTCTTGAGGTTGGCGGCGAGAAATTCCACGGTGCGGTTCCAGGCGTCGGCGGTATCGGCGGGCCGGTAGCCATTCTTATTGTCGGGATTCTGGAAGGCGTGGCCGGCGTCGGGGTAAATGGTCACGTCAATCTTTTTCCCCATCTGCTTCAAATCCTGTTCAAATTTGTGCACATCGGCGGGCGGAATGCCTTTATCCTGGGCGCCGAACAGGCCGAGGATGGGAGCGTGAATCTGCTGTAGGCGTGCGGAGTCAGTGGCCAGATGTCCGTAGTTGATCACGTCGGCGGCGAGCGTGGGGTCGGCAATGGCCAGGTCGAGCGAATAACCGCCGCCCATGCACCAACCGATGGAGCCAATTTTGGCTGGGTCGACGTTCTTCAACGATTTCAGGTACTGCACAGCCGCCAGCAAGTCGCGGTTGGCGCGATCCTCCGGCAAGCCGCGCATCAGTTCGTGCGCCACTTCGGGGCTATCCGTGGCTTTGCCGCGATAGAGGTCAACCGCCAGCGTGACGTAGCCCCGGTCGGAAAGCTTGGCTGCCTGCTCCTTCACCCACGGCACCAGGCCCCAATACTCATGGATGACGACGAGCGCGGGAAACGGCCCCTTACCTTTGGGCGTGAAAAGGACGCCGTGAACGGTTTCGTCGCCGCTCTTGTAAGAAACGGTTTTGCCGTTGGCGGCGAAAGTGGTGGCGGAGAGAAGCAGCGTCAGCAGCAGGACGGTTGTTTTCACGACGGCTCCTTCACGAAGCTAGATAGCTAGCTTGCTGGCTGGCTAGCCAGCCTGTCGGCCAGCCAGCTCGATTTCCATGTACAGCGCGCCGGGAATCGGATTTTTCCGGTACGGTGGGATTTCACGAAAACCATAGGCGCGATACATGCGCACAGCATCTTGCATGACCGGCTCAACGGTGTCCAGGCGCATGCGTTGGTAGCCGATGGCGCGCGCCTCGGCCAGCACCGTGTTAAGCAGCGCCCTGCCGATGCCCTGGCCACGATAATTGGGCCGCACATAGAGGCGCTTCATTTCACAAACGCCGGCCTCGATCGGGTGGAGGGCAACGCAGCCAGCCAGTTCGCCGCCGGTTCGCGCCAGCAATAAGCGTCCTTGCGGCGGAGCGTAGTCGCCGGGCAAGCCGGCCAGCTCCTGGTCAAAACTCTGGAAGCACAGATCGAAGCCAAGCGAGGCAGCATACTCCTGAAATAAAACACGCGCTTCGGCGAGGTGTTCGGGCGTGACGGCCTGGGCGATGGCGATGGCCGGCGATGGCGGCGTGCGTGCTACCCCATCAGAATGCCTCCGTTCACATTGAGCACGTGGCCGGTGATGTAAGCCGCCTCTTCGGAGGCGAGAAAGTTGACCGCATGCGCCACGTCGGCGTCGCTGCCGGCGCGCCCCAGGGGAATCATCTTCAGGATGTTGTCTTTCATTTCCGCGGGCAGGCCTGCCGTCATAGATGTCTCGATATAGCCCGGGGCGACAGCATTCACTGTGACGTTGCGCGAGGCAACCTCGCGGGCCACGGCCATGGTAAGGCCAATGAGCCCGGCCTTGGAAGCTGAATAGTTGGCCTGGCCCACTTGGCCGATCTGGCCGAAGATGCTGGTGATGTTGATAATGCGTCCCCAGCGCTGCTTGAGCATGGAGCTGATCACCGCCTGAATGCAGAGGTAGGCGGCGGTGAGGTTGGTGTTGAGCACGGCGTCCCAGTCGGCGCGCTTCATGCGCATGACTAGCTGGTCGCGGGTAATGCCGGCGTTGTTGACGAGGATGTCAATTTTGCTGAACTGAGCGAGAGCGGCGCGAGTGGCGGATTTGATTTGCTCCTCGCTGGCCACATCCATGGCGAAGACAGCCGCCTTGCCCCCAGCAGCAGTGATTTCTGCGGCGACCAGTTCCAGTTTTTCCTGATTGCGGGCGGCCAGGGCGATGGAGGCGCCTGCGCTCGCCAACCGCAGGGCGCAGGCTCGCCCGATTCCTTGCGAAGCCCCAGTCACCAGCGCCACGCGCCCTTGCAGGGTCATGCCATCGCTCTCCGTAAGAAGGCGAAATTATAAATGAGGCAAATCGTTTCGAGTTTCGAGTTTCAAGTTTCGCGGGCGAGGTCGTCCACGCCACAGTATTGCGTTCAAGTAGCGGCGTTGCTGCCACCCTGCTGCGCGCCGACCAAGGTCGGGGCTGCAGTGCCCGTTCCCTTGCCCCCGGCTTGCCCACGCAGGAGGAGGCGGAGCAGCGGTGGCGCCAGAATGGTGGTGAAGCCGGCCATGAAAATGACGATGGCATAAGCGGATTGCGACACCATGTTCATCTGCAAGCCAACCAGAGCCACGATAAGCGCCACCTCGCCGCGCGGCATCATGCCGATGCCCACGCGCAGGGCTGTCGCCCGCCCTTCATGCAACACCGGAAGACCACAGCCCAGAACCTTGGAGATAACGGCCAGCAAGGAAATCACGGAGGCATCGAGAAGCACGCTGCCTGAAAACAGGTGGACGTCTAGGCGGGCGCCGATGGCAAAGAAGAAGAAGGGAGCCAGGAATTCATTGATGGCATGAATGCGTGGCTGCAGGCGCCACTCCGGGGCGTAGTCGGCCAGAACCAGGCCGGCGAAGAAGGCGCCGATAATGGCGGCCATGCCGATGCGTGCGGCAGCCCAGGAGAGCAGCAGGCAAATGGCCAGGGAGAGCACCAGAGGTGCATTTTGCAGTGACATATGGCGCAGGCCGGGACGCACCCGGCGCACGATGCGGGGGCCGACGAAAATCATGAACAGGGCGAATCCGATGGCTTCAGCAAAGGTCACGCCCAGGTGCCACCAGCGAATGCCGCCGCCGCTGGCAATGCCGCTGACCACGGCCAGCAGGATCATGCCCAGAATGTCGTCGAAAACGGCGGCGCCCATGATGATGCGGGCGAAGCGAGTGTTCAGGACGTGCAGGTCGGCGAGCACGCGGGCGGTAATGGCCACGCTGGTGGCCACCATGGCGGCGGCCACAAAGATGGCTTCGTGGCTGGCCTCGCCGCGCAGGCGCATATAGAAGAAGCCGAGCACGAAGGGAACCACCACCCCGGCTACAGCCACCCCCAACGACTGCCGGCCCACGCGCAGCAGGTCCTGGGGCCGGGTTTCCAGTCCGGCAGTGAACAGCACGAAGATGGCGCCGATTTCGGCGAAAGCGTAAACATTCTCGCTAGGAGAGATGAGGCGGGCGGCATGGGGCCCAAGAATGACTCCGGCGAGGATTTCGCCCAGCACGGCAGGAAGCGAGAGGCGCTCGAAGAGCTCACCAAAAATCTTCGCCCACACAAAAATGGCGAACAGCTCCAGCAGCAACGTGTCAGCGCCACTTGGCATAGGTAAAGGAAGACGAGGAGCGGAGCTTTAATTGTCTAATGGCGACGGGGTGGCTACCAGCAAAATCGAAAGCTGCTGCGCGAATTAGGGAGCTGGTGCCGGGCACGAGCACAGGCCCGCCGCCATGGTGTATCGTGAACGGGAGCAAACAATGGCCTGCCTGGGCGGCATCTAAAGGCCGCAGAGCAGCCTCGAAGCAAAAAGGCAACGCTGAAACCAGCAGGAGGGCTCCCCAAAAATGGCCACTGCACAATTGCCGGCGCCGCCGGTGCGCTGGGCGCGCGCGCCTTTCTACTTCAACTCGGCGGCGCACCTGCTCCGGATCGAGCGTGACAAGGCCAGCACCCTCGGCGAACTGCTGGCCGCCCTGCGCACGGTGCCCAGCGAATCCATTTTTCAGCACACCTTCCGCACCCTGCAGGAGCACCACTTCATCCGCGAGGGCTTTTCCAACGACTACGCTCACTGGGCCTTCGCCGCCTGCAACGAGGTGGGATTGGCGGAGCGCCTGGCCTCGGTGGACGTGCGGGAATTTACTTCTGTGGAGAGCCTGCGGGAACGCATTGTGCAAATCGTGCACGACTACCTGGAGCGCAATCCGCGCGCGGCAGACCGCGTGGCCATGGAGCCGTTTTACTTCTGCGCTTCCGACGCGGTGGTGGTGCCCACACCCTTCGTGGCCCGCAACCTGGTGGAATTCCGTGACTGCCTGAACCAGGTGAGCATCCACTGCATTCATTATCATTTCATCGAGGCGCGCCTGCGGCTGAAGCTGAACTCGAATGACTTTTCCGTGTGGCTGGACTCGGAGCTGGATATGGGGCGCATAGCCGACCAATTCAACCGCATTGACATCTACACTTCCACGCTGCAGGACGTGCGGCGGGTGATGGTGCGCGTGATCGAACGAACTTTGCATTCCCAGGCATGAGGTAGAAATGAACGAAAGGAAAGACCAGGTGGAAGAACGCGCGCCCGAGCAGAAGCGCGGCGAGACGGTAACGGCGGCTCCGGTGGAGGCGCCCCCGCGCAATGGCGGGTCGGAAGCGCCGCCGGTACCGCTGCGGGAGCGGCGCAAACGGCCGCGCATTTCGGAAACACCGCCCGCGCCCCCGCCCCCGCCGCGGCTGGATGATTACGAGCCCATTATCGGCAAGCCGCAGCTGGATGAGCTGCGCTATCTGGCTCGTCCGCTGCGCAGCAAAACCGTGAAAATGGTGAATTCCACCTCCATGGGCGGCGGCGTGGCGGAGATGCTCAACCGCCTGATTCCCCTGCTCAGCGAACTGGAGGTGGTGACGCGCTGGGATGTAATCACCGGCGGCAACGACTTCTTCGAGGTGACCAAGGCGTTTCACAACGCATTGCACGGCGGCGAATACGTGCTGACCAAGGAAGCACGCGACATTTTCCTGAGCTACAACGAGCAGAACCGCCAGCGGATGCAGTTCACCGAGGACCTTTTCGTCATTCATGACCCCCAGCCGGCGGGGCTGATCCGCGCCCGGGAGCCACACCGGGGAAAGTGGATGTGGCGCTGCCACATTGACTTGTCCAATCCCCATCCCGACGTGTGGGGCTTTCTGCGGCCGCTGATCGAGGAGTACGACGCCACGGTCTTTTCTTCGCCGGCGTTCTCGCGGCAGCTCATGGTGCCGCAGTACCTGTTCTATCCCTGCATTGATCCGCTTTCGGAGAAGAACAAGGAACTAGACGCCGCTTACATTCAGAAGGTGTGCGACGACTTCGGCATTGATCGCAGCCGTCCCATTGTCACCCAGATTTCCCGCTTCGACCGCCTCAAGGATCCTGTAGGCGTCATCCAGGCCTACAAACTGGCGAAGAAATACGTGGACTGCCAGCTGGTGCTGGCCGGAGGCGGGGCCACTGACGATCCCGAAGGCGCCATCGTGCTGCAGGAGGTGATGGATGCTGCGGGCGAGGACCCGGACGTGATCATCCTGAACCTGCCGCCGTGGTCCGCGCTGGAGATTAACGCGCTGCAGCGGGCTTCGACCATCGTGGTGCAGAAGTCGCTGAAGGAAGGTTTTGGGCTCACCGTTACCGAGGCGCTATGGAAGGGCAAGCCCACCATTGCCGGCGCGGTGGGCGGCATCCCAACGCAGGTAATTCACAAGCTTACGGGCTTGCTGGTGCATTCGGTTGAGGGCTGCGCCTACCAAATCCGCTACCTGCTCACCCACCCGGAATTTGCCGAGCAGATGGGCAAGAACGGGCGCGAACACGTGAAAGAAAACTTCCTGATGACCAGCAACGTGAAGCGCTGGCTGCTGCTGTTCCAGATTCTGCTGGGAACGGTGACAAAGGAGAAAACGACGTAAGAACCAGTTGTCAGTTCTCAGTTGTCAGTTGTCAGCAAGCCGTTCATCGCAGCGTTCAACACTCCACGCGCAGTTAGACTACTCCACCACATCTAGCGACTGTCATGCTGAGCGGAGCGGGCCGGCTCGCTTGCGAACCAGCCTGTGAAGTCGAAGCACTCCTGCAAGTTCACCGCGCGCTACAGCTGCTCAAAGGAGTTCTCACCCCGTCTTCGCACATTCTTTACCGTGGTAAGAATTCCCTTGTGCCACTCGAGCAGGGGTGTTTCGACTCGGGCATGCGCCCTCGCTCAACATGACAGTTCTTAGAGTTGTGGTGGCTAGGACTTAGCCTGGTCATGCAGGAATTCCATGGCGCGGTCGAAGGCTTCGGCGGCGCGGCCTTCCGCCAGAGCCATGGCAATGAGTTCGTTCTGTTCGTGCGGGTTGGGCATCCGTTTTCCGATTTCCACCAGCCGTTGTGAGCGGCGGCGAGCCGCTTCCGCTTCTTTTTGCAGCGCGGCCATCAGTTCAGACTTGGCGTTTTCCACGGGCAAGCATCATACGCCTTAGGGACACCAGTGCAAGGGGAGCGGAAGTGTGCCTGTACCCACGTAAAGCAAAAGCGGGTCCTTCGTTGCGCTCATCGCGCCAGCGCGACTCGCGCCGCCTCAGGATGACATGCTAAAAGGGGGTGCCAGTATTGTAGCGGCGCCTTCTCGGCGGCCGCCCCGCGGGCGTCCCGCCCGCGCTCGTGGGCCGGCAAGCTGCCGTCGCTACACCCGGTGCAGGGGCCAGATCAGCACATCCAGCTTGCGGGAAAAATGCAGCAGCGGAGGCACATCGGGCAGAGGGATGCCGGCCGCGGCGGCCATGGTGTTAACTTCGATTTCGGCCTCAGCGTCCTGCAGCGGCCAGGGAGCGTGATGGATTTCCGCGCGAAAGGTGCTGCGCCCGGTGGTGGTGTAGAGGCAATAACGCTCGGTCAGCCAATGCTCCAGTGAGCCGCGCGGCCGCAACTGCACCGGGGCAGCAGGGCGATATCGGCCGCGAAATTCGGCATTGGCAGGCACGCGGCGCAGGCTGTGGTAGCCGATCTCCTCCGGCCCCACATCCACTTTCATGCGCGCGTAGTAATAAGGCAAGCGATAGAAGCTGCGGGCCGCAAACACCGCGCTGAGAATCCCGGCATCGAGGCTGAAAAAATAAACGCCAGGCTTGTTATCCATCTTCACATAGGTGCGGACATTGAGTTCCGGCAGGCTGGAAAATCCCGGTATAGGCGGCAAGCCGCGCAGGCACACGTTGCTCATGTGGAAGGGAGTCACGGCCAGCCAGCACTGACCCTCGTAGGCGTCGAGCGGAAGCTGCGCCGGAACCAGCGGGCGCAACACCTGCGGCGGCAGCGGCCAATGGGCGAAGAGCAGGTCATGCCAGGTCTGAACCATGATCCACGGCCCCGTAGGCAGCGGCCAGGGTCGGTGGGTAGTGACTTGGAGAAGCGGATGCATGGAAGCACTCAATATTAGAAATCCAAGGTCAGCCGCAGAATCCTAGTTGCTGGGGTGGAGCGCGGGGTCGGGTGTGGCCGCAACTTCGGTAGCGCTGATCGGGCGATAGGCGCGGTGGACTACATCCACAATTACCCGTCCCAGGATCCGGGCCTTGGCCTGGGAGTGCATGTGCACGGGAAAGGTGAAGCCGTCAACGTCGGCGTAGTCCTGCCGGAAATCAATGTCCTTGATGAAGAGAGAGGGCGATTTCACCATGCGCCCTTCGGCCCGCACCAGCGTGCCGGTATAGACATCCACAAAAATGCGGCCCTTGAAGAGTCCCGGGCGCTTCTTGCGCGGCTTGACATGGAAAACGTGCACCATGCGCCCATTCAGAATTTCGCGGCCTTTGTAGGCGAACTTGTAATTGTGATTGTCAATTGCCGTCTGGCCGGGCTGGTCCTTCTGTACGTGGTCCACTTCCGACTGCAGCAGGCGGACAATGACGTTGCTCTTTACAAACCCGTCGCCGCTAAAGTTGACGGGCGTGAACTTCAGGGTCTTATGAGCGACGTAGCGGCGGTCCAGTTCGAACTGAGCGCTCTCCTTCAAGTCGGGCAGCCTGGCGCTTACCGTGCTCACAGCGGAATAGGAACCCAGGTGAGCGTCTTGAATAATGGCGTGGTTGGCCATGACTTGCACCGCCAACTCCGGAGCCATGCGCGGCAGGGTTATGGGAGGCAGCAGCGAAGTTGGGTCGCCATGATTGTCGGCCGCAATATTCAGCGAAGGCATGCCATCGCGCGCGCCCAATGCAGCGTGCATGGGCACTAGTTGCTGTGCGGCGGCAATCTTGGGGAGACTGACGGCAAGCAGAATTGCGAGGATAAAGGCTGGTACTGTACGCCGCATGAATATCTTGCTGTTATATGCGATGTCGCCGACCATAAAAAGTACCAAAGTAATTTCTCCGGGGGAAGCCCTTAGTTGTTACGAGCCTGGCCCGGGGGCGGTTCCGCTTCCGCTTGTAAAGAAAGCGTCCCTGCCGGGAAAAATGCAGCCAGAAGACAAATCATTACATTTGTAAGAGAAAAGCCCTAGTTAGTTTCCTGCGGACAGAAAATTTGCCTGTGGCAATGGCGCGAAGTAGTATCGGGATTCCCATGCCTGACACGAAAAATGGAAGCGCCCCGGCGGCGGGACAGACCAACGCAACCGAAGTATTTGCCGTGCATGGTGCCGAGCCGGAAGTGCAAGCCTACGCTATGGCCAAATACTCGCGCTCGGCGCTGTCCATGAAGGAGTCGCTGCGCGAAATCAGCAGCCAGAAGGCGGAAAAATTCCTTAACACCTTTTATTTTCAATATGGCCACCGCTCCATAGCCGACCTGGCCCACATCGCGCTGGCGGTGGAGCGGCTCTCCATATTGGCGGCGATTGCGCTGGTGGATGAGCAGCGCTGGGACGGCCAGGAGCGCTCCACCCGCTACCAGGACTTCAAGAAGAGCGGCTATTACCGGCCCGACTTCGGCGGCGACCAGCAGGCGCAGCGGCTCTATGGCGAAACTGTGGATGGTCTCTTTGCCGCTTACCAGGGCCTCTCTGAGCGCATGTGGCGACACCTGATGGCGCAAACGCCCAAGCCTAGTGAGATGAAGCAGGAGGCCTACGAACGCACGCTGCGGGCGCGGGCCTTTGATGTGGCGCGCTACCTGCTGCCGCTGGCGACCATCACTTCGCTGGGCGAAATTGTCAATGCACGCACACTGGAAAGCCAGGTTTCGAGCCTGCTCTCGCATACTCACACAGAGGTTCGGCATCTGGGCGAATTGCTGAAGCGCGCGGCGAGCGAGCCAGCTTACAACGTGAACCACGAGCTGTGGCGGGTACTGGTGGAGGACATACGCCAGATCAATCCCGCGCTGGGCGGGCGGGCGGAGGCGGAGCTGCTCCGACCGGTGCGAGTGGCGCCCACGCTGGTTAAGTACGCCGATCCAAATTCGTACGAGATGGAGACGCGGCGGGAGCTGCGCCAGGCCGCAGCCGGGTTGATGAAACAGGCGAAGATCGCCGCCGCGCGGCCCGTTGAACTGCTGGATGACGAGCCTCTGGAGGTGGAGCTGGCGGCCACGCTGCTCTACGAGCACTGCCACTATCCTTACCGGCAGGTGAGGGAGGCGGTGGAGGACGCCGGGGAGAAATGGCGGCAGGAAATCATTGACTTGGGTGTCCGCCACCGCGGCAAGCACGACGAACTGCTGCGCGCCTTCGCGGTTGGGCAGCGATTGCGCTTCGACATACTCATGGATATCGGCGGCTTCCGCGACATGCACCGCCACCGCCGCTGCGTCCAGATCGGGCAGGGATTCACCACCGCCCACGGCTACGACACACCCGAGGAATTGCAGGCAGCAGGGGAAACGGCCGCCTACGACCAGGCCATGGGTCGCAGCGCCAAGGCGGTGGAGCAACTGGCCAGCGAGGCGGGAACGGAGGCGGAAGAAAACTCGCAATATGCCATTCCCCTGGGCTTTCGCAAACGCACGCTGTTCAAGATGGACTTTGCGGAGGCGGTTTACATTTCCGAGCTGCGAACCGGGCAGGCCGGGCACATGTCATATCGCAAGGTAGCCTGGGGGATGTACGAGGAAGCG
>DATEGI010000093.1:0-11981 GCA_035280205.1 Terriglobales bacterium | reverse complement strand
AACATTTTCTACGTGGATTCGCGCACGGCGGCCGGTATGAGCGACCAAGTTCTTGCGGCAGTGCAGGGCGCTGAAAAAGTAGTCGCGGCGGTCTACGAAATTCCCACCGCCGGAAAGGCGGTGCAGGTGGCCGGGCAAATGGAGAATACGGTTGGCCTGAACGATGCGCGCGGCGAACTCCTGGGCAGACTTCTGCAAAGCGCGGGGCCAAAGACCATGGTGGTTGCGGTGGGCAATCCTTACGTGGCCGCCGAGTTCCCCCAGGTGGAGAACTACATGTGCACGTTTTCCAATGCCGCGGTCAGTGAGGACAGCGCGGTGAAAGCGCTATTCGGCGAAATCCCGGTGCGCGGGCATTTGCCGGTCACCATTCCCCAGGTGGCGCAGCGCGGAGCGGGTCTGGAAAAGGCTCCGGTGGTGGCGGCAACAGGAGGCAATCATGTGGCGGCGAGTCATAGGTAAGACAGCGTGGGTGGCAGCTGCGGCAATGCTGGCTGTGCTGGCCGCCTGCAGCGTAAACGTTGACGATAAGGGCGAAAACAAGAACGTGGATATCCGTACGCCCTTAGGAGCGCTGAAAGTGCGCACCAATCCCACGCCCGCCGAGATCGGGCTCAGCGTCTATCCCGGCGCCAAGCAGAAGGTGGAGGGCGACGACCGCAACGCCGCGAACGTGAACATCTCCAGTTCCATGTTCGGGGTAAAGGTGCTGGTGATCGCTTACCACACCCAGGATCCACCTGATAAGGTCATCTCCTACTACAAGAAGGACCTGCGGAAGTATGGCAACGTTCTGGAATGCAAGGGCCACGGCCACGAGGATAACGACCTCGAGCTGGGCCATGATTCCGACCACAAGCCCAAGCCCCTGACCTGCAGCGACGATAAAGGCGACGGCAAGGGAGTGGAACTCAAAGCCGGCATGAGTGACAACTTCCACCTGGTGGCGGTGGACCCCAAGGACAACGGCAGCGACTTCGCTATTGTGTACGTCGCGACGCGGGGCGAATCGGAGCCGATGTAAAGCCGGGAGTCGGTGCTTGGTGTAGGGATATCACCAGAAGATGTGGTCCCTTTCCAGACTGGCAGGTGGCCGTAGTTCGCAGTGCAGTCGTGGAACCCCTTAGGTTGACGGATCGAGCCGCTAAGAGCTCTCTTGAGGCTGAGGTACGGCATCCGGACGGTCGAGGAAGAACGTTACAACCTCCTCGAAAGCCTGCTTCCCCACATTGACCGCGCGATGAATGCGCTCCGTTGGCTCTGACCAATCTACCTCGCCAACGGTGATCTTCCACGGCAGAGTTTCTCCGCCATCGCGGAACTCAATTTGCAGCAGGTCGCCACTCAGGACTACGGTCACGCGGTGAAAGGGGTCGCGATGCCAGGGCGTAGACTCCCCCGGGGCCAGCCGTTGCCGCCGCACCAGATAGTTTCCGCGATGGTGCAGCACCTCCTGATTGGCCGCGACTTTCATAACTCACTCGCCTCCCGAGCAGCACGCAACAGTGCCGTGACACCAGCATAAATTGTCGGGTCAAATCATGTAACGCGGGGGCCGGATGCCCTCGTCCCGCAGGTAGATTTCCGCTTCCCGCGGTGATGTGCAACGTGAATGTACATGGCCAGCAGAATGTCGCGCCCCGGCATGTGGCCATCAGGAGAATCGTGAGCGGCCTGGAGCTGCTTTTCCGTCAGTTTTGGGATTATATCGGCGCAGTAATCGAACGACGCGGTGAGAAAATTTATGATCGCATCCTTGTCGCTGGGAGAGGGTAATTTGGGCGGAGCTGAATCCTTCAAGCCGGCGCAAAACTGGTAGTTCGTGCTGGCGATGTGCACCGTCAACTGGCCGAAATCCATAGATTCGGGATGGGGACGGAAGTTGTAGTGATCCGCCGGCATGGTTTGGGCGACCGCGATGGTCAATTTGCTTAGCGCACCAAAGTGCCGCGCATACTCGCCCGAGGAGGGCGATGTGGAGGTCGTGCCGGGAGCGGCAAATAACGACCCTAAAACAAGAACTGCAAGCGCGGATCGAAACATCGGGATTCTCCTCCTGGTCTTGGTCCAGGCGAACTGGTGCGCCTCAGTAGACGGCGGGAGGGCGAAAAAGTTACCCGCTTCTGACGCCAATCTTCTGATTCCAGCGTTGGACCGGCGGGCCTGTAATGTTGGTTCGCTTGACGAAAGCACAGTGTTGCATTGACCCTTATGCGCTCCTGACCCTGGCTCCTGCTTTGTTGCATCTCTCTCCGCGCGGCTGTTAGCTTGGAAATGATGGAGCATGCCTGTCACAGGTGCGGCAAAGAAGTGGAAGATGGTCTTCCCTTCTGCCCCCAATGCGACGCGCCGCAAATCAGAGTGATGACGGCGGCGCAGCCGGCGCCTGGGCGCTCACCCTCTGTGGTACTGGAGGGTAGGTCCGAGCCTAGCCAAACTGTGGCGAGTCTGCAACCGGAGGGACTGTCGCGGGCTTGGCGGACTGCCAACCTGGCTGCTGGGCTGGGAGCCCTGGTGGCTCTTCTGGTTGCGGTCCTGACCGGTGTGCCGCAATTGGCACTTTTCCTCTGGATGCTGGGTGGCGGCATGATGGCGGTGGTGATTTATCGCCGGCGGCAGCATCTCGGCTTCATGAGCGCCGGCATGGGAGCCCGCCTGGGGGCCATGGCCGGCCTGATGGGATTTGTCATCTTCGGCCTGCTTTCGCTGGTGCAGATGCTGGCCATGCGGGGCATGGGACAACTCCGGGCGGCGCTGGAACAGGCATTAAGAACGTCAGCAGCGCACAGCGGCAATCCCGAGGCGCAGCAGATGGTGCAGCAGTTCCTGTCGCCCGAGGGCATGCGCTTGCTGCTTGTCTTGGGAATTGTGTTCATGCTGGTGCTGTTTGTGGCCCTCTCCAGCCTGGGCGGAGCAATTGCGGCGATGGTTGTGGGCAAGAGGGAGACGCGGACTCTGTAGGGCTCGTGACGGGATCAGCCCTACAGGATCTCTTCACCGCGGAGACGCAAAGCGCGCCGAGAAAGACTTCAAAATCCCTGCTCGGCGTCCTCTGTGTCTCGGCGGTGAAAGCTTTTTTACGGGATAGCCCCTAAGCTTGTGCTCAAGCTGCACCACCGCGTATCATGCCGCTTCAATGACTGCTCAACCCTTACCCCGCCCGCCCAAGCTGCGCCAGAAGGCGCAACTGATGTCTGCCTCCGAAATTGAGCGCACCCTTGTACGCCTGGCCCACGAAATTGTAGAGAAGAACAATG
This sequence comes from Terriglobales bacterium, assembly GCA_035280205.1. Lineage (GTDB taxonomy): Bacteria > Acidobacteriota > Terriglobia > Terriglobales > Acidobacteriaceae > JAICWP01. The sequence continues at coordinate 8,724 of DATEGI010000093.1, read as the reverse complement.
GGGTGGAAGACCTGGCGCTGGTCGGCATCCGCCGCCGCGGCGTGCCGCTGGCCGAGCGCCTGGGCAAGCTCATCGGCCGCATCGAAGACAAACCCGTGCCCGTGGGCAGCCTCGACATCACCCTGTACCGCGACGACCTCTCCACCATTGACCACAAGCCGGTGGTACAGGAGAAGGACCTGGAATTCCAGGTCACCGGCAAGCATGTGGTGCTGGTGGATGATGTGCTCTACACCGGGCGCACCACACGTGCCGCCATGGACGCACTGTTCGTGCACGGACGCCCCCGGCGGGTCCAGCTTTGCGTGCTGATTGACCGCGGCCACCGCGAGTTGCCCATCGAGGCCACCTACGTGGGCCGCATGGTGCAGACCACCGACAACGAGATCATCGAGGTCAAACTGAAGGAAGTGGACAACGCTGAAAAGGTGTTGCTGGTGGAAAGGGAGAGTTGATGGCGGTGGTTGCCCAGGGCCGCGTGTCGCTGGGCATGAGTATGTTCGCGCGCGGGTCTCTGCTGGGCATCGAACACCTGCAGGCAGAAGAGATCACTGGCCTCCTGCAGCTGGCGCGGCGCATGCAGCGGGGCCAGCCGCGGCCTCTGTTGCGTGGCAAAACCGTCGGCTTGGTCTTCTATGAGGCTTCTACCCGCACGCGCACGTCGTTTGAGATGGCGGCTAAAAGGCTGGGCGCCATCACCCTCCTGGTGCACGCCAGCGGCTCCAGTATTGAGAAAGGCGAGTCGCTGCTCGACACCGGCTACACCCTGCGGGCAGTGGGTTGCGATGCCCTGGTATTCCGCCATCCCAACGCGGGCGCGCCCCACCTGATCGCCTCCCATCTTGACATCCCTGTGATCAATGCCGGCGACGGCATGCACGAACACCCTTCCCAGGCCCTGCTCGATGCCTACACCATCCTGCAGCACATGAAGGACTTGCGCGGCAAGCGCATGGCCATTGTGGGCGACATCTACCACAGCCGGGTGGCGCGCTCTAACATCCACTTGCTGAGCAAGTTCGGCGTGCAGCTCACGCTGTGCGGCCCTCCGGAATTTGTGCCTGAGACCGCGGCGACGCTGGCCAAGGATCTGCACATCACCCGACATCTGGAAGAGGCCATCCGCGGAGCCGACGTGATCATGTTGTTGCGGGTGCAGAAGGAGCGCCTGGCGGAGATGCAGTTTGATGTCGGTGAATACATCGCGAAGTATCAGCTGACCCTGCCGCGAATGCGTTTGGCCAAGCCGGGCGCGCTGGTCATGCACCCGGGACCTATCATCCGCGGCATGGAACTGAGCAGCGAGGTGGCCGACTCGCCGCAGGCGGTCATTCGGGAAGAAGTGCGCAACGGCGTGGTGGTGCGCATGGCTATCCTGGCACGGGCGCTTGCCGGTGCCAAATGAAACCTCGAGGCTCAGTTCCGTCGCTATATTTTTGAGAATGACAGAAAGAAAATCCGCGAAAATCTGTGTGTATTCGAGGAAAGGAAGTAAGTAGCGAAGCGTGGCGAAGCGAACTGATAATACGGGCTCGCTGCTCATACGCGGCGGGCGGGTGCTTGACCCGGCAGCGAGGATGGATGCTGAGCTCGACGTTCTGCTGCGCGATGGGCGGGTGGCCGAGGTGGCGCCGGCGAAGAAGGTTCGCGGCTCCGCGGATGAAACCTTCGATGCCCGCGGTCTCGTTGTCGCCCCTGGTTTCATTGACCTGCACGTCCACCTGCGTGAGCCCGGGCAGGCCTACAAGGAGACCATTGCCAGCGGCACAGCAGCCGCGGCTGCGGGCGGCTTCACCTCGGTTTGCGCTATGCCTAACAGCGTGCCGGTGAATGATTCGCCGGAAATCACGGCCTGGATGCTGCAGGCGGAGCGTGGCGCAGTTGTCAACGTGTTTCCCATCGCTGCAGCCACGCGCGGCAGCCTGGGCGAACAACTCACGGATTTTCGCGCCCTGCAGCGTGCCGGAGCGGTGGCCTTCACCGATGACGGCAAGCCGGTCCTCAACCCAGGACTCATGCAGGAAGCGCTGCGGCTCTCGGCCGAACTCCGGATTCCCGTGATTCAGCACGCCGAAGATACGCGCCAGACCGCCGGCTGCTCCATGCACGACGGCCCAACGGCGTTTCGTCTCGGATTGCGTGGGATGACGGCAGAGGCCGAGGCCAGCGTGATCGAGCGTGACGTGCACGTGGCCCAGGCCACCGGCGGGAACTATCACGTAGCCCATCTTTCCACCGCGGAAGCCCTCAAGGTGGTTCGCCGCGGCAAGCGAGCGCGGGTCCAGGTAACCTGCGAGGCTACCCCGCACCACTTTGCGCTCACCGATGAGGACATCGGCGAATACAACACCAATTTTAAGATGAATCCGCCGTTGCGCTCGGCGGCTGACCGAGAAGCCCTGCAAGTGGCTCTGGCAGACGGCACGGTGGACGCCATTGCCACCGACCATGCGCCCCACGCCCTACACGAGAAGCAGGTGGAGTTCGAGCGCGCCGCCTTCGGCATTATTGGGCTGGAGACGGCCGTCGCGTTGGCCATCACCAGGCTGCACCGCGAGCGCGGTGTGCCGCTGAGCCGGCTCGTGGACCTGTTCTCCAGCGGCCCGGCCCGCGTGATCGGTCTGAAATCGCGCGGCAGCCTGCAGCGCGGGTATCACGCCGATGTAACCATCTTCGATCCCAAGGCGCGCTGGACCTACGACGTGCGCAAGTCGCGTTCCCTGGCCCGCAACAGCCCGTTCGATGGCTGGCAGCTTACCGGGCGGGTGGTGGCTACCATTGTGGGCGGGAAGATGGTTTATCGGCTCAGCTGACTATCGCAGCATTAGCAATTAGCACGTGGCATTTAGCACAGTCAGCTGACACAGTGGTTTGGGAAGTTCTGTTTTTCTTGCCTCCACCCAATCCAACCTTGAAGTCAGAGTTTCAAAGACCAATGGCTAACTGCTAATGGCTAACGGCTGGTTTTTTCTTTTCCAACAAGCTGTGGAAAACCTTGTGGATTCGAAGCCGAGGGGCTCGGCAGCCCACATGAATTCATCAACTTACCCGGATTGCTGCACTCTTGGAGCATGGCCTAAAGGTTGTAGATGCAACACCTTAGACCCAAGCAGGGAATTGGCACTCGGCGGCAGAAACGGCTAGAAAATTTCAGGCAACCCGGCAGTTTTGCACAGAAACCCGGAAGGCTTAACCACAGAGGACACGGAGATCACAGAGGAATTCTTGTTTTTTTCATTTCTTGCCTAAGATGCCACTCCCGGATTGATAGACCCTTTACCCAGCCATCGCAAATGGCAAGAGTTTGGAATTCCTTAAGCAAGAGCCCCGAAAATGACTCCCAAACTCTGTGTACTCTGTGTCCTCTGTGGTGAGATTACTCGCTGGCGCGTGATTCGAAGCGCGTGCTGCGCTTGATAAACGCCAGGTCCACCTTGCCCGTGGGTCCGTTACGCTGCTTGGAGATAATGAGCTCGGCCATGCCGTCCAGATCAGGGTCGTCCGGCTTATAGACTTCTTCGCGAAAGATGAAGGCCACCACGTCGGCGTCTTGCTCGATGGAGCCGGACTCACGCAGGTCGGCGAGCTGTGGCCGGTGGTCCCCGCCTCGGCTTTCCGGAGCGCGGCTGAGTTGGGAAAGCGCAATCACGGGAACCCGCAGCTCCTTGGCCAGGCCCTTCAGACCGCGAGAGATGGCAGAAACTTCCTGGGTGCGGTTTTCAAACCGCCGACCGCCCAAGCCGCTGCCCGACATGAGCTGCAGGTAATCCACGATGAGCAGGTCGAGCCGGCCTTGCGACTGCTGCAGGCGGCGCGCCTTGGCGCGCATCTCAGAAAGCGAGATGCCAGGCGTGTCGTCAATAAAAATGGGCGCTTCGCTCAGCTCGCCCAGCGCGGTAACCAGCTTGGCGTAATCTTCGCGGCCCAGGAAGCCGGTGCGCATCTTGTGCGAGTCCACCCGCGCGTGCGAACACAGCAGGCGCAGCAGCAGGGACTCGCGCGACATTTCCAGCGAGAACATGCCCACCACCTTCTTGTCGCGCACGGCTGCGTTCTCAGCGATATTCATAGCGAATGCGGTCTTGCCCATCGAGGGGCGGGCGGCCACGATGATCAGATCCGAGGGCTGCAGGCCGCTGGTCATGTTGTCGAAATCCACGAAGTGGGTTTCCAGGCCGGTGATGCGCTGCCCGCGCTCATAAAGTGCGTCGAGCGAGCCGAAGGATTCCTTGACGATTTCCCGAATGTCGAGGAAGCCGCGACCAATACGGTTCTCGGAGAGCTGGAAGATGGCGGCTTCGGCGGCGTCGAGAATCTCTTCCGCTGGGTCAGATTGCTCGGCGGCGCGCGCGATGGCCGTATTGGCGGCATGAATCAGGCCGCGCAGCAGCGCTTTGTCGCGCACAATTTTGACGTAGTGCTCAATGTTGGGTCGGCGGGGCAGACCGTCGGTGAGTGAGGTCAGGTAGGCCACGCCGCCCACTGCCTCCACCTCGCGGCGGCGCGCCAGCTCTTCGGTCAGCGTGACCGTGTCAATGGGCCGGGAAGTTTCCGCCAGCTCCACCATGCGGGAGTAAATGCGGCGATGGGAGTCGAGGGCGAAATCGTCGGCCCGCAGGTGCTCGGCCGCCTGGTTGTATGCGAAGTTGTCCAGCAGGATGGCGCCGAGGATGGAGCGTTCGGCATCCACACTGGCGGGCAGCGTGCTTTCCAGGGAATAGTCAGTGGTCGCCATGGTGGAGAGTCGGCTCGAAGAATGTAGCGCGGAAGGTGGCTGTGGGGTGATGTGAATTGCGAAAGCGAAATTCGGAAATCGCGGATGAAATCATCCAGCGCATGGCTTAACTCTGAACGGACGATTATGGGGCGAAATAAAAGCGAAGTCAATTGCTTGATATTGCACGCTTCCAAGCTCCCACGCGCCCTAGGCGGTAAGATCTGTCATGCTGAACGAAGATGGGCGATACAGATGCGCATCCGAGTCGAAGCACCTTGAGTTTCACCATTCTGCGCATAGTATTCTGCGACGGGAGCCTGGCTTTGCGTATTCTCATGCTGAAGCTCGTTGTTTGTATCCTCGTTTTTGCCTGCGTTGCCGTGGCCCAAACGCCACCCGTCTCCCACACGCAGGTGGTCTTACTGGGCACGGGCACACCGGAACCTTATCCTGACCGCTCCGGCACGGCCGTGGCCATCGTGGTGAACGGCTCCGCTTACCTCGTGGATTGCGGGCCGGGCGTCGTACGGCGCGCCGAGGCAGCAGAGCAGAACGGCATCAAGGCGCTGGACGTCAAAAACCTGAAGATCGTTTTCATCACCCACCTGCATTCCGACCACACCCTGGGGTATCCCGACCTGATCTTCACTCCCTGGGTCCTGCACCGCAAAGTTCCGCTGCAGGCTTACGGGCCGCGCGGCCTGCGCCGCATGACTGACCACATCCTTAAGGCATGGCAGGAAGACATCCGCGTGCGCACCACTGGCTTGGAAGAGGCGGACCGAACCGGTTACAAGGTGGAGGTTCACGAGATTTCGCCCGGCGTGGTTTACCAGGACCGGAATGTGAAGGTTACAGCGTTCCCCGTGAAACACGGGTCGTGGAAGCAGGCCTTTGGCTACCGCTTCGACACGCCGGACCGCAGCGTCGTGCTTTCCGGCGATACAGCGCCCACGGATGCAGTCGTGAATGCCTGCAATGGCTGCGACGTCCTGCTACACGAGGTCTACAATCCTCACGGGGCGGAAATGCACGAAAAACACTGGAAGGACTACTTCGCCGCCTTCCACACCTCGCCGCAGCAACTGGGGGAGATTGCCGCGCGGGCCCATCCCAAGCTGCTCGTCCTCTATCACCAGGTGCTGGAGCATCTGCCGGAGCAGAACCTGGTGGAGCTGGTAGGACGCTACTACAAGGGCAAGTTCGTTTCCGCACACGATCTGGACGTGTACTAGCCAGCGACTATCCAAACGCATAGTGCCCCGACCTGGCGGCTAGGCGGCGAAGCTGATTTCGTACTCCTCGATGACACCCGTTCCCGTGCATGTCGGACACTGTCCAGTGCCCAGGCATTCCTCGCACGCCGGCTGTTCTCCGTTCAGCATCTCCATGATGCCGGTGTCGAGAAATTGGCCGAATCCGGTGCCATGGCAAGCGGAACACTTGCCGTTTCCCTCTGGAAGCTCGGAAAAAATTCGGATGGAATCGCAATCTGGGCACTGAGGCATCACGCACCTCCCGTTTGCGGCATGCACCCGCTAAATTGGCACCCATGTTCCCACCTTGCAGCGGGAGTGTCGGTGATATGGGTCACCTGCCTTGGTTTTCTCGCGGTCGAATGCTGAACTGTGGAAATTTTCCGCAGGCATCCACAACAAAAGGAATAAACGCACAGGTTCTGCACAATGCGGGGAGGTTTTGCTATTGCGGCGCGTGTGGGGCTCAGGCAAAGTGCCGTCAATGCAGACGTGAGATGTCCTGAGCGTTGAGCCAGAGCGTCGCAGAAAGCCAGCGGTTCCCGGCGGTTCCACGAGGGTTGAATTGCCGGAGGGTTCTTAGATGGACCCGGGCGTTGCGGCTCCTAAAGTCTCGGCAACGGGACTGAACAGCTGGCAGAGCGGCCTGCGGGCTGGTAACCCGCGGACAAGTACGAGGCAACCGGCATCCGCTGCGAATGCCGGGGGTGCAGCGTACACCTGGGCGCGTGAGCGCGCAGGAGAAACCTGGCACAACGCGGACAGCACAATGGTGCGGTGACGGCCCCGCCGGCGTGCCGCAGGATGTTTCACCAAAACAATATGGCCCGGGTGGCTGGCCCGGGCCATATTTGTTTTTGTAGGGCTTTTTACCACGGAGACACAGAGGCAGGGAGAAATTTATTTCCGCGGATGAACGCGGATAAAGCCCGTTGAAGGCACTTACGTGCTGTCCGCACACCAGCGAAATACCACTACTGTCATTCTGAGCGAGGATGCGCGATACGCGCATCCGAGCCGAAGAACCTTGCGTTCCGCCGCGGAAAAGCGCAAGGTGCTTCGACTCCGCCCGCCGATTCGCAAGCGAATCGGCCGGCTTCGCTCAGCATGACAGTAAAAATTATCGCTGGAAAATGAAAAGGCCGCAGATCACAATGACCTGCGGCCCTCCTTAATGACGTATCCGCGCTCGATCCGCATCAATCCGCGGAAATGAATTTCTCTGTGCCTCCGTGTCTCTGTGGTGAATCAACGGCCTAGTCGTGTACCCCATCCATGAACGCGCGCAGCTTGCGCGAGCGCGAAGGATGGCGCAACTTGCGCAGCGCCTTGGCTTCAATCTGGCGAATGCGCTCGCGGGTGACGGCAAAGGACTGGCCTACTTCCTCCAGCGTGTGCTCGCTGCCATCCTCCAGCCCGAAGCGCATCTTGATCACCTTCTCCTCGCGCGCGGTCAGGGTGCGCAGCACCTGCGCCGTCTGCTCCTTCAAGTTGACGTTGATGACGGCATCCGAAGGCGAAACCACGGCGCGGTCCTCGATGAAGTCACCAAGATGCGAATCTTCCTCTTCGCCAATCGGCGTCTCCAGCGAGATGGGCTCCTGCGCGATCTTCAGCACCTTGCGCACCTTGGCCACCGGAATGTCCATGCGCTTGGCGATTTCTTCCGACGTAGGCTCGCGGCCGAGTTCCTGCACCAGCTGCCGCGAGGTGCGGATCAGCTTGTTGATGGTCTCGATCATGTGCACCGGAATGCGGATGGTGCGGGCCTGGTCGGCAATGGCGCGGGTAATGGCCTGCCGAATCCACCACGTGGCGTAGGTCGAGAACTTGTAGCCGCGGCGGTATTCAAACTTGTCCACCGCCTTCATCAGGCCGATGTTGCCTTCCTGGATCAGGTCGAGGAACTGGAGTCCGCGGTTGGTGTACTTCTTGGCAATGGATACCACCAGGCGCAGGTTGGCCTCGATGAGCTCGCGCTTGGCCTGGTCGGCGTCAATATCGCCCTGGATGATTTCGCGCTGCGTGCGCTTCAGTTCCTGGTAGCTGACGCCGGATTCGGCCTCCAGCTTCTCCATGTCGGAGCGCAGCTGGCGCGCCTGCCGCCGGAATTCCTTCTTCTGGTCCTCGCTGCGGGTGGCTTCCGCCTTCTTCTCCAGGTTGTTAACCTGGCGCTCCAGGGCACGCATGGAGTCCACGGTCTTGTTGACCCGGTCAATCAGGCGCTTGCGCTCGATATTGGTGACGCCCAGGTTGCGCATGGCGCGCGACATGCGCACCACTTCCCGGGCCAGGTTCCAGCGGTATCGCCGGTAATCCTTAGGCCGCTTCTTGCTGTTGATAGCCTGGAACTTCTCCAGCAGCTGGTTGACTTTCTTGTAGTGCTTGGCCACTTCGTCAATGCGGCCAATCATGTCCTTCAGGCGGTTTTCCAGGACCTCGTCGGTGATTTCTTCCTCATCGAAGGTGACGATTTCCTTGATGGAGCGCACACCGCGGCGCAGGTCATCGCCCAGGGCAAGGATTTCCCGGATCACGATAGGGGAACGGGAGAGGGCCTTGAGCACCCGGTTCTGGCCGCGCTCGATGCGCTTGGCGATTTCCACTTCGCCTTCGCGGGTGAGCAGCGGAACGGTGCCCATTTCGCGCAGGTACATGCGCACCGGGTCGTTGGTCTTCTCCAGCGCGCCCGGCGTCAGATCGAGCTCAACGTCCTCGCCCACCTCCATGTCCTCGGCCTTGTCCAGGCCG
>DATEGI010000092.1:0-5322 GCA_035280205.1 Terriglobales bacterium | reverse complement strand
GCCCACAAACGGAGTTTGCTACCTGGACCATTTGCCCTAGTAGTGTGGTGTTGCTTTTCCGTCCACCAGGCTAATTACGCGCTGGCTGCTTCCGAGCCCAGGGGCAGGAAGTACTGCGTGCCCTTGATTGGCTCGGACACCTTGCGCAGCAGCTCCTGCAGGTCTTCGTTGCGGTCCACGAAGTCAATGTCGGTGGTGTTGACGATCAGCAGGTCGGATGCGGTGTAGTGAAAAAAGAAGTGCTCGTAGGCCTTCACCACCGCCTCCAGGTAATCCTGGCTGATACCAATCTCCGCCGCCACGCTCTTCTTTTTGAGCCGCTTGCGCAGCACTTCAGGCGAAGCCTGTAGATAGATGACCAGGTCCGGGGTGGGGAGCTGTTCGCGGAAGTAGTTGTAGTAGCGGTTGTAGGTCTCCAGTTCCACATCGCTGAGGTTGAGATAGGCGAACAGCTTGTCTTTTTCGAAGATGTAGTCGGCGACCATGGCCTTGCTCGAGTGCGCACCAATGTCCAGTGCCTTGAGCTGCTCAAAGCGGCGCGCAAGAAAGGCAAACTGTGCCTGGAAGGCGGCTCCCGGCTCGCCGTCGTAGAAGGCCTTAAGGAAAGGATTGTCATCGGGTTCGGCCACCCGCTGCGCACTCAGGCGCTCAGCCAGAATTCGCGCCAAGGTGCTCTTGCCGACCCGAATCGGACCTTCGACCGCAATGTATCGGGGAAGTTCGAAGAGTTTGGCCATGGTTCGGCAGATTTTCAGGGTCGCTAGGCAGGATATCTCGGCTCGGTTCCGCTGGCAATTGGCAGAAAAGCATCCCACCAGGCTGAACGGCGAGGGCACGGGCACACTCGCCTGTGCAGCCAAGCGAAGCCTGCTTCTCTCCGGCGGTCTACCATTTACAATCCCTTCATGCTCGGCCTTCTCGCCACCGCCGGCCTGGCCACGCTGGCCGCTGCCGGCTACAACACCATGGCGCCTCGCTCCCAGCTTTTTGGCCAAACTTTTATCGGAACCGGCGAGGGTTCGCGCCAGTTGGCCCTCACCTTCGACGACGGGCCCAACGATCCCTGGACGCCGCGCCTGCTGGAGGTCCTGGACCGCCACCAAATCCGCGCCACCTTCTTTCTGATCGGCCGCTTTGTAGCCCAACGCCCGGAAATCGCGCGTCAGACCGCCGCCGCAGGCCACGTGATCGGGAACCATACTTACGACCATCCCAATCTGATTTTTCTGCGGCCCAGTGAGGTGGAGAGCCAGATCAGGCGTTGTGCTGAAGTGCTCCAGCAGGTGGTGGGCCCACCCTCCAATCTCTTCCGCCCGCCTTATGGGGGCCGCACGCCTCAGGCACTGCGTGCCGTGAGGCGCTGCGGCCTGATACCGGTGTTATGGAGCGTCAGCGGCTCGGATTGGGAGGCGAAATCGACCACCGAAGTTGAAAACAAGGTGATGGGCAGCGTGGAGGGCGGAGACGTCATTCTGCTGCACGATGGCGGGCACCGCTACCTGGGTGTGGATCGTTCCTTCACAATTAGTGCCGTGGACCAGCTCATCGGCCGCTGCCGTGACCAAGGGTTTACCTTTGTCACGGTGCCTGAGATGATGGAAGGAAATAGATGAATGAGGAGGACTGACGCACGGCACAGGTTTTTCATTCCTCAATCTTCATTCATTAATTTCTTCACCTCACCCGACGAAGATCTCGTAACTCGTGATCTTCGCCGCAATTCCAAACCTGCCTTCCGGCAACCCCTCTTGCACCCGCACCACCTCTGCCGGGCAGCGCAGCCAGATGCCATCCACGCCAATCACATGCCGGGGCAGGCGGAAAACCAATTCAATGGCGGTTCCTATCTCCAGCCGTTGCTGCAGGGCAAAGAACATACCACGGGCGCTGATATTGGAGGCTTCCGCCGGGCTTTCGTAGATTCCGCCAAACTTGACACTCAGCGGGAGCCGCGAGGACACGCGTACTCGCACCCGCCGCTCCGGCCCGCTTCCCGGCCATTTCTTCGCGTCTTCCAGTTGGCTGGCGTGCCTGCTACCAGCCACGCTTGCCGCGGATGTGCAATCCAGAGACGATACCGGGGGTTCCATGAGACCACCTTGGGCGAGAGTCTCGCCTTTCTCTCTTATAGGGCGGCCTCAATGTGGCGGGAACAACTTGGGGGACTTACGAAGGTGCCGGACTCTCGAACTGGGACCATTGCCCAGAAAGGAAGGGATCGGCCCGGGTATCAGATTGTCTGATTGTCGCCGGGGCAGAGGCTCAGCGGGGCCTTCGTCAATCGTAATTCGTCAATCGTCAATTACTTCGCTTCCACTACCGCAAACGCCTCCCGAGCCGCCGCAACGGTTTGGCGCACGTCATCGTCCGTGTGGGCAGTGCTGAAAAATGCCGCCTCGTACTGCGAGGGCGGCAAGTACACTCCCGCCTCCAGCATGGCGCGGTGGAACCGCCCAAAGGCTTCGGTGTCGCTCTTCGAGGCGGTGGCCCAGTTGGTCACCGGACCTTCGGTGAAGAACCAGGTAAACATCGAACCCACACGGTTATAGGTAATGGGAACGCCAGCTTCCTTGGCCGCTTCGGCCACTAGGGCGACCAGCATGGCCGCAGTCCGCTCCATGCGCCCGTAAAGTTCGCGGTTGTCGCGCAGGTGGCACACCGTGGCCAAGCCCGCTGCCATGGCCAGGGGATTGCCGGAGAGCGTGCCCGCCTGGTAGACAGGGCCGAGGGGCGCCACCATGTCCATTATCTCCGCCGGCCCGGCGTAGGCGCCCACGGGCAGGCCACCGCCGATAATCTTTCCGAGCGTGGTCATGTCAGGTGCGGTGCCAAACACCTCCTGCGCCCCACCAAAGGCCAGGCGGAAGCCGGTCATCACTTCGTCGAAAATCAGCAGCGCGTTATCCCGCGAAGTAATGTAGCGCAGGGCGTCCAGATATCCCTTGGCCGGGGGTACGCACCCCATGTTGCCCACCACCGGCTCCACGATGACGCAGGCGATCTGGCCTCTGAATTTCTTAAAGGCCTCGTCAACCGCATTGGCGTCATTGAAGGGCAAAGCCAGCGTGAACTGCGTGAATTCCTCGGGCACGCCTGCCGACCCGGGGATGCCCAACGTAGCCACCCCCGAGCCGGCCTTCACCAGCAGGGCATCGGCGTGGCCGTGGTAGCAGCCTTCAAATTTCACCACGTACTTGCGTTTGGTGTAGGCGCGTGCCAGCCGAATGGCCGACATGGTGGCTTCGGTCCCGGAATTGACGAAGCGCACCTTCTCCATGCGGGGAAAGGCGGAGAGCACCAATTCAGCCAGCTCCGGTTCCAGCGGGTTGGAAGCGCCAAAGCTGGTGCCTTTGCGCGCCGCCGCAATTACCGCCTCCACTACTTCGGGTGCGGCGTGGCCCAGAATCAGCGGGCCCCAGGAGCCGAGGTACTCGATGTACTCGTTTCCATCGGCGTCCCAGATGCGCGAGCCCCGGCCCCGCACAATGAAAGGCGGCTCACCTCCCACCGCCCGGAACGCTCGCACCGGCGAATCAACTCCGCCCGGAATCACCACCTCGGCGCGTTTCTGCAGCTTGCGCGATTGTTCCGTCTTGCGACCCATGATGGCCTCCAAGCCAGCTACTATACCAACCCGAGGTCACCCTGGTAGAACGCGTGATTAGCCTGAATCCCCAGAGCACCATGAAGCAGGCGACTGACGCCTTCATTCGCTACGGATTCAGGACACTTTCTGTGACCGACGAAAACAGTATGGTTGTGGGAGCTGTTCCGTACAGCGATGTAATGAACCTGAAACATCGGATGCTGGACTAAACCCTAGAATGGTTTTGTGATTACAAATAGGGAAGCCGGGGCTTGATAATCAAAGTACAAGACGGGAGTCTTACCTACGGCCGGCGCCGGTACCGATGGACACTGTGGATTGTGGTGTGTCTTATTGCCGCCATAGGGTGGCTTCCCTTGGCCAGTGGACAGCAGCCACGGGCACAGGACAACATGGTGTCTGCGGAGCTGGTCACACAAGCGTCTTCCGACCAGGCCGCTCTCGCGAACACGTCGGAACCTTCTACCGATAAGTCCGATGATTCGCCGGCGATGTTCCCGCATCTGAATGACACGCGCTACTGGCTTTCCGGCCAGATGAATTTCATCTTTCAGACGCATCCCCCGTTCCACGCGCCCTATAGCGGCAGGAACAGCATGGACCCCAATTACGAAAAGGCCGCCTCCCGCCTCCTGACGCTGTACACCGGGGTGCGGCTGAACAGTTCCACCGAGGTGCTAGTGGATGTGGAGGAGGCCGGCGGGGCAGCGCTGAGCACCGGCCTGGGCATTGCCGGATTTCCGAATCTGGATATTGTGCGTAATCCGCTGCTAAGCAAGGCGCCCTACCTTGCGCGCTGCATGGTGCATAAAGTATTCGCGTTGAGCAAGGACCGGGTCGAGAACCAGCGCAGCTTTCTCTCCCTGTTCGACGAGCTTCCCCGGCGGCGCCTGGAGATCCGCTTCGGCAAGTTCAGCATGGTGGATTTCTTCGATGTGAACTCGACTGGGTCGGACACGCACTTCCAGTTTCTCAACTGGGCAATAGACAATAACGGGGCCTACGATTACGCCGCTGACACGCGCGGCTACACCGTGGGAGCAGTTGCCGATTTCGAAGACGGCAATTGGGGCTTCCGCTTTGCCGAGGCCTTAATGCCCAAGGTGGCCAACGGCATTGACCTGGTGTGGAAGCCGTGGCAGGAGCACTCCGAGAGTTTTGAATACGAGTTACGACGCGGTCTGATCCCTAAGAAAGATGGTGTGGTCCGGGTACTGGCCTTCACCAATTACGCCAACATGGGAATTTACCGGCAGGCTGTGGCCCAATTCGACGAAGGGCTGGTTCCGTCACCCGACATTACCAATCATCCCTGGCACATCACCCGCAAATATGGATTCGGCGTCAACCTGGAACAGCACCTCACGCGTCACCTGACGGCCTTTGGGCGCTTTGGCTGGAACAACGGCAAGACCGAATCTTTCGCCTACACCGAAGTTGATCAGACTTTCGCAGGCGGTCTCGGCGCCTACGGCTCCCTGTGGCATCGGCGATTCGACCGCGCCGGACTTGCTTTCGTCAGCAATGCCATTTCCCAAGACCACCAAAATTACCTAAGGGACGGCGGTTACGGTTTTCTGATTGGGGACGGCAGACTCGAATATGGACGAGAGAATATTGTGGAAACCTACTACACCGCCCACCTGTGGCGCGGGATTTATGTGGCGCCGGGCCTGCAGCATGTCATCAATCCAGGATACAACCGTGACCGTGGT
>DATEGI010000091.1:0-16013 GCA_035280205.1 Terriglobales bacterium | reverse complement strand
CCGCTTTTTCTGCGGCACTTCGACCAAGCCCTGAGCGGGGTTAATCCGACAAGTTAAGGGCGGCGTTTGGCTGCGAGAGCGTACGCGGGCGAGGGCGCCCGCGCCACAAAGGTTGTGAGGACGAAACGACGCTACTTCGTTGGTATCCGTGAAGATCCGCGCAAATCCGTGGCTGTGAAGTTAAGTGACCGAAGATGTTCCCAGGGCGTGCTGGATGGCAGAGACGATGGCATCGGCCAGGCGTTGCATGCGGGTTTCGTCTTCCGCTTCGACCATCACGCGGGCCAGAGCCTCGGTGCCGGAATAGCGCACCACCACGCGCCCGTTGCCGTCCAGTTCTTTTTCCGCGGAATTGATGGCCGAGGCCACGGCTGGAATCTCCATCAGCGGCTTCTTCTCGCGCACGCGAACGTTCTTGATAATCTGGGGAAACACCTTCAGGTCGGCCACTAGTTCGGCCAGGGGCTTGCCGGCGCGCGCCATCACCTGCAGCACCCGCATTGCGGTGAGCAGGCCGTCGCCGGTGGTGGCGTCACCATCGCGAAAGATGATGTGCCCGGACTGCTCTCCGCCCAGCGTGCTGCCGTGCTTGAGCATTTCTTCCAGCACGTACTTGTCGCCCACGGGAGCGCGCAGCATGCGAATGCCGGAGCGGCGCAAGGCAATTTCCAGCCCCATGTTGGACATGGTGGTGGCCACTACCAGCGAACCCACCAGAGCCCCACGTGCTTGCATGTCTCGCCCAACGAGTAGCAGGACAGCGTCGCCGTTCACTACGCGCCCGGCGGCATCGCTGAACAAGGCGCGATCGGCGTCGCCATCAAAGGTGATGCCCAAGTCGTAACCGCCAGGCTCGGCGGCCACCGCGCCGGCAACAGTTTGAGGATGCAGGGCGCCGCAGTCGTGGTTGATGTTGCGGCCATCCGGCGCGCGATGCAGAAACCTGGCTTGTACCCCGCAGGCAAGGAACACGTCAGGCGCAACCGCGGCGGCAGCGCCGTTGGCGCAGTCCACCAGCACGCGCATTCCTTTGAGGTCGGTGCCGGCAACCTGCCTCGCCAGCCAGCGAACATAGTCCTGGTGCAGCTCTGTAGAACCTGGCAGAGAGCGGAATATAGCCGCCGTTTCGGCGCTGGCGGCGGCTTTGGCAGCGACGAGCTGAAAAATTTGCGCCTCAATCTGGTGTTCAACCTCGTCAGGCAGCTTGAAGCCGTCAGCGGAGAAGACCTTGATGCCGTTATCCATCCAGGGATTGTGGGAAGCGGAGATAACGATGCCGGCGCCAAAGGAATCGGTGCGGGCAAGGAAGGCGACCCCAGGCGTGGTGATCACGCCGGCGCTCTTAACCTCGATGCCGGCGCTCAGCAGGCCGGCGGCCACAGTGTTGGCGATCCATTGGCTGGATTCGCGCGTGTCCTGGCCAATCACCGCGCGCTTGTGCTGCGCGGCGGCGCGCAGGCGGTCGCCCAACGCTTTGCCGATTGCGAATACCGTGGGCTCGTCCAGAGGATACTGGCCAGCAACGCCGCGAATGCCGTCGGTTCCAAACAGTTGTCGTGCCACGCTATTTAGTTACCTCAAATCGTTGTGCTGTGGGGAGTCTCTAAGCCGCGACGAGGGAAGCCGCGGGGACGCCTAATCGCCGCCAGATGATTTTCCCACGAATACCGTTACTCGCACAGGTTGCGGATTGACTACCTGCACCAGCGAATCGGGAGCAGAAACATTGGTCGTAAATGTGTGCTCGCTCAGAAGACCGGTGGCGTCTACGGGGTCGGTGAGCGCCGAGTCCACCATATCCACTTGTCGGGCTGGACCCGTAACCGTGATTTGCGAAGGGTCTGCCACCACACGGGTGATGGCAAGGCCATAAGCCAACCGGCCCACCACCCGAGGGCGCACTTCCACCACTCTGCTCTTGCGAAAATCCAGGCGAATTTGCACCTGCTCCGGATCAATGTGTCTGATGCGCACTCCCGTGGGCACCTCTACGTTCTGGCTGTTCAGCGGGTAGGTGCGCTCGCCCGGCTGCGCATTGGCCAGATCAAGCCCCACATGCACGTTGTTGGTGCCCATATGATCCACAATTCGGGAAGGGCCACTCAGCCATAGTTTTGCCTCGGGTGAGGATACTGAGCTGACCTCCAGATTCTGCGGCCGGCTGTGAAGATCTATGCGAGTCTCCACTAGAACTTCTTCTCCCTGCCCCTGGTAGTAGTGCGACACCCCTGCCCACAACAGAACCGCCATCAGCAACGAAAACAGTTTCAGACCGATGTTGTGGAAGACGAAGCGGCGGAGGAAACCCATGTCCTAGCGCTCCACCTCGGGGTTGAAGCCGGACTGCGGCGATTTGGAGGATATTCCGCGCGAGGCCGGAGCCGCGGCCGGGTTAGCCTCCAGTTCTGCACCGTTAGTCATCGGAGTGGGCAGCGCCGTAGCCGGCACATAGCGGTGCAAGAGCTGGCTCAAACGCTGGCGCAATTCTTCTGCCGTGAGATCGCGCTCAATCTTACCGCCCACGGCCAGGCTGACCGCGCCGGTTTCTTCCGAGACGACGACGGCAATCGCATCTGTCTCCTCGGTTATGCCGATAGCAGCGCGGTGGCGCGTGCCCAGCTGGTTGGAAATTACCGGATTCATGGACAAGGGCAGAAAGCACGCCGCAGCGGCAATGCGGTCCTTTTGCACGATTACTGCGCCGTCGTGCAGGGGAGCGCTGGGGCGGAAGATGGTGGCCAGCAGGTCGTAGGAGAGCCGCGCATCCAGAGGCACGCCGCTTTCAATGTGGGTGCGCAGCCCGATTTCGCGTTCAATCACTATCAGGGCGCCAGTCTGGTTCTGCGAGAACAGGTTAGCGGCCAGCACAATGTCGTCGTAGGCTTCCCCGGCGGCCGACTGCGAAGAACGCGCCAGGACGAAACCACGTCCCAGCTTGGCGAGCAGGTGGCGGATTTCCGGGGCGAAGACCACGATCAGCCCAAAGATGGCGTAAGGGAGAAAGTTGCGCCAGACCCAGTCAATAGTCTTCAGCTCGCCCAGGCGCCCCAGCCAGAAAATCAGGGCGAGCACACCCACACCCACCAGCATGGGCGCGGCGCGCGTGCCGCGAATCAGCACCAGAAATTCGTAAATCAGCACGGCCACCAGCAGGATGTCGAGCACCGACATCAATGACAAGGGTGGCAAGTGCCCTAAAATCTCAGTCAAAACTGACCTCTTTGCTGAAAACGGCGGGGAAGCCCAGTGAGCTATTTTAGCCCAGTATGGCGGGAACTTACGTCAAGCAGGGGTGACGAAAGAGTGGAGCAGGTTGAAAGGTTTCAAGCGCAGGGTTTCCCAAAAGCAAGGTTTCAAGGTTTCAGAGTTTCAAAGTTTCCGGTCGAGTTTCAAGAGTGAGCCCCCTGGTGGGTGGCGGCCAACCGTCTCGCGCTATGCCGTCGGCGCGCTTATGCGTTACTCTGCCCAGCTATGCGTGCGGTCGTACAGCGGGTGAGCCGGGCTAAGGTTACGGTCAACGGACAAATAACGGGACAGATTGGCCCCGGGCTGCTGGTGCTGCTGGGAGTCGGGCAGAACGATGCGGAAGCCGATGCCGATTACCTGGCGGAAAAGATCGCCGGCCTGCGCATCTTCGAGGATGCTGAAGGCAAGATGAACCGCGTCGCGGGAGAAAGCGGCGGCGCGGTGCTGGCGGTTTCGCAGTTCACTCTGTATGGAGATGTGCGCCGTGGCAAGCGTCCGTCATTCGATGCCGCCGCGCGCCCGGAGCAGGCGCGGCGTCTCTACGAGCATTTTGTAGAGAAGATTCGCGCTGCCGGCCTGCGCTGCGAAACGGGCCGCTTCCAGGAGATGATGCAGGTGGAGCTGGTGAATGAAGGGCCGGTAACGATTCTGCTGGATTCGCAGAAAACATTTTAAGGAGTCAGGGCTCAGGAGTCAGGGCTCAGGAGTCAGGAGTCAGCAAAGGCATACGCCACCCCCTCGCTGACTCCTGACTACTGACTACTGACTCCTTCTTTCATAACCGCATCGGCAATCCTTGCCGCATCCACGCATGCCTTCACATCATGGGTACGGATGATGTGCGCGCCTTTCAGCATGGCGATGGTCTCGCTGGCCAGAGTACCGAACATGCGCTCGTCCATCGGCGCATCTAGGCCATCACGACGCAGGGCACGTCCGATGAACGACTTCCTCGAGGTGCCCACAACCAGCGGGAAGCCCAGTTGGTGCAGCTCATCAAGACGCGCGAGAAGCGGGTAATTTTGCTCGAAGTTTTTGCCGAAGCCGAATCCGGGGTCAAGCGCAATTCGTTCCCGGGCCACGCCTGCGTGCAAGACCGCTTCGGCCCAGTGTTGCAGGTCGTGTTTTACCAGTGCGACTACATCCTCGGGCGGAGGCAGGCTGCGCCACTCCTCCGGGCGTCCGCGCATGTGCATGAGCACGCAGCCGCAGCCCAGTTCGGCCACGGTTCCGGCCATCGCCGGATCCCAGCGAAAGGCGCTGACGTCATTCACAATTTCCGCTCCTGCGGCCACCGCTGCCCGCGCCACTTCTGCCTTGTAGGTATCAATAGAAAGGATGCACTCGGGACGAGCGAGCTTAATCTGTTCAATCACTGGCAAGACGCGCCTGAGCTCCTCCTCTGCAGTAACCGGAGTGCGGAGTCGGGGAGCCCTCGCTTCGTTCTCTGAAGCGGGCGTCACTGCCGCGCCGGGGCGCGTTGACTCGCCGCCGATGTCGAGTATGTCGGCGCCTTCGTCGAGCAGGCGCATGGCGTGTGCGACTGCCGCGGCTGGTTTCAGGTAAAGGCCGCCATCGGAGAAGGAGTCGGGCGTGACGTTAACCACGCCCATGACCAGAGTGCGTTCGCCCAGCGCGAGTGAGCGCTTACCGATGTTCCAGTCCCAATGGGGGCGCATTCGAAGGAAATTGTAGTCGGTTTTGAAAAAGGGCGGCTTTCTTGCATCAGTAAACCGCCAGCAGTGTCATGTTGAACGAGGGCGCATGCCCGAGTCGAAACACCCCTACGCCGATGGACGTTCGCCCTCGTTCGGGATGACAGCCTTAGGACTAACGCCCTTTGCATTAGCCGGGAGCGGTGTGGTGCTGCGAACCGGTGCTACAATCCAGCTAAGCTCATGCTGCGCAGGCGCATTTCTCCGTTGTTATTGCTGGCGCTGCTGTGTGTGCGGCCCTTCGCCACCGCGGCCAGCAAACCTCCACTGGAAGACCGCATTGACCAGATCCTATCCCAACCTGAGGTGGCGCGTGGTTTCTGGGGCATTGAAATCGTTTCCCTGCCTAAGGGCAAAGTGCTGTATGCCCGCAATGAGCACAAGCTGTTCACGCCGGCTTCGAATACCAAGCTGTTCACCACCGCCACCGCGCTGGCGCTGATTGGCCCCGACTACCGCTTCCGCACCACGGTGGAGACCACAGGAAGCCTGGACAAGTACGGCCGGCTCACCGGTGATCTCGTCCTGGTGGGGCACGGCGACCCCAACCTCTCGGGACGGGTTCTGCCCTACAACCTGCACACGGAACGCGATCCGCAGCCCATCAAGGTTTTGTCGGACCTGGCTGATGAACTGGTGCGCAAGGGACTGAAATTTGTAGACGGCGACGTGGTGGCCGATGACTCCTACTATGCCTTCGAGCGCTACGGAGAAGGTTGGAGCCAGGACGACCTGGTGTGGGGCGACGGCGCGCCAGTTTCGGCGCTGACCATTAACGACAACGTGGTGTTTGTAAACATCCTGCCCGCCGACCACATCGGCGACCGCGCCTTCGTCAGCGTCACCCCGTTTGCCGACTATTACCGCATTGACAACCGCATTATCACCACGCCGCCGGGCACCGGCCCGCGCAGGATTTACATCAACCGCGAGCCTGGTTCCCGCACTCTGACCTTATGGGGCAACATGCCGGTGGATGATGCGGGAGCCAACGAAGCGCTCGCCATCGAGGATCCCGCCGATTACGCCGCGGATCTTTTCCGGCAATTGCTGGAACAGCGTGGGGTGATCGTTTACGGTCGTTCGCGCACGCATCACACGGAGCTAGCCAGCTTGTCGACGGTTACCGTAACCAGCCTGGCCTCGCGCGGCGGCGGGAGCTCAAGCGTCCTTTCGCCGCAGGACCAGCGCGTGGTGCTGGCCAGTTACCAGTCGCAGCCGCTGGCCGAAGATCTGACGGTAATCAACAAGGTCAGTCAGAATCTGCACGCGGAATTGTTGCTGCGCCTGCTGGGACGCGAGAAGGGCAACGCCGGCACGATCGAAGCCGGCGAGGAAGTGGTGCGCACTTTTCTGACGCAGCAGGTGGGCATCAGTCCTGACGAGTTCGTGTTCTATGACGGCTCCGGGCTTTCGCGCGAGAACCTGGTGACGCCGCATGCCATGGTGCAGTTGTTGCAGTACGCCTCTACCCAGCCCTGGGCGCTGCTCTACGAGGGCACGCTGCCGGTGGCCGGAGTGGACGGCTCGCTGGCCGACCGCCTTAAAGGAACGCCAGCCATGGGGCACGTGCAGGGTAAGACCGGCTCGCTGAATCATGTGAATGCGCTCTCCGGTTACGCCACCACCGCCAAGGGCGAAAAGATTGTGTTCTCCATCCTCACCAATAACCATCACCTTCCCGACCGCGAAGCCTTGAATACGATTGACCAGATTGTGCTGGCCGTGATGCAGCAGTAGGGATGTGGCCGGTACGTGGAAGCCGGCAACGCTCATCCTCACCGGTAGAGACGTAACTAGTAACGTCTCTCGGTGCGCGTTCCGGAGACGTTGCAAGCATCGTCTCTACGGCCACTTGTTTGTAATGTGAAACTTACTTTATGAGCACAGGTAAAACACACGCATTGGTCTCAGCCGCGGAAATAGGGTCGCGGCGGGCGGGCACACCCAGGCTGATTTCTTCGCGAAAAGGCGAGGGCTCGAGCAGGCACAGTTCTCCGTCTCGTCGCAACACAATGGAACGCGAGCCAATCGCCAGCGGAAATTGAACCTGAGCGCGCGACCCGCAGCATAGATAGAGTGAGAACAGATCGCAGAACTGCAGCAGGTCCAGCAGGTGTTCCACTTCACGCTGTGACCGCGATTGGCGGCGGAGGCGCTCCGCATCTTGCCTGGCTTCGTTCTCTACGAACGCACGTATGCGGGCCGTGTCCTCGGGAGAATCTTCAACGGAGTTCAGCCGGTGTTCGGCCAGCCGGCGGAAATGGCCGCTTACCATGAGGCCGCCGATAGCGCCGGCTTTTTCTTCGGCGCATTGGATGGAACCGATCCAAGCCTGCACGAACAGGGGGACCGGCGCCTGCAGAAACGAAAGCGGACGGCCGTTCGCGTCACGCGGCGGCTGTGGGACATTACCTTTGCCGCCGCCAGCCGTGCCGCCACCGTCGTACTTGGCCCAGCCGGCATCGTGCAGGGCGATGGCACGCACCACGTCATCTTCGGGGCGTGGGAGCCCTGCTGTGTCGAACTGCGCCGCCAGTTCTCCCGCCAGCGCGGCGTGATCAGGCTGCGCGACCAGCCACCAGGCGGATGCAGTCTGTTTTTGGGTAGCGGCCACCGCGCTCCAGGCGGAAATGATTTCAGAAGGAGCGGAGGATGCTGGTCGCAGGGGGCAAAGAATCATCGCGGCCGCCGCGCCCTCGCGCGCTGCCGCTCCGCCATGGCCGCAGCCGCCGGACCGGTACCGGTGGGCGGCTTGCGCATGCCGTCCAGCAGCTGCTTCAGCACCACCGCGTTGTTGTGCTCCAGGTTGCGCGAGGCAAACAGCAGCGTGAGCCGGCTGCGCGTTCGGGCCAGCCGGTAGAGTTCTTCCAAAGCTTCAGCCGTCTCCGGCCGCGTCAGTTCCTTTAGGTATCGCCGGCGAAACATATCCCAGTTCTGAGGGCGGGCGTGAAACCAGTGCCGCAACTCGTCGGAGGGCGCGAGGTCCTTCAGCCAGGTATGCACCGCTTCCTTGCGCACACCACGCGGCCACAGGCGGTCCACCAGCACGCGGGCGCCATCGGCGCGCACAGGCTTCTCATAAACGCGTTTGACGGCGACTGACATGAGCTTTGCTCTATTATTGTACGTTTCCCATGGTGCACCAGTGAGAACCGTGCTGCTGATCTGTTCGTCCGCCCTGATTCTATGTTTTCTCGCTGGCTGCGACGTGCAGCGGCGCAAAAGCGACGCCGAACTGGGCCTTAACCCGCAGCAGGCTTCCGGGCGCCGCGTGTTCGATTACTATTGCGCCCGCTGTCATGAAGCCTACTCCTCCAGCGATCTGCAGGGACCCAGCCTGGAACATATGTTCAAGAAGCAGTATCTGCGCAGCGGTTTGCCCGCCAATGATGACCGCGTCACAGAGGTGGTGCGGTACGGGAAGAGCAAGATGCCGTCCTTCGGCAACGTGCTCACGCCGCAACAGATCAAAGATTTGATGGCGTATCTGCACACCTTGTAGGCCGGTGAGGATTTCAGGCGAGCTTCGCCCGCCTGCACGGGGGCAGAGCCCCGTGCCCACACGGGAATTGCCCTGGCCACGTGTAAAATAGAAGTTTGCATGGGGTCTTCTGCCGAATTAGTTCAGATCAATGTGGCGCCGCAGCGGCCGCAGCCTAAGCCGCAATGGCTGCGCGCCCGCGCTCCTGTTGGCGACAACTATCACAATCTAAAGACCTTAGCCCGTGGGCTCGGGCTGCACACGGTGTGCGAGTCGGCGCAGTGCCCGAACATCGGCGAGTGCTGGAACCACCGCACCGCCACTTTCATGCTGCTGGGCGATATCTGCACCCGGCGCTGCGGTTTTTGCGCCGTGCCCAAGGGTAAGCCCTCACCGCTGGACTGGGATGAACCGCGGCGCGTAGCGGAGGCGGTCGCCACGCTGGGACTGAAGCACGCAGTTGTGACCAGCGTGAACCGCGATGATGACAACTTGGGCGGAGCGCGCATCTTTGCCCAGACCATCGAGGAGATCCGCAAGCTCACGCCCGAGTGCCGGGTGGAAGTGCTGATTCCCGATTTTCAGGGTCTGGACGAGGCGCTGAAGATCGTGCTCGGTGCCCGGCCCGACGTGCTCAACCACAACACCGAAACCGTGCCCCGGTTGTACCGCGCAGTTCGCTCGGGAGCGCGCTACCAGCGCACCTTGAAGCTGCTGGAAAACGCCAAGAAGTTTTCCCCCGGCATGGTCACCAAGTCGGGAGTAATGGTCGGACTGGGCGAAGAGATGTCGGAATTGGTTGAAGTTTTCCGCGACCTGGGCGCGTGCGGAGTGGGCATCCTCACGGTAGGCCAGTACCTGCGGCCTTCGCGCGATCACCTGCCCATTGCTCGCTTCTACACGCCTGATGACTTCCTGTACCTCAAACAGGAAGCGCTGCGCTTCGGCTTCCGCCATGTGGAGTCGGGGCCGCTAGTGCGCTCCAGCTATCACGCGCACGAGCAGGCGGAGGCAACGAAACCAGCACTTAGCATTTAGCACTTAGCATTTGGCCAAATGCAGAGCATTGCCAGTCCCTAACGGCGGCTTTCAGTCGCGCCCGCCAAAGCCGAAGGGCCAAGTGCTAATTGCTAACTGCCAATTACTGCCTCTACAATCACTGCGCGTTTACTTCCTCTTGCGAGACAACTCATGAGCGTGTGGCACATCGTCGGCGCCTTGGTCCTGGGTGTGGGGGTGGGGGTTCTTTCCGGACTAATTGGAGTGGGAGGCGGAATTGTTCTTATTCCCGCTCTGATCTACATCTTCGGCATGGATCAGCATCTGGCCCAGGGGACCTCGCTGGCCATGCTGCTGCCCCCCACCGGTATTCTTGCGTTCATGGAGTATTACAAAGCGGGCAAGGTGAATTGGCAGTTGGGGCTGATCATTGCTGCAGGAGTTTTTCTGGGCGGATACTTTGGGGGCGCGTGGGCCCAGGAAATTTCCGGTCCCACGCTGCGCAAGGTGTTCGCAGTTGCTCTGGCGGCCACCGCGGTGAAGATGTTCGTGCAAAGGTGAGAAACGACGTGCCTGGCCATAAAAACCAATCACCGCCAAGACGCAGAGGACGCCAAGATTTGAAAAGAAAAGACGGCCGGATGTTCACGGCAAGTAGCCAGAAGACTTGGTCTACTTAGAATCTGAGATTCTTCAATTCCCTTCGCGCCCTCTGCGTCTCGGCGGTTTTGTTTTGCTGGCGGGTGATGCAGATTAGAACACCTTCAGGCGGATAGTCAGGTACTTTTTGGGATTTTTACGGATGGCGGCAATCAGGTCACGCGTCTCCGTCAGCAACTGATTGGTGTTGTTATACATGGTTGGATCCTGCAGCAGTTTGCCCACCGTGCCCTCGCCCGAATTCAGCCGATTGGAAAGTTCGTCCAGCTTGGTGACAGTGTCATTCACTTTGGCGGCAAAGGCCTGGTCCTTGGTCACCAGTCCCAGCGTGCCCTTGCCGGCGTTCACATCGGCCATAAGCTGGTTCGCCTGAGTGATGGTGGCGTTGGCATTGTTGTAGAGCGAAGGATCTTTAATGAACTTGCCGACCGTGCCTTGCCCGGAATTAATCTGATCGAGGATGGCGTTAAGCTTGTCCACACTGGCGTTGGCGCGGTTATAGAGATCGTCATTGACGATCAGCTTGCCCAGGCTGCCTTGGCCCTGGGTAACAGCGGTAGCCACCTTCTGGAATTCTGCCAGCGTAGTATTCAACCGGTTATAGAGAGCTTCGTCGTAGATCAGCTTGCCCACCGAGCCCTGGCCGCTCTGCACGAAGGAAACGATGTTATCCACGCGGCCCAGCAGAGCCTGGATGTTCTGCAGCGTACTCTGGCTGGCACGCACCATGTCCGTCAGGTCCGGCCGTTCATGGATGGGGAGCACGGCGCCATCCTGGGCGGGCGGACCGTGAGCCACCCGGCTGTCAATATCCACAAAGGTTTCGCCCAGTACACCCTGAGTGCTGAGTTCAGCGGTGGAATCGGCGCGCACGGCGTCTTTAAAACGCGTGCTTACCGTCATCACCACCTGAACCGGGGTCAGACCATGTCCCGGCACTACGCGAATGGCTTTTACATTGCCGATGTCCACACCTTCCAGGCGCACCGGAGCCCCCACCCGCAGGCCGGAAGCGTTGTCGAAATATGAGTAGAGAGTGATCTTGCGCGTGAACAGGCCGCTAGAGCCAGTCATAAGGAAGATGAGGATGATCAGCACGATGCTGGCGAAGACCACCGTCAGCCCGACCCGCAGTTCCGACCATCTCAGTTGCTTCTGGCTTGCCACCTTCTCCCCTGAAAGTAGTAGCTATTCTGATGCTTCAGGCGTCTCCCTGGAATTATCTATGTAGTGGCCCCAGGGCGTGCACCCCAGCGCGCCTGTGCGCCCGCCCGGGAGCGCAATAACTCCTGCCCTAGCTCGGATTTAGGCGATGATAACAGACGCCCAGACTAGGCTCCACGGGAGAGCGGCGAGCGGCGGAAGGTAAGGGTCAGGAACAGGGCCAGCAAGTAGGCGACAGCCCCGCAAGTGAGGGTAAGGTTCAGGCCCACGTGAATGGCGACCACGATGGCCAACACGGAGCCCAGAACGCTGGAAGCCGCGTTCATCGCCCAGGCCCACTCGATCGCATTGCGCTGGGAGCCAGCGCCATCCGCTGGGGCGATGGTGGCGTCTTCGGCTTCGACCTTGTCTCCCGCGAGCCACCGCAATCCGGTGGGGAAGGGCATGCCCATGGCGAAACCGACGGGGATGAGAAGCAGAGCGCTGACCAGGAGTTTCACGAAAAAGGGCAGTCCTACCAGCGAACCGAGCAGGTGGTGCAGGACCCCCACATAGACGAGCAGCGCGGCAACGATCGCAGCCAGGGGGATCTTCACCTGGCTGGGTTGCGAGAGCCACTTGCGCGACACCATGCTGCCCGCTCCGCTGGAAAGCATGAGCAGGAAGATGACGACAGTAAGCGCGTAAGTGGGATTGCCAAGGAAGAGTACGAAGCGCTGGATGAACGTGATCTCCACCAGGATGTAACCCAGGCCCACGGCAATGAAGTAGAGCAGTTGCAGAGTGTGGCCTCCGCTGCCGCCATGCAGAGCCAGCGGCAGCACCAGGAAGAACAGCACCGCGGCGATGGAGATGAGCAGCACCATGGCCAGCACTACCACTCCCAGATTAACCTTCCAGTCAATTCCGCGGGCCAGCAGGCTCTTGCTCAGAATTTGCCGCGTCTTCAGGGTAAAAAAGAAAAAAGGTGCATTGTCCGTAACGGGAGCCACATTGAACTTGTAGGTATGGGCAAAAGCGTAGGGATCGTTGCTGGCGATGAGCTGGGCGAAGGCGTTGTCCTGGGGCTGGGAGGGCATGTATTGCGCCACCAGCCGTGTCTCGGCGATGTGCCCGCGTACGGCCGCTTCTTCTTCCGGGGTGAACGGAGTTTTCTTGGCCAGCATCGCTACGGGACGGCCATCTATATCCAGCGCTCCCTCGGAGACCACAATGAAGTTGCGCGCCGGATTGCTCACGCCAAGCTCGTGCAGCGCTTCCATGGCCACCGCCAATACGCGCAAGGCTTCGCGCGGCTGCTTAAACTCCCAGCGGGTGATGGCAATCATGCCGTCCGGCTTCAGGTGCTGGAAATACTCCTTAAAGGCTTCCACGGTGTAGAGATTGTTTTCGCTGAGAGCAAAGGCGCCGGCGGCGGTTGAAGCCCACGTATCCACCAGCGTCATCTGGATGACGTCATACTTCTGGCGGGAGTTGCGCACCCAGGAGCGGCCGTCGGCAACATGAATGTGAACCTGAGGCAAGTCATAGAGATGATGCGAGTAGTCGGCATAGCGGCCGCGCATCACGTCGTTGATGATGATGGGATTGATTTCAATGCCGGTGATATCAGAGCTGCCGTTGGCCAGGGCTCGCATGATGTCAGGCCCGCCACCGGGGCCAATGATGGCGTAGCTGCCGTGCGGGCGCAGAACGTTGGTGGTCGAGGGCGCGGTAGACATCATGGCTTTGTGCAGCGGCGTCTGCTCCCACACCCTGGGGTCGAAGTTCATGATGGCGCTGTTAGCGTCCGCATCAATCACCACCCACTTGGAACCATCCTTCTTGCGGTCCACTTCGATGCGGGAGATGGCGTTCCAGCGCACATACTCCACCGTGAAGTAATCGGAGATACGGACGCCTTTGGCGTAAATGATGTCCATCAGGCGGCCGGAGTAGTTGGCGGCAATAAGGGCAGCCAGGAGCACGGCGAGGGCGACGCCCGCGCGCCGCCATTTGCGAGAAGTTGACCAGGCTATGGCGGCAACGGCCATCGCCAAGCCGGCAAAAACCACGGTGTTGGGGCCTCCGATCCAGTTCAGCAGCGGTACCACCGCTAGGCAAGCAAGCGAACCGCCGGCCAGGTCAGCGCCGTAGAGTTGCGGGATGCGCCGGCTCTCGCGGGCAAAGGCCACAGAAAAAAGCAGACCGGTGAAAAAGAAGGGCACGCCCGAGAAGACATAAATCAGAGTCAGCCGCTTGAAGTTGTAGCTGCTGAGCTGCAAGGCGACTCGGGTATGGAGTACCACTTCCAGCGCGACTACGACCGCCACCGCATTGGCGAGGCAGAGCACGGCGCCGATTTTGCGGACGTCGTGGGGAGCCAGCCAGTCCGGCCGCAGGTAGGCAAATACTCCGCCCGCGCCCAGGCCCAGCAGGGCGATGGAAATCGCGAGAAACGCGAAATGGTAGAAGAGCACCACTGAGAACAAACGGGTCAGGGACAACTCCAGCAGCAGCGCGGCAAAGCTCACCATGGCCACACCGGCCAGGGGCGCGGTGGCGGTTACCGGCTGGACCTGCACTGGTTTGGGGAGAACTGCGGGTTCGCTCATTTTCAGCTTATGTTCAAGCTTCGAGGATCACCTGGGCAATGGCCTCAGAGGCGGTATGGGTCAGTGAGAGCGCGGCGTTCTTTGTGCCCAGCCCGGCGGCGAATTCGGCCGCCTTGCCGTTGAACGCCAGCGTGGGACGCCCCCCTGGCAGGCGGCGCACTTCGATGTCGCGCCACCTTACTCCACGATTCCAGCCCGTGCCCAGCGCCTTCATGGCCGCTTCCTTGGCGGCAAAGCGGGCAGCATAGCGCTCTACCCGATTGGCCTTGGCTTCGCAATAGCGGATTTCGCTTTCCGTGTAAATGCGCTCCAGGAAGCGCCGCCCGAAGCGCTCGATGGCCGCGGCCACTCGCGGCACTTCCACTACATCAATTCCCGTTCCCACAATCATGCAGCTGCGCACTACGCCTTGGGTTTCCACTGTTTACGCCGGAGTTTTCTACGGTAACACATTTGCAGCATTGACGATTGAAGATTGACGATTGAGGCATAAATTCTGTTTCGACATCTTAACGCAGAGGATGCGGAGGTATTATTTGCTGCTTTTTCGGCGAGCTCCGCGTTAACCTTTGCGGCCTCTGCGTTGGGCTTTTTCAAGTGTGATCTACAACAATCTGTCTCCGCGGTAGAGCAGTTGCCCATCCACCAGGCGCGCTTCCGCCATGAGTTTGTGGGGGCGTACCGGTCCAGTGCCGTCAATGTGCAGCACCTCATGGCCGTGTGCCACAAGATAGTCGGAGACCAGCATGCGATGGCAGCGGAAATAGACGCGCTCGGCGCACATGATGGCGGTGGGCGCCTGGGCGGCGAGGCGCAGCAATTCTTCAACGCCGCGCTGAAACGGTTCGGTCAACATATAGTCGGCATAGTTGCGAAAGCTGTCGTTGCGGAGGGCCACATTGGGTGAGTCGTCACGCTGTTTCTTTCGACGCCCGCCCAGGTCCTTCATCCACACGTAAGCAATTCCTGCCCGCGGTAATTCCTGCTCCAGCGCCTCGCGGTTGAAGTGCGGCAGGCGGCGCGACATGGGAAAGGAGCGGATGTCCACCAGGGTGCGGATGCCGTGCGCCTGCAGCGCGGCAATCAGTTCCTGCAGGCTGCGGGTGGAGTGGCCGATGGTGTAAACCCTAGCCATTGGCAATTGGCACTTAGCATTTAGTTCGTGAAGGGTTTTGCTGGAACCCAGCAATGGGCGCTGCTGGCCAAATGCTAACTGCTAAATGCTAATTGCTGGAACCTTAGCTTCGCGAAATGGCAGCCAGCGATCGCATGACTGCCTCATCCTGCTCCGGAAACACAGTGCGCAAATCGAGCAGCACGCGCCCTTCCTCGACGCGGGCAATGATCGGCGGCTCGGAAGCGCGCAGGCGCGCGGCCAACTCATCCTCGCTCAGACCCTCGCAGGTGACGGCCAGCAGGCGAGTCGGAAGGCTGGCAGCCGGGGCAGCGCCGCCGCCGACCACGGACCGGCCGTCCACAATTTCCACCCCGAGGCGGTTCCGCTCAGCTTGCAGGGTCTTCTTCATAGCTTCGGCGCGCCGCTGAATTTCTTCCGGGGTAAGGCGCAGCATGCGCAGGGCGGGAATAGCGTGGTGGTCCTGCCGAACGTAGGCGAGCAGCGTCGCTTCCAGGGCCGCGTAGGTGAGTTTATCCACGCGCAGGGCGCGAAAGAGCGGATTGGAGCGAATGCGGGCGATCAGTTCGCGGCGGCCGCTCAACATGCCTGCCTGCGGACCGCCGAGCAACTTGTCACCGCTGTAAGTCACCACGTCCACGCCGGCGCGCAGGCTATCGAACACTCCCGGCTCGCCGCTGATGCCCAGGGAGCGCAAATCCACGAGCGCCCCACTGCCCAAGTCTTCCATTACCGGAATGCTGCGCTTGCGTCCCAGGTCCACTAACTCATCCAGAGACGCCTGCTCGGTAAAGCCCGTGATCTGGAAATTGGAGCGGTGCACGCGCAGCAGCAGGCGGGTTTTTTCATTGATGGCACGCTCGTAGTCGCCGATGCGGGTGCGGTTGGTGGTGCCCACCTCGCGCAATATGGCGCCCGATTTCGTCATCACCTCAGGAATGCGGAATGAGCCGCCACTCTCGACCAGTTCTCCCCGGGAAACAATCACTTCGCCGTTTTCGGCAAGCGTGTTCAGG
>DATEGI010000090.1:0-19094 GCA_035280205.1 Terriglobales bacterium | reverse complement strand
TGCCCGTTCGCCCGCAGCAGCAAAGGATCAGGATGTCCGGCGTTGCAGTAAACAAGCTCTCCGGTACTAGAATTCAAACAGCCGATAAACAGGGTAACCAATGGTGGTTCCGGCCGCAGGCTGACGAGATGGGAGTGCATGGCGTCCGCAATGCGCGCCGGGTCGAGACAGGAACCGGCAAGAATGCGGATCAGCCCGGCAATGTGCGTGAACCACATTCCGGCATAAAGGCCTTTGCCGCAGATGTCCCCAATGGCGAACACCGTGCGCTCGCCCGCATCGAAGGCGGTCAACACATCACCGGTCACATGCTGGGTGGCAAAGCTCTCGCCCGCGATTTCGAACTCGCCCCGCCGCAGATGCCGCGAGCCGGTCAGTTTGCGCTGCACCTGGGCGGCATCGGAGAGCGCCCGCTGCAGGGCATCGCGCTGATGGGTCAGGCGGGCGAGTTCTTCCTCCAGCGCGCGGTTGCACGCCAGCAGCGCTTCGGCGTCCGGCGATGCATTTTGCGCGTGCGCCGTGTTCTTGCCGCGCAGCGGCCAAGCTCCATGCGGGAAGTGGTTTTTACGACTTGACCTGCCGCGTATATCCGCCAGCCTGTTCATCGTTGCCTCCCCGCTCCCAGCGCCTTGCAGCACTCGGGTGGATTAAACGTTCAGTTCACAAATTTGTAGCCCATCCCGTGTACGGTCAGAATGAAGCGTGGCTCCTCCGGCTTGGGCTCGAGCTTCTGCCGCAAGCGCACGATGTGCGCATCTACGGTGCGTGTGGTGGGATAGCGTTCGTAGCCCCATACGTCTTCCAGCAGCCGGTCGCGGGTCACGGTCTCGCCGGGATGTGAGAGCAAATACTTAAGTAGTTCGAATTCCTTGGCCGAAAATTCCACCGGCTTGCCGCCGCGAATTACGCGGCAACTGCGCACATTCACTTCCACGTCGCCGAAGCTGTAGTGCTCCTGGTCCTTGTTTGCGCCTTGGGCCCGACGCAGCACCGCCTTCACCCTGGCCAGCAGCTCGCGGATAGAAAACGGCTTGGTGACGTAGTCGTCGGCACCCAACTCCAGCCCTACCACCTTGTCCACTTCCTGGCCGCGCGCGGTCAGCATGATGATGGGCAGAGCCGGCTTTTTCACCTTGAGCTGCTTGCACACATCCAGGCCGCTCATGCGCGGCATCATGACGTCGAGCACCACCAGGTCGGGCGAATCCTTCAGCGCGCGCCCCAGGCCCTCGACACCGTCGGCGGCGGTGATCACGTCGTAGCCTTCAAACTCGAAATTGTCGCGAAGACCGGAGACCATCGCGGGCTCGTCTTCCACAATCAGGATTCTGGTCATCTTGGGGCCTCCCGCCCGTTCCTTTTCCGCCACGCTTTGCGGTGTGCTCATCTGGCGCCTCCTTAATGAACCGCAACTGCCTTGGCCTCCGCCACTTCCTTGTTCACAGGAAGGGCGATCACAAACCTGCTTCCCCGCCCCGGCGTGCTTTCCACCGAAACATCACCGCCGTGCGCCTCCACAATGTGCCGCACCAGCGACAGGCCCAGCCCGCTTCCTTTGGTGTTGTGCACGAGAGGATCGCCAACCCGGTAGAACTTCTCGAAGATCTTGTGCTGCTCGGGACGGGAGATGCCGATCCCGTGGTCCACCACCTCCAGCTTGACCGAGCCGTTTTCACGATAAAGGTTTACGCCCAGGTACTTTTCCTGCTGGGAATATTTCAGCGCGTTATTCACCAGGTTGAGCAAGGAACGCGCGATGGCCTCGCGGTCCACGCGCATAGGCGGCAGATCCTCGGCAATGCGCTCTTCGAATGTGAAGCCATGCTGCTCGATCTGGTAGCGGTAGGATTCCAGCGTGTTGCGCACCAGTTCGGCGATGTCGGTCTCGCGGAACTCATATTCCTTGCGCCCCGCTTCGATACGCGAGAAATCCAGAATGTTGTTAATAAGCGCCGTGAGCCGCTCGCTCTCCTTGCGGATGATGCGGTAATACTCCTCGCGCTTATCCTGATTCGTCAGCCGGCCGAGTTCGAGGGTCTCGGCATAGAGCCGGATTAGCGAGAGCGGCGTGCGCAATTCGTGAGAGACATTGGAAACGAAGTCTGATTTCAAACGGGCCAGGGCTACTTCCCGATTGACGTTGCGATAGGTGATCAGAATGCCGCATGCCAGCAGCAGAGACAGGCCGCCCAGGATCAGAAACTCCATGCGGATAAAATGCTGGCCCACGGCCGCCAAGGTGGTGCCGCGCATCTTCATGGCCAGCACCAGACCGGGGAACGCACCTTCCATGGTGTGCTCCACCTCCGGTTTGCCGCCGTCCCAATCCGTGCAGGCGGCCAGAGGCTCATAATCGCCCTTCAGGTGCACCATCACCCCGGTGTGACTGGTGGTTCTGTCCTCGCTGAGATTGTTCGCCATCAGGCTGTTCAACGCCTGGGGAAAGAACTGGTCGCGCAGGTATTCGGGGTCGAACACGAAGCCGCCCATTGCCGCCTCCTGGCCGGCCTTCTGCGGCACGATGAAATACACCACGGATTCGTAAAGGTACCTGTCGCCCCGCCGTATCTTATTCTGCTCAAAAAAGGCCGGCAGTTTCCCCTCGTCTTCCATGCTGCGAAACTTCTTCGCGGCAGTTCCATATTCCAGCTTCATCCACACCATCATGTGCTGCAGTTCGTCCACTTCGGCGCGAAAGTCGGGGTCGTCCATGCGGGGTTGCCGCGAGCGGAAAATCACACCGGTTTGCGGGCTGTAATAGAAAGCGTGACCGACGTAGGGATATTTTTTAAACAAGGCGTCGAGCTCATCCGAACAGGCTTCCTGGGGCTGGGGAAAATCCCGCCGCACCTTGTCCACCATGGCGTAACCTTTTTCATTAATACGCTTTTCGGAGATGACCAGGGCCTCTGCGAAATCCCGCTGCATCAGGGCTTCAATGGCGTGATCGCGGTGGATTTTCTCCAGCTGCACGAAGTTGACGATGACGAGAGCAGCTGCGGGCAGCACTACCGCCAGCTCCAGCGTCAACAGCAAGCGAGTGCGCTCGTTCCAACGCCAGCGTTTTTTCATATCACGCTCCTGCCCGGTTTGGCCCCTGAACTCGGTCACCGGCTAAACCATACTGTAAAGCCGTTCCGCCTATGTCAACCGCTAGTAAAAACGTGTAAAAAGTTGTGAAATGTGGCCGGCACGGCGTATCGTCCGTGGAACGCAGGGCGCGCGCCCGCCGAGGTAGTTTGTCGATGGGGACCCGGGGGGTGGGTCTGGCCCCGAAAAGAGGACTTCCAGCCCACTAAAATTTGTCTCCGGCGGGATGAGATTTCCGCCTGTATCGTTATACAGTTCCAGGGGTAGACGTCTGAACGGGCAGCCCCTCATCGGGCTTTCCGGAAGTTGGAGGCGTTATTACTCAAGGCAGTCACCGCCGTGCTCGTTTTGAGCAGGAAGCCATGCCTCACGCGCGCTCTTTATGGCGCACGGCGCTGCGGCTGTGTCATAGGCAGGAATCGGCCGAGGATTTGGTGCAGGAAACCATGCTGCGCGCCTGGAAAGCTTTCGACCAGTTCCGGGCACAAACCAATTGTAAGGCCTGGCTGTTCACCATTCTTATGAACCTGTGGAACGAGCATCATCGCAAACCCTGGGTCCGTCACGAGTCACCGGCCCAGGAGGAATTCGAGCTCGACCAGCAGGCCATTGCCTCCAACTCCGATGACCGGGTCTTCCTGCACGAGGTCCTGGCCTGCATTGACCATTTACCCGAAGAGCAGCGTTGTGTGCTCCTTCTGTCGGTAGTGG
Organism: Terriglobales bacterium; assembly: GCA_035280205.1. GTDB lineage: Bacteria > Acidobacteriota > Terriglobia > Terriglobales > Acidobacteriaceae > JAICWP01. The sequence goes on along the minus strand of DATEGI010000090.1, from coordinate 15,293 downwards.
AAGGGCTGGCGCTGCGGGAAATTGCAGAAATGCTGAAGATTCCGATGGGAACTGTAATGTCGCGCTTGGGCCGAGCCCGAGCCGCGCTGCGCGAATCCATGCGCCCCAACCCGGGCGTGATGCCAAGCGCCAGAGAACAAAAACTATGCGATGCCATGAAGCCGAAGGGCTGTTAGCCCCCCAGATTTCTGAAAGTCTCGACGCCTCCACCCAGGGTGAGTTGGCGTTGCACCTCGATTCCTGCCCCGCTTGTCGTGCCAAGCTGCAGCGGGAATACGAACTCGACCGCCTGATTACCACAGCTGTCAACGCCGGAACACCGCCCGCCGAGGACTTGGTGGCGCGCATCGAACAAAAGCTCGGCAGCCGGCTGCCCTTCTTCCTGCCGTGGCGATGGCCGGCTTTGGCTGGCGCTGCCGCCATGGTTTTGCTGTTTGCCCTCGCCCTCCCCCGCTTCACCTCTCACGATCCCATGCACCTTCTTTGCCTGGATGCCATGGACGACCACCGCAGCGAGGTCCTGCAACGCGAGCCCCGGACCTGGCATAGCGGCAGTGACATCAGCGGGCTTGTCCAACGCACCGTTCCAGGCGCCCAGGTGCCCCAGACGGTTGCCGGCCTGTCTCTGCAGAAGGCCCGGATTTGCGAGTTGCTGCGGGCTCCCGCCCTTCACCTGGTCTACGGCGGTGGCGCCCAGCAAGTTTCCGTCTTCGTCATGCTGCCCCAGGACCTGCCTCCCGGTGCCATTCCCCGGCCAACCCTTCCCGCCAGCCGCCTGCACCAGGAGAACGACTCCGGTATCGCTGTCGCTTCGTTTGGCGGCAAAGGTCTCGCCGTCGTCGTCGCGGGAAGCCCGGACGTCGCTCCTTATGTCGCCAGCCAACTCACGCTCTCGCTCTGACCGCACATTTGTTTCGTCGCTTGTCTGAAGTGGCTCAGCGCATGCATTTGTGAATTTTGTGTCTGCGCGGATGAAAACCCCCGCTGCTTCCGTTCTACTCATTTGAAGCTCACACATAATTTCAGTTGAGAGCTGCAAGCTCGCCGCGCCAATCCGCGGCGCAGGACGGACACTATGGCAACGGCGGTCAGGGCCCCGGCAGTGGAAGGTGGCAGCGAACTGCTGCTGGTCAATGCGGCGCGCGCGGGCGACGTCGAAGCCTTCGGCGAACTGGTGAAGCGCTACGATCGCCAGGTTTTCCGTGTGGTTCGTCATCTGACTGAGAATCCCCAGGACGCCGAGGACATCGTGCAGGAAGCCTTCGTCAAGGCCTTCTGCAACATTAAGTCGTTCGAAGGTCGGTCGGCGTTCTGTACCTGGCTGATTCGCATCGCGGTGAACGAGGCTTTGGGCCGGATTCGTCACCGGCAGAAGTTTCCCCATAGCTCACTGGAATTCACTGCCTCCGACGACGAGACAGTGTTTGAGCTGCAGATCGCCAGTTCCGCGGCCAGCCCCGAAGATCTATGCAACGACGGGGAACTGCGCCGAGCGCTGGCCCGGGCCATCCATCGACTGCGCCCGCGGCTGCGCGCAGTGTTTGTTTTACGGGACGTACAGGGCATGTCAGCCCAGGAAACGGCGGAAATCCTGCGTATTACCGTGGGTACGGTCAAGGCTCGTCTCTTCCGCGCCCGCCAGCGCCTGCGGCAGATGCTGGCCCCCTACGTTGCCACCCTCGACGAGCGCTCCCGGGGCCTGGCTGCGCGCGGCACCGCTGCCGGCGTTCAGTAAACCTGGCTCTCTGCACCGAGAAATATTGGGGCCTGTCATCCTGAGCGGAACAGGCTGATTAGCTTGCGAATCGGCCTGCGCAGTCGAAGGACCTCGCGCTTATTAAACCTTCGATCGCGGTTTACGGGTGTTCTCTGAAACCATTATTGGCCGAATCGCGGCCTTGAGATGAGTTGGCGAGGGCCGGACGCCCTCGCGACAGCCGGCGAGACGCCGGCGCTACAAAACTTAGGGCACGGCGCTCGCCGTGCCCTAACTGACAACTGACCACTGGCCGCTGCTTCTACGGCGCTTCAATCAACTCCATCTTCCCGTCTTTGGTACGGTGCAGCACCATCACCTTGCCGTTCGGATCGCGGAACACAAACACGTCGTGATCGCGGAACTGCGCTTCCTTCACCGCCTCTTCGATAGTCAGCGGGCGCATGGCCACGCCGTTGCGCGAGCGCACAATGTGAGGCTCGCTGGCGCGGGGCGCTGCCGGATAGTTGTGCGCCACCAGCGGCACGGCGGTTTCAGCCGAGGCGCCCACGGCAATGCGCAGCTCCTCCTGCCCTCCCTGCCCGTTCCACTTGTCTTTGGGCTGGCGCTTTTTGGTTCGCCAGCGGGCCTTGTACTTCACTGCCTGCTGCTCGATTCGCTCCATGGCCGCGCCAATGGCGGCCAGCATGTCAGCCGCTTCCGCCAGGCCGACCAGGGAATGATTGCGCGGGTTGATGGTGATTTCCGCCTTGTGGCGATGCTTCTCCACCGTCAGAATCACCTTGGTTTTGAAATTGTCGCCGAGGATTTTTACGATTTTCGCTAACGCCGTTTCTACTTCTTGTCGGATGCGGGGAGTGATTTCGAACTGCCTGCCGGTGTATTCCACGTTCATCGACTGCCCCTCCTGATCGGAATACCTACAGTTGCCGGGAAACAGCTACTGCAACTAGCTTTTCACTCTGCGCTGGTGGGTACTCGGGATGCGCATGTCCTCCCGATACTTCGCGACCGTGCGGCGAGTGACCTGGATACCCTGCGACTGGAGGATGCGGGTGATCTGCTCGTCGGTCAACGGCCTGGCGGGATCTTCTTCCTCGATGAGCTTCTTGACCCGGCGTTTCAGGATGAGCAGCGAGGTGGCGCCGCCCTCCGGGCCATTCACGCTCTCGCTAAAGAAATAACGGAGCTCGAAAACGCCCTGCGGGGTGTGCGTGTACTTGTTGGCTACGGCGCGGCTGACGGTGGAGGGATGCACCCCGATTTCCTCCGCCACTTCCTTGATCATCATGGGCTTGAGCTGGTCTATGCACCGTTCCAGGAAGTCGCGCTGGCGGCCGATAATGGCGTAACAAACTTTCAGGATGGTCTGCTTGCGCTGCTCGATATTCTTGATCAGCTGGATGGCGGACTTGTAGCGCTCCTTTACATAGTTGCGCACATCCTTTTCCGCGGCATCGCGCTGCAGCAGACGGCGGTAGGCAGGATTCAGTCGCAGCTGCGGCACGTCGTCTTCGTTCATCAGGACGATCCACTCGTCCCCTTGCTTAGCGAAAGCCACGTCGGGCTCGATTAGCCGCGGCTCGGTTTTGTTGTAGCGCTGGCCAGGGCGGGGGTCGAGTGTCTTGATGAGTTCTACGGCCTGCATCACCGCCTCCAGCGGGCGGCTGATGGCGCGGCCGATCTCCTTGTACTGCTTGCCCTGCAGTTCTCGCAGGTGCTTGTCCACGATGGCGACCGCATCGGAAATCAGCTGCGTAGCCGCTGCCGATTCCCCGTTCTTGAGCTGCTTCTGGTCCTCCGCCTGATGCTGCAGCTGCACCAGCAGACATTCGCGCAGATCGCGGCTGGCCACCCCCACCGGGTCCAGGTGCTGCACCAGTCCAATCGCTTCTTTGAGGGCCTCAGCGTCAAACAGCGCCGGGCCCTGGTTTTCGGCCTGCACGTTTACCGGCTCAGCTACCGCAGTCGCGGTCTCCGGCGCTGCCGGTTCCTGAAACGCCGCTGCGGGCTCCTGGGCATCTTGCGGTGGAGCCTCATGCACTATCGGCTTATGCGCCGCCGAGGCTGCCAGCTCGATAACGCTTCCGTTCTCACTGGCGCCGCTCGCGCCATTCCGTGTGGGCGAGATCGAACCTGTCACAGGCAGCCGCGCCCCTGACAGCAACTCTTCGTCTGTTGCGATCAGGTAGCCGTCTTCATTCAGGTTCCCGATCACTAGTTCGGCGGCCGCCGCCACTTCGCGCCGCACTGGCAGCGAGCCCAACTGCCACATCAGGTGGTCAGTCAGGGTGGAAGGCCGGGACAGGAAGTTCTCAAAGGAGGGCTTCTCTACCGACTCCATTTCCCCCTGGCTGCGGTATCCGGGGTCCAGGTAGTCCTGAAAAAAGGAGCCAAAATCTATTTCGTCGAAGGGATCTTTCTTTTCCGCCTGTACGATGGGTTCGTCGGCGGCGGCCACCCGCTCACGGTCCTCTTCCTTGCTGGCCACCTCGTCCAACAGGGGGACAGTGGAATCCATCTCCTCCAGGACCGGGTTCTCCACAATCTCGGCGTTGATCATGTCCTTGAGCTCAAGCTTGTTGAGCGCAAGCACGCTGACCATCTGCACCAGGCCAGGCGTCAGAATCTGCTTCTGCGTGACCTTCAGGTTCAGTTTTGGCTGGAGTAACACCATAGCGGCCCAAGTCTGGCTGAATTCAGATTACACCCATTCGAGGCTCCCACCCAAGAAGTTGGCAACTAAAATGCATGACCTACGTAACCCTTGATTTTCAATACGATAAGAAAACCCAGGTCGGCTCTTTCCAATTTTCACAGTTTCTGGGGTTACTTAGATGTAACCCTGAGAGGGGTTTGCCTGCCGCCAAATCCACCTACACCAGGGAGAAACTCTCTCCCAGGTACACCCGCCGCACCTCCGGATCGCTGCCCAGTTGTTCGGGGGTGCCGGTGCGGAAGATGCGGCCTTCGTTGATGATGTAGGCGCGGTCGGTGACGGAAAGGGTCTCGCGCACGTTGTGGTCGGTTACCAGGATGCCGATGCCGCTGGATTTGAGGTCAAAGATGATCTTCTGCAGGTCGAGCACGGCGATGGGGTCAATGCCGGAAAAGGGCTCGTCCAGCAGGATAAATCTGGGGGAAATGCACAGGCTGCGAGCTATTTCTACGCGCCGGCGCTCGCCCCCGGAGAGGGCATAACCTTTATTCTTGCGGATGACGCCCAGCCCAAGCTGGTCAATCAGGCGCTCGGTCTTCTCCCGGCGCTCGTGCCAGGACATGGGCTGTGCTTCCAGCACGGCCAGAATGTTCTCCTCTACCGTCAGCTTGCGGAACACTGAGGCTTCCTGGGGCAGGTAGCTGATGCCGTAGTGGCGGGCCCGCAGGTACATGGGCACGCGCGTAATCTCTTCTCCGTCCATCAGCACGCGGCCTTCGTCGGGTGGCGTAAGGCCCACCACCATATAGAAGGTTGTGGTCTTGCCGGCGCCGTTGGGGCCAAGCAGGCCGACCACTTCGCCCTGCTCGATGTTGAGGCTGACGCCGTTCACGACCCGCCGGCCGCGATAAGCCTTACAAACTTCCTGGGTGGAGAGTGTATGCATTACTTCGTCACTCTTGACTGAGCGATGGGGGGAGAAGGCGCGCTTTCGACCAGCACCCTATCATCGCGATTATAGAAAGTCAACGAATCGCCCTGCACGGTGCCGCGTTCGGCATCAAAAATGCTCGGCGATCCGCCGCTCAAAACGTACTTGCCATCCGCTGCTGTGTACACCAGATGATCTCCCTGGCCGTGCCGAGTGGGTTGAGTCAGCACCACGTGGCCGTCGGCCACAACGTGATCTAGTTGGCTGGCGCTCGGCTCATTCGCCGCCGCCTTCACACCCGACTTCTGCTGGCGCGGGAGCAAGTAAACCGTGGCTTGGTCGGCATTCAGCATGCCATCCGTCATCTTAGCCACCACTCCGCCTAAAAACCGCGCCTGCCGGATCTGGTCCAGATAGGTGAGTTGGTCTGAGGCCACATTCACCGGCGTAACCTTCCCCGTGGCATCGGTCTGCACGAAGAGCGTGGCGACGCGGTAATCGGTATCTGCCTGGGCATGCACAGTACGATTGTTGCGGTTAAAAGTGATGGTCGGAGCCTGCACAATGTTGCCGTCCTGCCACAAGCGCGCCGCGCCCACGTAGACGGCAACGGCCGTATTGCGATTCGCAGTCATGCTGGCGGAGGTGACGTGGATGGGGTCGGAACCGGCTAGCATCGCCCCGGAAGGATCAGGTTTCAGGTCGCTGTAGGTGGACTTTACATTTCCGTTCGCAAAGGCCTCTCCCGTCGTGCGCACCATGCGAATGCGGTCCGCCGTGGTTGTCGTGCCGCCATCTACCACCCGCGGTGATCCGGTGAGCAGCAAGTTGCCGTCGCCAGGGTTGTAGGCCGCGTTCTGCGCCCAGCCTTGGCGTTGGTCCTCGATGTAATGCACGTTGCCCGTCTGCACCAGGTTGCTAACCTGCCCGTCAGGGGCAAAGGCCACGTCGAGCACCCGGCTGGTGCTGATCCGCTGCGGCTGGCCAGGGGTGACGGAAACGATCTTGGCGTTCGGCGCGCCGTGCAGAGTCTTCATGCGGTTCTGGTCGGTGAAGGTGGCGTAAAATGTGCGCGCCGTTACCGTGGTGCGAACCGGTCCTGCGGGCCGGGCGCGGGGCGGGCGCGAACCCGTCTGTTTGGGCGGGTTATTGGCCGACAGAATTACAATCTGCGCCCTGCCGGAGGTATCAGCATGGTCGAGGATGCTGCCCGGCTTGACGGTGAAATCCACCGCATCGGCATCCACCTCAGTCTGCTGCGGCTGGCCATCCGGCGAAGGTGCGCGGTGCTGAACCATCTGCACTGCTCCTACGGCGCGAATGTGGTCGAGAACATTCTTTGGCCCGAAGCGAAGGTAAGCGCGCCGACTCTGTGCTTCCGCCAACTGATTGCCCGTGGCCTGCACATGCACTTCACCGGACAGCACGCCCGACTGCACCTGGTTGTGGGGTGCAATTTGGAAATCACCCTGTGCCGCCTGCAGGTGCGTTGGAGCATCGCTGATGGTGTCGCCGCGCACGTTGCCCACCGCTAGCAGGCGGTAAGCCGTGTTGTCGGCGCGCAAAAAGATCGTGCCCTGGTCTGCGGACAAGTGCTCATCGCTGCGCCTAACCTGTGGCTGCGTCATCACAATCTGCCGCGGAACCTTGGTCATCACCGCATGCGCAGCCACTATGTGCATGGAGTCGTCGCCGCTTGTGGTCAGGTCGAATTGCGAACTCAGCGTCAGCGAATTCTCTTTTGCGTTATAGGTCGCGCCCACCGCCGAACCGTTCGCCTGTGGCATGCTGAAGCGCACCAGCGCCGGCGTGGCCGCATCGCCCGTCTTCTGGTTGAAGGTCAGGTCGCTGGTGTCAACGTGGACCGGGTTCTTCGTCACCTCCGGCGGGGCCTGGTCCGGCCGGGACGGGCCCTGGGCGTTGCTCTGCAGGTCCATGTGGACTTCGCCCACCCCGATCACATTGCCGGACTTGGGGTCGTATTCGAACTGCTTGCCGTAGATCTGGTCGAAACGGTTGGACTGCTTGCCGTAAACCACGATGGTGACGTCGTGCAGCGTGGCCCGCCCGCCCGCCTTGAACTGCACCGCCCGCGAGGCGCGCACCGTGAACAGCGTGCGCCCGCCCTCGGATTTGGAGAGCGCGAATCCCTGCGTGGTCTGTTGAATGGTGATGCCCAGGGGCTTAGGCAGAACATGTACCACCTGGCCGGTTTGCCAGCGCGCGTACAGGTAAAAGGCAGCCACCACGGCCGCCAGGAAAATGGCGCTGCCGATAAACCAGTAACGCAGCCGGGCGATGGAAACGGGCATGATTCCTGAACTTTTGACCTGTTAGATGCCAGTGTAGCAGGGCCAGAAGCCAGCATTCAGCCATCAGCGGTCAGCATTCAGCCCGTCAACATCGAGTTTGAAGCCAGGTGCTGGCCAGCTTAAAAGGGCGAACTTGACGGTCGGTGCAACGGGCGCTCCGTAAAACACAAGAATGCTTGCACCTCGGAGAACTCAGCGCCGTAGGCGCGCCATAGTAAAGCCCAGGACGGCAGTCCTGGGAACCGATCTTTCATCCGGTCTCTACGAGACCGGTCTGTGTTCAAAGAGACCGGTCTGTGTTCTACGAGACCGGTCAGGAAATGCCCCCTCTGGCTCCATGCGCGTTCGCTTTTTCGCCAGTGAACTACGGACCGGTCTGGATTTTAGGAGACGGGCCTGGAAATGACTCCCACGCTCGCGTTGCAGCCCTAAGCTAAAGCAGGAAGCCAGGATGAGGTTAAAACAGGAACGAAACGAGGCTAAAGCAGGAACGAAACATGGCGGACCTGCGGCAGCCCGCGATTCTAAGTGCTAGCATCTTAGATAGGCAGTTTCACTTCCGGGGTTCAGCGATGCACCGCCCACGGCTTCACTACCTGTTGCTCGCCTGCACAGTGTTGTTCTGTCTGGGCGCGCGGGCGGATACGTGGAACCAGGTGCGCTCCGCGCATTTTGTGCTGAACACCGATGCCGGCGCCGACCGCGGCCGGCAGGTGCTGTTGCGCTTCGAGCAGATGCGGGCGCTGTTTGGGCAGCTGATTCTGCGGAGCGAAGTGAATGTTCCGGTTCCGCTCACCATCATTGCCTTCCGCAGCAGCGACGAGATGCAGGCCCACGTGCCGGTTTACGAGGGCAAGGCGGTGGACTTGAGCGGATTCTTTGTGAGCCGGCCGGACCGGGACTACGTTGTGCTCGACCTTTCCGCGGGCAACGCCTGGACCACTGTTTTCCACGAGTACGCGCACGTGCTGCTCGACGGCAATTATCCGGCCACGCCGCTGTGGTTCGATGAAGGGTTCGCCGACTACTTTTCCACCATCGAGGTGCTGCGCGAAGGCGTGCAGATCGGCAAGCCGCCGCAGGGCTACCTGCAATTGCTGCGCAGTTCCAAGTGGATTCCGTTCGCGGAAGTGCTGCAGGTGCAGCCGGACTCGAAAACCTACAATCTGAGCGACCGCCGTTCCCTCTACTACGCAGAATCGTGGGTGCTGGTGCACTACCTGTTTGACATGCAGAAAATGCCCACCGCGGGCGAATACTTCGGCCTGGTAGAGGGACAGCACGTTCCGGTGGAGCAGGCCGTGCAGCAGGCATTCGGGATGAGTTTTCAGCAACTGGAACAGCAGGTGAAGAACTACTATCTTTCGCCGCAGGCGGTGTACCGCACAGTAAAACTACCGGTGGACGTCACCATGGCGAACACCTACAGCGCCGACAAAATTCCTGCGGCAGATGCGGAAGCCATGCTTGCCGGTCTGGACGTGCACATGGACGCGCACCAGCAGCGTGGGATGCAGGCACTGCAGCAGCTGCTGCAGCAGCATCCGGACAATGCGATGGCTTTGCGCGACCTGGGGTACGCGTATCTGCAAAAAGACGATTTAGACAATGCCGCGGACTGTTTTGAACAAGCGGCCAAGCTCAACTCCGCCGATGCCTGGGTGCACTATTATTCCGCGGTGCTGCGCCACCGCGGTGGCGAGAAGCTCTCGCCGGAAGAGGTGGAGGCCACCAAGTCCGATCTGAAGGATGCCGTCCGTCTGAACCCGCAGTTTGCCGACGCTTACAACCTGCTCGGCCTGGCGGAAATGGAAAGCGGCGATTTGCGGCTTTGCATCCGGAGCCTGACGACCGCGGTACAACTCAGCCCACGAAACGAAAGTTACCGCGCCAATCTGGCGCAAGCTTACATCTTTGCCCGCAAGTGGGATGATGCGACGGCGCTGCTGCAAAATCTGGCCGCCAGTAAAGATCCCAAGATCGCAGAACAGGCCAACCAGCAAATGCAGGAGATGGACCAGGCGCGTACGCGGGAGCGGGTGGAAATTCTGGGCCGCCCGGCGGACGATTACACGGCTCCGCAGTGGCGGCCGAAGAAGACTGCCCCGAAGCCGGATGAGACAGCCAAAGCTGCAGAGCAGGCGCAGTTGCCGAAGGATGGCCCCATCCATTACCTGAAGGGAACTCTGCTGTCAGTGAATTGCGCGGCGGCGCCGGCGGCCACCCTGAGCGTGCGTGCCGGGGGCAAGACGTGGAGGATTCTGACCGGCGACTACCAGAAAATGGCGCTGATCGGCGCGGATCAATTTTCCTGCCAGTGGCATGACCGCAAAGTTGCCGTTAACTATCGGGCTATGGGCGCCGGCGAGGGGGCGCTCGTGTCTCTGGAATTGCAGTAAACTTTTAGTGATGCCACCGCCGCAATCCATGGTCACGTCGACGGGCTGGAGGAAGATCACCGACTTCGGGCCGCAGGGCTGGTCAGCCGAGGCGGAGGCGGGGCTTCGTGGCCGCCAGTGCTGTGAGCTGCTGGAAAAGGGCGAAATTCTATTGTTTTCAAACCCACCTTTCCCATTGGCCGAGAACGACCGCAATTACCTGATCAGCCAACGCCACATGGATTCCCGACTGCACAAGAATATCTCTTACCGCCCGGGAGAAGACCTGCTGCGCGGCTTCTCCGACGGGCAAGAGAACGAGAATCGCATGCACGGCATCATGCGCGCATATTCCAGCGCGGTGGCCGGTTTTGTGAGCCGGTTTCTGAGCCCCTATGCGGGAAAGTTCCAGCTGGACTATGCCAGCTTCCGGCCGCTGGAGGAGCAGGGCCGGGACTTGCCGCTGCACAAGCGAAACGACCTGCTGCACGTGGACGCCTTTCCCAGCCGGCCCACGCGAGGCGGACGCATATTGCGTGTATTCACCAATATCAATCCCAGCCAGGAGCGGGTCTGGCTGGTGGGAGAGCGTTTTCCGGCTCTGGCGGAGCATTACGCGCTGGAGGCGGGGTTGGGTGAGCTTTGCCGCGCGGGGTCCGGCCTGCGCGCGCGCCTAGTCCACCTACTCCGGGCCGCCCGGCTGCCGGTGAGCGAACGTTCGCCCTACGATGAATTCATGCTGCGCTTTCACAACTGGCTAAAGGAGAATTCCCGCTTTCAGAGCGGGGGGGACAAGACCCGCCTAGCCTTCCCGCCTCTGGCCACCTGGCTGGTGTACACCGACGGCGTGCCGCACGCCGCTCTTTCCGGGCAGTTCGCCCTGGAACAGACGTTCATTATTCCCGCGGCGGCGCTGGTGGCGCCGGACGCAGCTCCTGTTCATGTTCTGGAAAAGCTGTGCGGGCGCCGGCTGGCGTGAAGGGAGTCCGCAGCATGAGTATGTTTTGGGGTCCGCATCCGCTTTGCGGGGCCGCTCGAAACGGTGTTCCAATTTGTGAAAAGCAGGGAAGCCGAAGCGGGCGGTTGCGCTCGCTGATAACTGATTAGGTTCAACTGATATCAGAAAAACGCGGGAAAAAACCCTCTCGGCGTTGGCCAAGAGGGTACAAATCAGCAGGCGCGCTAGACGCGGACTACGTTCGCAGCCTGGTAGCCTTTGGGGCCTTTCAGCAGATCGAACTCGACGGTTTCGCCCTCATTCAGAGTGCGATAGCCGTTCTCCTGGATAGCGGAAAAATGCACGAATACATCTTCCCCCGTAGACCGCTGAATGAAGCCGTAACCTTTCGCCCCATTAAACCACTTTACTGTACCCTTCTCTCTCACTGAAGAAACTCCTTTCGACATTCGTCAAGTATGCTCTCCACGTCGTCGCCTTAGACTCCAGGTTCGGAGGCGGGGGGCAAAAACCGAGGAGAATTCTGATGTGCGGCTTCCGCTTACGAGGTGCAACAGAAAGGGCCCCCGAGTCACCCGCCGTGTGGATTACAGCGGCAGACTCCGGAGCCCAAACATGTCACGCGTGATAACTCTGCTGCGGAAAATGAACATCAACTTAAATCTCCTGGCCTCACGGCCAGACTCGCTGCCGTCAATTTTCGTGCAGCAAGCAGGAGATGATATTCAGGAAGTCACACCTTTGTAAAGCAAATTAATTAACTCTTATTCCGATGTAAGCCCCTTTTAAAACGTTTTTTCCTGGGTGTTTTTACTTGGCACGTTTTGGCGCATCTTGACGCTGTACCGGAGTAATCGGTCTCATTCTCGTCCACTTTGGTACGATTCCTGCAGGTGCACGAAGCTGCCAAGCCCGATTCTGTTGCCAACCCCGGCGCTCTGACCTTGCCTGCGCCGCCCCCGGTTGCGGTGCGGCCTCCGTGGACCAAGCAACTGTTGCCAACTCTGCGGTACCTGATGCGCACGGAGGTGCATACTTTCGCCTTTTCTGTGGCGGCGAACGCCATTCTCTCCTTCTTCCCGTTTGTCGTACTGCTGATGACATTGATCCGGCGGGTTTTCCACTCCCCGCTTATGTACAACGTGGTGTTGCAGTTGCTGCGCGACTACCTGCCGGCGGGACAGGATTTTGTTATCCGAAACCTCAACGCTTTGGTAGGTGCCCGGCACCGCGTGCAGTTGTTCTCCCTGGTCATGTTGCTCATTACGTCAACCGGGGTGTTTGTGCCGCTAGAAGTGGCGCTGAACCGGGTGTGGGGCTTCACAAAAAACCGTTCGTATCTGGGTAACCAGCTGATTTCGCTGGGACTTGCTTTTAGTTGTGGTTGCTTGGCATTGCTTTCCGTGTTTCTGGCGGCGGGAAACCAGCAACTGCTGGAGTTTATGTTCCTGGGGCACAGCTCCAACTTCGTTTTCCGCGCCGCCGCCTTCCTGGTGATGAAAACTTTTGCCATCGCCGCCAGTTTCGCCATTTTCTTCTTGATTTACTGGGTGCTGCCCAATGGCCGAGTGCCGGCCCAGGCAGTATTGCCGGCGGCGGTGATGACCGGCCTGGCGTCGGAGGTGCTCAAGTACGCCTACATCATGGCCCTGCCCCGGCTCAACTTCCAGGAAGCCTACGGGCCCTTCTCCATTTCCGTTACCCTGATGATCTGGGCTTTTCTTATGGGGCTGTTGCTGCTGGCAGGAGCCTATCTATCAGCCTTCGGGCACGATTCCCACCCGTCCTGAGCCGTCGCCTACCCTGCAGCGTTATTCCCGCTTTGGGAGTCCAGATCGCAGATTATCTCGGCTTTTGGTTCCGCGTACCAAAAGAAGAACTAGACTTGAAGTGAGCAGAGTAAGGCCCCTCAGGTTTCTGCTGTGAGCCCCAGCTTGCACCTCCGCGCATGGCGGGTGGCTCTGTTGGCGGCGGGACTGGGATATTGCTCGGTAGCCCAGACCACTGGCCCCGCTCCTCTCAGCCTGACCCAGCTGACAAAGAAGGCAGGATTCATCTTCGCCGGCCGCGTGCTGCGCGTGGAATACCCGGCATCGCAGCCGGACAGGGTGCCACTAGTCCAGATTACTCTGCAGGTGGAGCGCGCCCTGCGCGGCACCGAGCGTGGCCAAACTTTCATCCTCACGCAATGGGCGGGGGCTTGGGACAGCGGCCCGCAGTTTCGTGTCGGGCAGCTTCTGCTGCTTTTCCTTTATCCGCGCAGCCCCGCTGGGCTTACGAGTGTGGTGGGCGGGCGCCTGGGGCAGTTTGATCGGGATGCCGGAGGGAACATCGTCCTTCGAGCCGAGCAACAGCGCCTGCTGTTGCCGCAGCAGGACGAATCCGCCGGCGAGACCAGCATGCGTGCGTCCTCAAGATACCGTTACCGGGATTTTGTCGGCCGCATAAGAAAAGCGGCAGCCGAATGACGCGCGAGCACAAAGCCGGTCGTAGTGATCTCGGCAGTTATTGTGCGATTACCGCGCTTTGCGTCGTTTTCGCTGCCGGAGTGCTCTCGTCTCCCCCTACAGTGCGTGCCGGTGGTCCTCTGAAGGTGGCGGGTGTGAGTGGGTTTAACGCCGGTACGGCAGGCACGCCGCTTACCTGGCCGCAAGGAACGGTGCTGTACTACACCGATCAGGGAGACCTGAGCCCCGTGCTGCCGCAGGCGGAGGCCAACGCCTTCGTGGCCGACGCTTTTTCGCGCTGGACGTCGGTGCCTACCGCCGCGCTAAGCGCCACTCGCGCCGGACAACTTGCTGAGGACGTGAATGGCGGCAACGTGGTCTTTATTGACTACGGCCAGATCAACCTGCCCGCCGACATTCAGCCCACTGCCCTGGCCAAGCCGATTGCGATTGTCTACGACCAGGATGGCAAAGTGACGGACGCTCTGCTGGGCCAGGGTGCGGGCGGGGCCGACATGTGCAGCAGCAATGCGGTCTATGGCGGACCAGACAGCTACAGTGCCGACGCTCACCTGGCGCACGCACTGGTGGTACTGAACGGCAACTGCGCCCAGACCTTGGCTGTGTTGGCTGACTTCAAGTACCACTTGGTCCGGGTGCTGGGACGCGTTCTGGGCCTTGACTGGGCCGACCTCAACAACAATGTTTTCACGCGCCGGCCATTTCCTGTGACCGACGATTTCCTCGGCTTCCCAGTGATGCATGCGCTCGATCCTCCTTGCCCGGGTTCGACCGTGTGTTTCACCGCCGGCGATGAGCTCAAGATGGATGACCGGGCGGCTGTCTCCTCCCTGTACCCGGCGACGGGCGCGGATGTAGGCAATTTTCCCGACAAACAAGTCTTTCGCGACCACACGGCGCGGGTGCGCGGAAGCGTTTATTTCCGAGCGAGAAACGGAGGAGCAGGGCAGCCGATGCAGGGGGTTAAAGTAGTGGCGCGCTGGATTGATCCCACTACCGGCCTGCCTTCCCACCTCTACTCGGCGGCATCCATCTCCGGTTTCCTTTTCCGCGGCAATGCCGGCAATCCGGTCACCGGATTCACCGACAACGGTGGCCAGCGTTACGATAAGTTTGGCTCCAATGATCCCGCGCTGGAGGGTTATTTCGAATTAGCGGGCCTGGAATTTCCCCAAGGAGATACCAGCGCGCAGTATCAGGTCAGCGTGGAAAGTCTGGATCCCGCCTGCGCCGATTTTGCCGCTGTAGGGCCGTATCGAGGAGGCCAAGTAGCGCCCTCAGGAACGGCAGCGACAATCACGCTCACCCTCAACCAGGGCGACGACGTTATCCACGATTTCGTAATGTCAGGCAGCGCCCTTCCCAGCGGCGGGAGTGCGGGAACGTTTTCCGCACCGGGCCGGGTGCCGGTAGGCGGCAACTGGGCGGGCTCGCTTTCGCCCTACGGCAGTGTTAACTACTACTCGCTCGCAGCCCGCGCCGACCGTACTATCACGGTGAAGGCCACCGCTCTGAATGAGGCAGGGAAGGCTACTGAAACTAAGGTGCAGCCGGTGATCGGGATATGGCCGGACACGGCGGGCGCCGGTGCTCTGCCCAACGTCGCGGCCTCTTACTTCAACAGCACCGACAGTGGGACTACGGTACTGAACGCGCGTTTTCTGGAGAGCGGCAATTTCAAGCTGGGGGTCGCCGACTTCCGCGGTGATGGCCGGCCAGACTTCCGCTACCGGGGGCGCGTTTTCTACGGAGACTCGGTTGCGCCCGCGCGGGTGGCGCCCGGAGCGTCCTTGACGATCCGCGGCATCGGTTTGAGCGCCGCCACGACAGCGACAATTAACGGCCGCGATATGCCGGTGATTGCCGCCTT
>DATEGI010000089.1:0-4575 GCA_035280205.1 Terriglobales bacterium | reverse complement strand
CTCGGGTTCAGGGGTGAAGGTTTCCAGTGCGGTGGCGAAATCGTCAGTTGTCATGTTTTCTTTTGGAGGCTGCGTGGAGTGGGCGGGCTGCGAAGTCATTCGCGATTCTCGTTCCGAGGACTCAGATGCAAACCCGGCCTGCAGGTTGCTGGTAACTGTGTCTTCGAGCGCCATAAGGATACCGGTGCACCCGAAAGCCGCGGGGTGAACGAGCTAGACAGATGAACTGCTGGCTTGTATCTCGGTGTGGTTGACCCGTCCGACACTGCGCTGAACAATACTTTCAGCCGGCGGATCATCTAACGGGAACCCGCGTCTCTACGGAACCCTTCGACTATAGCAACCGCTTGCAAAAAGTGTCAAACCAGCCGTAAGAATTTCGGTTTGCCGGAATTGCCCTGACGCGTGTGCATGGGGTATTTGCGGCGAACGCGTGCGGCTTGACTCGGAAAACCTGCCTTATTCTGCTACTCTCGGCGGCATGGACTATCTGTGGACGCCGTGGCGCTATGCTTACGTGAGCGGCGCAAGCAAACCCGCGGACTGCATTTTTTGCGAAGCTCCCAAGCTGGCAGATGCGAAAGCCGGAATCGTTTACCGCGGCTCCCTGTGTTACGTGATCCTCAACGCTTTTCCTTACACTTCCGGGCACGTGATGATCGTCCCTTACGAGCACCTCGATGAACTGCAGAAACTCCATCGCGATGCGACCCACGAGATGATGGACATTTCGCAACGGCTGGAGAACGTGCTGCGCCAGGTGTACCGCCCCGACGGCCTCAACGTGGGCATGAACATCGGGCAGGCGGCCGGTGCCGGAGTGGCCGGACACATCCATATGCACCTGCTTCCCCGCTGGTCAGCCGACACCAACTTCATGACCACAACAGCGGAGACTCGCGTCCTTCCCGAAGCTCTGGAGACTACCTATCAGCGATTGCGGGAGAAGCTGGGAGCATAGGATTCACCGGCACTCCCAGGCGCCCGGTCGCCCTGAACCTGCTCTTACCACGATTTCAGAACTCCCGAAAGAATTCGGTTTTTCTCTGTGCCTCTGTGTCTCTGTGGTGAATTTGGTTGTTTCAGCGCTCGATTTCCAGCTCGGTTTCGCCGGCCGACTCGGCCTTGGGCGGTTCCGGTTGCGGCTCGGGAGGCGGAGGGCCGGCCAAGTCGGCCAGTTCCAGACGAAGGTTGCCCGCATTGGTGGCGTAGGAGAGGCCGGTTTCCATATCAATCACGCCGGCGCGGATGAGCTTTTCGATTTCGCCATCGAAGTGCTGCATGTTGTCCTGGCTGCCGGTGCGCATGGCATCCAGCAGACTTTTGCCGTCGCGCTCGCCTTTCTCGACGTATTCGCGGGTGCGCAGGGTCGAGGTCAGAATCTCGATGATCGCTACGCGGCCGCTGCCATCTTTGCGCGGCAGCAGGCGCTGGGAAATGATGTAGCGGAACGAGCGCGCCAGTCGGTTGCGAATGCCTTGCTGTTCCGACTGCGGGAAAACGCCGATAATGCGCTCTACCGTCTTTGACGCATCAATGGTGTGGAGCGTGGAAAGCACCAGGTGGCCGGTTTCGGCAGCTTCCAGGGCGATCTCGATGGTTTCGCGGTCTCGCATCTCGCCCACGAGAATCACTTTGGGCGCCTGCCGCAGGGCGGCGCGCAGCGCCAGTGCGAAACTGGGTGTATCGCTGTGTAATTCGCGCTGGTGAATCGTTGAGCGCTGGTGGGTGTGCAGAAACTCGATGGGGTCTTCGATGGTGATGATGTGGTAGGCGCGTTCCTGGTTCACCCGGCCCACAATCGCCGCCATCGTCGAAGACTTGCCTGAGCCGGTGGGCCCGGTGATAAGCACGATCCCGTTTTTCAGTCCCACGATTTCGGCCAGTTGCGGCGGCAGGTGCAGGCCGGCGAAATCAGGGATGGTGTTGGGGATCACCCGCATCACAATGGCGCAGGTGCCGCGCTGTATGAAGATGTTGACCCGGAAGCGGGCCGAGCCCGGCAGGCTGTAGGAAATGTCGCAGGCTCCCTGCTCGCGCAGCTTGGTCACTGCTTGCTTGTTGTTGCCGATCAGATCGCCGGCAATGCGGCGTGTGTCATCGGGACTGAGCGCGTGCAGATGATCCACCGGTGTGAGCTGGCCGTTAAGTTCCACCTGGGGCGGACGGCCAGGTGAAAAGATGAGGTCACTCACCTTGTCGGAAACTCGCAGCATGCTGGCCAGCAGGTTGTTGGTGGCCGCGATAGAGGCGGCTGAATGCTGGGGGGCGGGGTCTGGCGCTTGAGCCGGGGTAGCGATGATGTCCTCCGGGAGACACGCCGGCGCGTTTGCCTGGCGCGCGGCGCAGTATAGGGGGAAGAACTCAATCTACCTGAAAGACGGCACTATGGGCTATGGCGAAAGGCGCATCTGTCCTGCACGATGGTGCATGAACGCTGGAGCGACCTCGCTGACCGGGCAAAACAAAGGGCGGCGCGAACGCCGCCCGTGTAGTCCTTGTCCTTACACTACTGCCGTTTGGACGTAGTTTTCTTTTTGGATTTCCCGAAGCTAGTCTCCACCGATGCTCCGATGCTGGCCAGCATCTGCTTGGCGGCATCGGCGTAGGTGCCCTGCGGCGAGAGTTCCAGGTACTTGTTGAAGGCTTCGGCAGTTCCCTCAGGCGCGGTCATCTTGCCGGTCTTGTCGGTGGTCGCCTTGCCCAGCAGGTTTACGCCTTTCCAGTAGTAGGCATCGGCTTTGGTGGGATCGGCAGCAATGGCCTTATCGAAGGCCTGCACCGCGTCATCAACCTTACCGCTGTTGGTCAGCACCGCACCCAGGTTGAAGTAGTACTGGGCGGCATGGGTGGGGTCCGCTTGGGCCGCCTGGGTGAATGTCTTGATGGCGTCGTCCGTCTTGCCCGCCTTGGCCTGAACGTCGCCCAGGTTGTTGAGATAGGCGCCATCGTTGGGCTTGATGGTTAGCGCCTTTTGGTACGCGGCAATCGAGTCGTTGTACATCTGGGTCTTTTGCGCGGCATCGGTCTGCTTGGTAGCTGAGCCGCGCATGGCGTCGCCCAGCTTGAACCACAGCAGGTCGCGGTTGGGATCAATGGTGGTGGCTTCTTTAAGGACCGAAACCGCCTGGTCGTAGTTGCCCGCCTGCTCTGCCGCTGACGCTGCCGCCAGCTTTTCATTCAGCGTCTTGATAGTGGCGTTTTCCTTCTGGACCTTTTCCTGCTGCGCCTTTTGCTCCGGCGTCAACTGTGATTCGGCCCTCTGCTTGGCCGCGGCCTGCTCTTTCTGCAGGTTGAAGTCGGTCTCGTTTTCGTCCGACCCGAGCTGCACCTGCACGCCGCTGAAGTAGAACAGTACTTGCCCGTTCTGGATCAGCGTAATCTTGTACTTGCCCGGCGCAACACCCAGGGAGAAGAATTCCCCTTTCTTGTTGGTCTTCAGGCTGTACTTCTGGCCGCTGTCCTGGTTGGCGTACTCCACCGTCGCTCCTGCGATTGGTTTGCCCTGAGCATCCATGCACTTACCTTTCACGGTCGCCATGCTCTGCGACCAGGCGGGCGGAATCATAAGGGCCACCGCCAGCACTGCCATCACGCTAATAGTTAGCCGCTGCTTCATGTCAGCCTCCCGGCTCAATGCCGAAATTCTCTTGCCAAACTCGTCGCTGCCGTTGCCGCCATCAGCCCGGTACCGCCGGCGCCAAGTAGGCGACGGGATCGCGCGCGCCGGCATTCTGAAAGGCACGCTGGCGCAACACGCAGCTATCGCACACGCCACAGGCGCGATCCTCGCGGCTGTAACAGGACCACGTTAAATCGAAGGGCGCGCCTAATTCAAGGCCGAGGCGCACAATCTGGGACTTGCGCATGCCGATGAGGGGCGTGGTGATTTCAATCCGCCCCTCGCGCGTGCCCCTGCGCACCACCTCGTTAAAAGCACGGTAATATTCCGGGCGGCAGTCGGGGTAGCCTGAGCTATCTTGAGCCACCGCTCCGATATAGACTTTATCCGCGCCCAGCACCTCTGCCCAACTCACCGCCACGGCCAAAAAGTGGGCGTTGCGAAAGGGAACGTAGGTGATGGGAATCTCACCGCCGATGACCTCAGCAGCGGTGGGTACCTGCAACTCCGGATCGGTGAGGGCGGAGCCGCCGATGGCGTGCAGCGCGTCATTGCGGATGAGCAGGCGCTTGCGGATGGCAAGGCGGTCGCAGATGGCCAGGAAAGCTTCCCTCTCGCGCTTTTCCGTGCGTTGTCCGTAGCTGACGTGCAGGGCGGCGGCATCGTGGTCGCGCGCCGCCAGCGCCGCGCACACACACGAATCCATCCCCCCGCTCAGCAACACCACTGCCGGGGATTTGAAGCCACGATCGGCCATGCGGTTGTGAACGTCAGCCATGTAAGATGCAATTTCAGGGCGGCTTTGCCGCCTGTTAACTGCTGGCTTCCAGCTCCTAGCCAGTAGCTTGGGGCTAATAGCTCGAATCAGACTCCCTTCAGCGCCGGATCCCAAACGAACTTATGAATCTGTAAGCCCAGCCGCGCCGGCAAACTGTCTTCCAGCATCCAGTCCG